>CANHZG010000084.1 GCA_947464995.1 Comamonadaceae bacterium | reverse complement strand
GGGTCTTGCACGGATTTACCGCCAGTTCGTAAGTAGACCGGCCTGGTAATTCACCATGCAGGTCTAGAACTCTAAGCGGGCCGAATCCCTGCTGTCTGGCGACCGCATTCGCCCAGCCAAGTGCGCGCCGGTACCCCCCGAGTGTCCGTCGTACTACTTGTGGGAGTTGGTGGTACCCCGGATTTATGACGTGTTGCGGCTGCTGTGTTGGAGTGCGGCGTGCAGATGCACACCATGTTTTCATTAGGCATACGCAGACATCGGGCGAATACTGGGCCAGAACAGAGTGAGGTTTGAGCCACCGCACATATCCCTCGCGGATGAACTGCCGTTAAGGTATGACATTTTTATGCAGATGGGGAGGGTGCACTGCTTAAGCCAGACTGGGACAATTCGGCCCGCACTGCTGTGCCACTATTGATCTTCCGGGGCGGCCCAAACTTTACGGGTCAAAGGTGCTAAGTCATCCGGGACCCGTGCATAATTACTCTCATGTGGTTGAATTTTCTACCTCTCTGGTCTGAAGTGCGACGCTCATACCGCTGGCTGCTAGGCGCATGTATTTTGCTGCATGGCACCTTTGGCATATCTGCCAATGCCCAACCCGCCAAAATAGACACGTTACTCAATGAGTCGGTGGTGATGGTGCCCAAGAAGGCCCTGTTCACTATTGCACTAGAAACCACGCTGTACCTACCTGACGGCGGCGGCCCGTTTCCGGTGGCGGTCATCAACCACGGAAAAGCGTATGGAGATCCGCGTTTTCAGGACCGTTACCGACCTACCCTGGCAGCAAGCTACTTTTTGCAGCGTGGATATGCCGTTGTGGTGCCTATGCGGCAAGGGTTTTCCAAGTCCGAGGGTCGCTACATAGGCGTGGGATGCAACATCGAAAGCAATGGTGAGATGCAGGCCGATGACGTGCAGGCCGCGCTGGACTATGTGGGCGCACAACCTTGGGCAGACAAATCCCGTGTGTTGATAGTGGGCCAATCGCACGGCGGCTGGACGACACTAGCCTTTGGTGCACGCAACTATGCCGGTGTCAAAGGTCTCGTCAATTTTGCCGGCGGCCTTCGCAATGACGATTGCCCGGGCTGGCAGAACAATCTGGCGCGGGGTGCAGGTGCATTTGCCAAAACAACGATGGTTCCCTCGTTGTGGTTTTATGGCGACAACGATAGCTTTTTCAGCACACCAACCTACCGGAACATGTTTGAGCAGTACACCGCCGCTGGCGGTAAAGCAGCGTTGGTCGCCTTCGGGAACTTCGGCACTGATTCACACGGCATGTTCTCATCCCGTGCTGGTACGGCAATCTGGCAACCGGAACTTGACAAGTTTCTTGCGTCCATCGGTATGCCTTATGAGCCACTCGCGCTGTACGCGAAATTCGAGCCTGCGTCTTATATGCCCGTTCCGCCAAAGACCACCTTTGCTGCATTGAATGATGAGACGAAGATTCCGTTTGTGCGCGATACCGGGCGCGCAGGATACAAAAAGTACCTGACAGTTGCACTGCCCCGCGCATTTGCCATTTCACCCAGTGGAGCTTGGGGATGGTTCAGTGAAGGCGAGGATCCGCTCAAGCGGGCACTTGAGATTTGCAGCAATTTCGCCAAAGTGGCATGTAGGCTGTATTCGGTGGATGAAGACATCGTCTGGCCAAATGAGTCCGTCGCCCAGTAGGGCAATAACAAAATTCGTAGCAGCCCGTTAAGCCTTGATCCGCCATCGCCCACCAACTTACGCGGTGTCCACAAAGCCAGTTGGGCAAACTGTACCCAGCAAGGTCCGAAGAAATACCGGCGATTAAAGAGCCGCTTTAACGATAACTTTGGCGCTTGCGGCACCTGCGCAGCCCGCAAGGGGTGTTAGCACACGCCCCTCTGCCGTAATTGAATAAGTTCCAGGTTCGGCATAGGTATGTGTCACCGTGACCGGAAACTTCTGGTGATCATGGGCCACCTTCACGCTGGCATGGGTACCGTCGTCGAAGCTAATTAACAAGCCGCAGTTACTGGCGGTTGCGCCTTGCGCCAGCACGGTAATGCGAATTTCCTGACCCACGGTGGTCGAAGAAGGCTCCACCTTCATGCTGGCGATTTTTTGAAAACCAACCATGTCGGAGTACTGTGCAAATGTCAGCGTAGATGCCAGTGCCAACAATCCAGCCCATGAACGTCGCATCACCGTTCCCTTAGATGGGAGGCAAGATGCGGCGCTCTCGCATGCTCGCGAAGAAGTCGACAAACATGTTCTCCGTGTCAATGCAATCGTGAAAACCATGCTGGCGGGCTTTGATGGTGGAAGAGATGTTGTCATACGCCGCATTGAAGATGAAGTCGCCGAAGGCCCAGTTGACGACCTGCTCGTAAGGTATCGGGTTTAAGCCATATTTCTTGGTCATTTCGGCCCACAGCGGGGCCTTGTCCGCCATGTAGATGCCCAGCGGCATGGGCACCGGCTCTGCCACCTCCATCTGAAACGATTTTGCAATTTTTGGCCACATGAATTGCCAGCGAAAGTAGTCCCCGTTGGTGATGTTGAAGATTTGTTCGCGCGCCGATTCGGTTTTGCCAGCCCAGGAGGCTGCTTTTGCCAGAATGTCTGTGGACGTAACCTGATACAGCGCCCGGTATGCGGCCTCCGGCCCAGGAAAACGCAAGGGCAGACCGAGCTCTTTGGAAATCGCGGCATAAACCCCAATGACCATCGTCAGATTCATCGGATTTCCGATGCCATAGCCCATGACCGCCTCTGGACGCAGCACGGTGTAATGCCAATTCTTGCCGCGCTGCTGGGTCTTCAAAAAATCTTCCTGGTCGTAATAGAAGTTCGGAGACATCAATCGCGGATCGTCTTCGCGTGCAGGTGTCTTGAACGGCCCAAGGTCGGATCCATAGGCTTTTCCACCCTGATAAAGGGTTACATGCTCCAATTTGGGGGAGTTTTTTTCGACCACGCTGAGTAGGTTGCGCAGCAGGGTGACGTTTACCAAGCTCCGCTCCACCGGGCTGCTTTTTTCGATATACGCGCCAAACACGATGTGCGTTACATCGTGAAGGTGAGAAAGCGCGCGCTGTGTGTCTGATTCAGACAACAGGTCCACGTTCAAGGGGATAACGTTATGGGCGTCCTCCATTGCACGCCGAGAAAGACCATACACCTTTGTATCGGGTAGTGCGGCCATATGGGCGGCTGCACCCAGTCCGATAACGCCTTGTGCCCCTGCAACGATAACCACCTGTTTCGATGACATACTTTCAGTCCTTTGAAGTGGACCCCAAGAGCAAGACAAACTTGATTCCGGTTGAAGCTGCGCTCAGGTTTCCTGCAGCTGGTCGGCGCTGCCCCGGTTGTTGAATTCTATTCCGGCTGTTTTTTTCAGAAAGTTGCCCCTTAACGCAGCCTCGCTGGATCCAAGCAAGATTGGGAGTGCCCATGCCATACTTGCTCTGCTGAGTTTGAATTTCCTACCTCTACCGGTCGTGAGCCCCAGCGGCCCCATGGAGACCAGGCCGGTCGTGGCAGTTCTGACGCACCAGCAGGTACAGAAAGACAGTTTGTTCTTTGAAAGTGACACCCGATCCATTTTTTTTGACCAAGGACCTACGCCATGCCCATACGTCGCCCCTCTATCGCCGACCTTCAAAAATCAAGTGATGCGCGCCATCTGCAACTCACCGAAGCTGAGTTGAAAGATTTCCATGAACTGGTGTGCGAAAACATGGATCTGTATGACGAACTGGAGCAATATCCAGACCGGCAGCGTCCGGTCATTGCTGCCACCCGTATTCCACTGGGCCGCCCCGATCCCAAAGACGACCCGCTGAACGCCATCGTTCAATACTGCTCGGTTTCCACCGGTAAAAAGGGTGCGCTCAGTGGGAAAAAAATCGGCCTGAAAGACACGATATGCGTTGCCGGTCTGCCCATGACGTGTGCTTCGCGCTTGTTGTACGGGTTTACGCCGGATATCGATGCAACCATCGTCACGCGCATCTTGGAGGCCGGTGCCCATATCACCGCCGTTTTGAATACCGACGACTTTGCGTTCTCCGGCGGCGGTCACACCAGCGCCTATGGCGTCACCAAAAACGTCGCCAACCCGCGCTATGCGGCGGGCGGGTCTTCGTGCGGCTCGGCCGCTGCTGTGGGCGCCAAGCTCGTGGACATTGCTATTGGAGGCGACCAAGGTGGGTCCATCCGCATCCCCAGTGCTTGGTCTGGGACGGTGGGCTTGAAGCCCACGCACGGGCTGGTGCCCTATACCGGTATCGTCGGTTTTGACTTGACGATAGACCACATTGGACCCATGACCACAAACGTCGCGGACGCGGCGCTGATGTTGTCGGTTTTGGCCGGCGCGGATGGAGACGATCCTCGCCAACCCACCACCGTTGCGGTGCAGGACTACAAAAAGGCCTTGAACGCAGGCATCAAGGGACTCAAGATCGCGGTCATCAAAGAGGGATTTGGCTCTAAGTTTTCCATGAAAGAGGTCGATAGCGCGGTCAAGGAAGCCATCAAGGTGCTCAAAAAACTGGGCGCTGTGGTTCAAGAAGTTTCGGTGCCGGAGCACCGCATGGTCTCGCCGGTATGGAATGCCGTAGCGACCGAGGGAGGGGTTAACAGCTTTTATGCCGGCCACCAGGCTTACCAGCACAAGGGCTGGTACCACCCCCAACTGATGTCCACCATGATGCGGGGCATCAAAACCAATGGTGGCGATTTTTCGCCGACCGCAAAATTGGGCGTGTTGATCGCAGACTACATGGGCAACCAATACAACGGCGTTTTTTATGCCAGAGCCCGTAATTTTTCGAACATGATCAATGCGGCATATGAAAAAGTGTTTGAACAATTCGACATCGTGGTGATGCCAACCACGCCGCAGACAGCGATGGAAATCCCTGCAAGCCCGGAGGTCGACCGCAAGCTGTACACCCGCAATGCTTTGAATATGTGCGCCAATACGGCCGCATTTGATTTGACTGGACATCCGTCGATCAGCGTGCCGTGTAAAGGCGCCAAGCGCCTCCCGGTAGGTCTGATGCTCACGGGTCGCCATTTTGACGATGCAACGGTCTTGAGAGTTGCCCAAGCCTACGAACAGTTTCGCGGATAAGGCGAATGCTACAGGTCGGTGCCATAGCCAGCTTTACGCCCTGAACCGTTCAGTCCCGAGTCCATGCACAACGACAACGCCGCTCTGCGGCACATGCTTCAGCAGTACAAGACCATTGCTGTGGTCGGCTTGTCGGCCGAGTGGCACCGGCCCAGTTTTTTTGTCGCCAAGTACCTGCAGTCGCACGGCTACCGGGTAATCCCCGTGAATCCACGCTACGCCACCGGCGACCAGCAGATCCTGGGTGAGACGGTGTACGCCAGCTTGTTGGACATTCCTCACGCGGTGGACATGGTCGACGTCTTTCGCCGCACGGAGGACGTACTGCCGCTGGCCCAAGAGGCCATCCGCATCGGTGCCAAATGCCTGTGGCAGCAAATCGGGGTGCAAAACTCCGCCGCGGACCAGCTGGTGCGCCAGGCGGGTTTGGAGTCTGTTTTTAACCGCTGCGTCAAGATCGAGCATGCGCGCTTGTTTGGCGGATTGAACTGGTTTGGCGTCAATACCGGCGTCATTTCAGCCCGACGCCCCCATTAGCCGTTCTGGCCTCAACCAAAGACCGCCGCCATGGCTGAACGCCAATTCAAACCAGAAACCCTTGCCATCCATGCCGGGCAAATACCCGACGCGGTCACGGGCGCGCGTGCATTGCCCATTTACCAGACCACTAGCTTTGTGTTTGACAGCGCCGATCACGCGGCCTCGCTGTTCAACCTGCAAACCTTTGGCAACGTCTATTCGCGCCTGAGCAATCCTACGGTGGCTGCCTTTGAGGAGCGCGTCGCGGCGCTCGAAGGGGGCAGGGCGGCGGTGGCCTCGGCCTCGGGCATGGCCGCCGAGACCATGGCGCTGATGACGATTCTGCAGTCCGGCGACCACGTGGTGGCGGCCGGGGCGCTGTATGGCGGCTCGGTCACCATGCTGGCGGTGAGCTTGGCCAAGTTTGGTATCCAGACCACGTTTGTTGATGGTGGCCAGCCCGATGCCTTTGCTGCCGCCATGCAGCCCAACACGCGCGCCGTGTTTGCCGAAAGCCTGGGCAACCCCAGCCTGCAGGTTCTCGACATTGCCGCCGTTGCCGCCGTGGCCCACGCCCACGGCGTGCCGCTGGTCATCGACAACACCGTGCCAAGCCCGTTTTTGTGCAACCCGCTGGCGCTGGGCGCCGACGTGGTGGTGCATTCGGCCACCAAATACCTGGCCGGCCACGGCACCACGCTGGGCGGTGTGCTGGTGGAAAGTGGCCGTTTCCCCTGGGACAACGGCAAATTCCCGGGCATGACGCAGCCCTCACCGGGCTACCACGGCGTCAAGTTTTACGAGACCTTTGGCGACTTTGCCTTCACCATGCGCTGCCGTATGGAGAGCTTGCGCGTGTTTGGCGCTGCGCTTAGTCCCTTGAGCGCCTGGCAGATTTTGCAGGGCGTGGAAACGCTGCCCCTGCGCATGGAGCGCCATTGCAGCAACGCCCTGGCCGTGGCCCGCTTCCTGCAAGCCGACCCGCGTGTGGCCTGGGTCAATTACCCCGGCCTGCCCGATCACCCCCAGCATGCGCTCTTGATGCGGCAGATGCGCGGCGCCTCGGGTTTGCTGGCCTTTGGCTTAAAGGGCGGGTTGGCGGCGGGAATTAAGTTCATCGAGTCCGGGCAGTTCATGAGCCACTTGGTCAATATTGGCGACACCCGCACCCTGATCAGCCACCCGGCTAGCACCACGCACCGCCAACTTGACGCGCATCAGCAAATTGCCGCCGGCGTCGCTCCCGACATGGTTCGCATCTCGGTCGGACTGGAACACTTAGATGACATCCTGTGGGACATCGACCAAGCCCTGGCCATCGCCTGCCGCACTGCCGCTTAGCCTGCTTCACTCACCCAAAGCCCCCATGACCACGATTTACGACCAACACCTCGACAAAAACCCCGCTAACTTTGTTGCCCTGTCGCCCGTGAGCTTTGTTGAGCGAGCGGCAGAGGTGTTTGGCGACCTGCCCGCTGTCATCCACGGCCATCGCCGCTACAACTGGGCCCAGACGCGGGAGCGGTCTGCCCGTTTAGCGGCGGCGCTTCAGGCTCACGGCATCGGTCGGGGCCACACCGTTAGCACCATGCTGGCCAACACACCCGAGATGGTGGAAGCGCACTACGCCGTGCCTGCGTTGGGTGCGGTGCTCAACACCCTCAACACCCGACTCGACGCTGCCTTGCTGGCCTGGCAGCTGAACCACTGCGAGTCCGAGGTGCTGATTACCGACCGCGAATTTGCGCCCGTCATTGCCGCTGCGCTGCAACTGCTGCGCCAGCAGCATGGCCGCGCGCTGCTGGTGATTGATGTCTGCGACAGCGAATACACCGGCCTTGGCGAGCGGGTGGGTTCGCACACTTACGAGGACTGGATTGGCGGCCACGCACCACTGGCCAAGCTTGAAGGTCCGGCAGACGAGTGGGACGCCATTGCGGTCAGCTACACCAGCGGCACCACGGGCGATCCCAAGGGCGTGGTCACCCACCACCGGGGCGCCTACCTCAACGCGGTGAGCAATGCTGCTACCTGGACCATGCCCCATTTTCCGCGCTACCTGTGGACCTTGCCCATGTTTCATTGCAACGGCTGGTGCTTTCCCTGGACGGTGGCGCTGCTGGCGGGCACGCATGTCTGCCTGCGCAAGCCCGAAGCCGTGGCCATTCTGGAGGCGATGCGCACCCACGCGGTCGACCACTATTGCGCCGCACCCATCGTGCACAGCCTGATTTACAACGCCCCGGCGGCTTTGCGCGAAGGCATACCCCAGGGCGTGCGCGGCATGGTGGCGGGCGCCGCGCCCCCGGCGGCCATGATCGAGGGCATGGCGGGCATTGGCTTTGCCATTACGCACGTCTATGGCCTGACCGAGGTTTACGGGCCAGCGTCGGTGGCGGTGCAGCGCCCGGCGTGGGCGCAGCAAAGTCTGGCTGAGCAAACCCGGCTCAATGGCCGCCAGGGTGTGCGTTACGCCCTGCAAGAAGGCATGACCGTGATGGACCCACAGACCATGGCCGAATGCCCCGCCGACGGACAGACCATGGGCGAGATCATGTTTCGCGGCAATATCGTGATGAAGGGCTACCTGAAAAACCCTGCATCCAGCGCCGAGGCTTTTGCAGGGGGATGGTTCCACACCGGCGACCTGGCTGTGATGGAGCCGGACCGCTACGTCAAGATCAAGGACCGCAGCAAGGACATCATCATCTCTGGCGGCGAAAACATCAGCTCGCTGGAAGTGGAAGACGCGCTATACCGCCACCCCGCGGTGCTGGCCTGTGCGGTAGTGGCCAAGCCTGACGCCAAATGGGGCGAGACGCCGCTGGCCTATGTGGAGACGCGCGCTGACCGCTCGGTCAGTGCCGAAGAGCTTATCGCCCACTGCCGCCAGTGGCTGGCCAGCTACAAGGTGCCAAGGGACATCCGGTTTGAGGAAATCCCCAAGACCTCCACGGGCAAGATACAAAAATTTCAGTTGCGCGAGCGGGCCCGCGCAGGCACTGCGTCGGAGTAAATCCATGACTGAGCTTAACGATCCCCAAGCCGCGCTGTTGCGCAGCGACGATGGCCGTGGCGTGACCATCCTCACGCTGAACCGGCCCCATGCTTTCAATGCCTTGAACGTTGCATTGTTGGCGGCGCTGCAAACGCAGATCGACCAACTCGCTACCGACTCCACGTTGCGCGTGCTGGTCATAGCAGCCTCTGGGCGGGCGTTTTGCGCAGGGCACGACCTCAAGGAAATGCGCGCTCAGCCATCGCTTGGCTACTACGAGCACTTGTTCGCCCAATGCGGCCGCATGATGATGGGCCTGCAGCGTCTGCCCGTGCCGGTCATCGCCAAGGTGCAGGGCATGGCAACTGCTGCGGGCTGCCAACTGGTGGCGCAATGCGATCTGGCGGTGGCCACGTCGGATGCGCGCTTTGCGGTTAGCGGCGTCAACCTCGGTCTTTTTTGCTCCACACCCAGCGTGGCTTTGTCTCGCAATCTGTCGCGCAAGGCTGCGTTTGAAATGCTGGTCACCGGCGACTTCATGGATGCCCAGGAGGCGCTGGCCCAGGGGCTGGTCAACCGGGTTGCCGCGCCAGAGCATTTGGACGGCGAGTTGGAATCCCTGATCGGCCGCATCCTGAGCAAGCCGCGGCTGCCCGTGGAGATGGGAAAACAGCTTTTCTACCGCCAGCTAGAGACCGGCATGCAAGCCGCCTACGACGATGCTGCCCGCACCATGGCCTGCAACATGATGGACTCCACAGCCCTCGAAGGCGTGCAAGCCTTTATCGACAAGCGCCCGCCGCGTTGGTAAAAGCGCGGCCGTGGTCCTATGCCAATTCTTGTTAACACCACGCCTCAAGAACTGCAAGCTGCTTGCGCGCTGGGGTTTTCCGATCTCAGTACTCCGGCCAAGTTTCGGCGTTAACCCCCGCTATGCAGGCCTTTTACAGCGACAACTTTGTGCTCCCCTTGCCACCGGGGCACCGCTTTCCCATGGCTAAGTACCAGATGTTGCGGGACGCGGTCTCTGCCCAATTGCCTGAAGTGCGGTTTGTGCAGGCGCCTGAGGCGCTGGACGCCGAACTGGCTTTTGCCCATCATCCCGCGTATATCGGCGCCGTAGCCGACGGCACGGTCGACTCCAAAGTCTTGCGGGAAATAGGGTTTCCCTGGAGCCTGGCCATGGCCACGCGGGCGCGGCGCTCGGTGGGAGGCACCTTGCAGGCCGGGCGCATCGCGCTGCAAGAAGGGGTTGCGGCCAATCTGGCTGGCGGCACGCACCACGCCTACGCCGATCGGGGCGGCGGCTTTTGCGTGTTCAACGACCTGGCCGTCACGGCCCGCGTGCTGCAGGCTGAGTGGGGCAGGGCGAGAGCGCCCGATGGCCAGCAGCGCTTGCCGCTGAAGGTGGCCGTCATTGACCTCGACGTGCACCAAGGCAACGGCACCGCTCGGATTTTTGAAAACGACCCGTCTGTTTTCACCTTGTCGGTGCATGGAGAAAAAAACTTTCCCTTTGACAAAGAGCAAAGTGATCTGGATGTGGGCCTGCCCGACGGATGCGGCGACGCCGATTACCTGGTGGCGCTGGAACACGCTTTGCAAGCCCTGGAAGACCGTTTTGCGCCGGGGTTTGTGTTGTATCTGGCCGGTGCGGACCCCTTTGAGCGCGACCGCTTGGGGCGGCTCAAGCTCAGCTTCGATGGCCTACAGGCCCGCGACCGCAGAGTGTTTGACTGGTGCTTTAGCCGAAAAATTCCCATGGCTTTTGCCATGGGCGGTGGTTATGGGCATGACATTTCTGAGACGGTGCAGGTGCAAACCACCACCTACCGTGTTGCGCTGGAGTATTGGCATCGCTGGCAAGGCCAGCGCTCGACCAACGCAGGTCTGGTTTAGCCGCCGCGGCGCATCAGGTCAAAGAATTCGCTGTTGTTTTTGGTAGCGCGCATCTGTTTGAGCACCATTTCCATGGCCTCGATTTCGTCCATGTTGTACAAAAACTGGCGCAAGACCCGGGTTTTTTGCAAAATGTCGGGTGCCAGCAACAACTCTTCACGCCGGGTCCCGCTGCGGTTAACTTGGATGGACGGTAACACACGCTTTTCATAGTGGCGGCGGTCCAGGTGGATTTCTGAAGATCGGAAGAGCACACGTCTGACTGGCGGTCAGACGTGTGCTCTTCCGATCTCATTTTGTGGTTGCAGGAGATAATATGGGACCTGCAAAACTTGAAAAAGCAAATTCTTTGAAGATCCCAATTATT
>CANHZG010000083.1 GCA_947464995.1 Comamonadaceae bacterium | reverse complement strand
CTTGTGATGGCGCACGCCGCTGTGCCCATGGTGGCGTGTGGGCTGCTTTGCAAAACAACGGCTACGGCTTGCACCAAATCGGGGTCAATCAGTGGTTCGTCTCCCTGCACGTTGACTACTGTTGCACTGTCATCCAGGCCCAAAATCTCGCACGCCTGGGCAAGCCGGTCACTTCCAGAGGGGTGACTCTGGTGGGTTAGAACGGCCTGCACACCAAAATCTGCGCATGCGGCCATGATCTCCACGCTGTCGGCGGCTACCACCACGCAGGTACCTTTCGGTATGCCAGCAGTGACCCGTTGTGCCACCCGCACCACCATTGGAACCCCCGCGATGTCCGCTAACGGTTTGTTAGGCAGGCGGCTCGACGCGAGTCGGGCTGGGATCAGTACCGTGTAGCTCATGCCCAGAGCTCACAGGCCCAGTTCGTCGTCGGTGAGCGGCCGTGCTTCGTTTTCCAGCAATACGGGAATGCCGTCACGCACCGGGTATGCCAGGCGCGCGCTGCGTGAGCGCAATTCTTGCTGCTCGGGGTGCCACTCGAGCGGGCCTTTGGTAACCGGGCAAACCAGCAGTGCGAGTAATTTAGTGTCCATGCTGCGATGATAAACGTGCACCACGGTGGTTTTTGATCTGCCGCTCTATGGTTTCAAGGCACGCCGGGTCCAAGGTTTGCAACAAGGCAACGGACCAGGCATTGGGTGCTATCAGCCACAGCTTAGGTGCGTCTTTCTCGGTACAGATGAGCTCAAAGTTTCCCAAGCTACGCGCCGTTTGCTGGCCGTAGCTGTCATGGTCTGCCAGGGCCAGCGTGGCGCTGAGCTGCAGGCCGGTTTGCCGCAGCATGTCAAAAAACAGCTGGGGCCGGGCAATGCCGGCCACGGCTTTGAGGGGTAAACGTCCGGGTTCTTGGAGTTGCTCCAGGGCTATGAACTGGCCTTGTTGGTTGCGTGCGTGGCTTGCCAGTGTTCGTCGAGCGCCGAATTGGCCCGGTTGGGGTGCTCCACTGGTGTTGACCACCAACAGGGTTTGGTCCGACTGGCCGGCACAGGCCAAGGGGTGGCGAGGCCACGGTTCACGCAAGGGCCCCGCCGGAAGCAGCCAGCCGTTGCCGCAGGCACGGTCATCAAATACACATATTTCCAGGTCGCGCCATAGGCTGTAGTCCTGCAGCCCGTCATCGCAAACCAGCACTTTGGTACCAGGATACTGCGCCAGTAGCGCCTGGGCCGTGCGATGGCGGTCTGGGCCCACAAAAACTGGCACTTGGGCCGCGTGCTGTACCACAATGGGCTCGTCGCCCACATCATGGGGGTTCGCTCCTGGGCTTACTTCACGGCAGTCTGTGGCTTGGCGGCCATAGCCCTTGGATACCACACCCACTTGGTAGCCATGGGAACGCAGGTGTTGCACCACGGCGATGACGGTAGGCGTTTTGCCGGCCCCCCCGGCCACCACATTGCCCACCACGATTACAAAAGCCTGTGCCCGTTGACTGCGCAAAATGCCCTTGAGAAAAAGCTGCCGCCGTAGCGCCACCAAGGCGCCGTAGAGCTGCGAGATCGGCCACAACAGCCTGGCCAATGGCCCCTTGCCGGTCCAAGCGTGCAGCAGTGCGGACTGACCCATGGCGCCCATGGCTTTAGGGGCGGTTCGGGTTGGTTGGGGACTGCAGTGCGAACGTAACCTGGGTGATACCAACGATGCGCGCGGCTTCAATGGCGGTCATCACGGATTGGTGGCTAGCGCTGGCATCGGCGCTCACGACCAGTACCGGTGTCCCCACGCCCTTGGCACCGGCGCGCATGGCTGCGGTTAGCGATTTGAGGCTGCGGTCGCCCAGCCGTTCATTGCCCACGCTGTATTCGCCATCGGCGCCCACGCCCACGTGGACCTCTTTCGGGAAGGTATGCTGCTTCTCAGCTTCTGCCACCGGCAGTGTGATTTTGAGTTGGGTGGCCTTGTTGTAGGTCGTCGACAGCATCAAAAAAATGAGCACCACCAGCAACACGTCGATAAACGGAATGAGGTTGATCTCTGGTTCGTCGCGTCGCAAGGGGTTGAAGTTCAGGGCCGAAGCGGAGCGTTCAGGCCGGTCGAATACGGTGCTCATGGCTGGTCCGCGTCTGTGGTTTGAATGTGGCGCAGTAGCCGCTCTGTGCTGGACTCCAGCGTCAGCAAGTAGCTGTCAATGCGGGCGCGGAAATAACGCCAAAAAACAAGCGAAGGGATGGCCACCATCAAGCCAAACGCGGTGTTGTACAGCGCCATGGAAATGCCTTGGGCCAATTGCACGGGGTTGCTGGCCCCGGCCGCTCCTGCAGACTGAGCGCCAAAGATTTCGATCATTCCCACCACCGTCCCCAGTAAGCCCATCAGTGGCGCCGATGAGGCCACCGTGGCCAAAATGGTCATATGGGCCTCGAGGCGGTGAGCCATGCCGCGCCCCGCGGTTTGCACTGCCGCGCGCAATTCCTCTTGAGACGCCTTGGGCTTGGTTTTTAATAAATGCAAGGCACTGGCCAGGACTTCGCCCAGCATGGAGTTCTGTTCTAAGTCGGCAAGGGAGTCTTTGGAGGGGAGGCCTTTTTGGGTGACGGCAATCACGGTGTCGGCCAAGCCTTTTGGCGCCACTTTGGATTCGACCAGGGCGGAAAATCGTTCGATCACGATCGCCAGGGCCAAGATGGAGCTGGCAATAAGTGGCCAAATAGGCCACCCTGCAGCTTGTATGATGGAAAACAAAACAGTACTCCCTGTGACAATAGTCCGAGGGCGATTATCTGGGATTGTTGGGCCGGTCTGTCAAAGATTTGTAGCCCTTTAACGCCCCCTCGCATTTTTCAACCGACACTCCATTACAAGGCCTCGCATGGTCGAAACGTCTGCGTTTACTGCTCCTGGCCCCCGGGTTTGGGGGGTCTCAGCGTTGTGCCAAGCCATTGATGACGCATTGGACTCGCGCTTCAACCCGGTGCGCGTGGCTGCCGAGATCAGCGGGTTTGTGCGCGCCTCCAGTGGGCACTGCTATTTTTCCCTTAAAGACGACAGTGGCCAGATTCGCTGCGCCATGTTCAAGCGCGCCGCCAGCGGGCTGGACTTCGTACCCCGCGATGGCCAGCGGGTAGAGGTCTCGGGGCGTGTGGGTGTTTACCAACCCCGTGGGGAACTGCAATTGGTGGTGGAGAGCATGGTGCGCGCGGGCGAGGGCACTTTGTTTGAACAGTTCTTGTTGCTCAAGGCCCGGCTCGAGGCGCTTGGCTTGTTTGATGCCCAACGCAAGCGGCCCCTGCCATCGCAGGTGCGTGGCATCGGTCTGGTGACCTCGCTTGGCGCAGCGGCTCTGCATGACGTGGTGACGGCCTTGCAGCGCCGGGTGCCGCATATCCCGGTGGTGCTGGCCCCGGCAAGCGTTCAAGGTGCCGGTGCGGCTGCCGAAATAGGCCAGGCGCTGCAGCGTTTGTACGACATGACGACGGCCCCGCCGGGCCCGAATGCACTTGCCATTGACCTGATTTTGCTAGTGCGCGGCGGTGGCGCCATGGAAGACCTTTGGGCCTTCAACGACGAAACTCTGGCACACACGCTGGCCCAAAGCCCGGTACCCATCGTGGCGGGTATTGGCCACGAAACGGACTTCACCATTGCTGATTTTGTTGCCGACCTGCGTGCCCCGACTCCTACTGCAGCCGCTGAAATGTGCGCCCGCAGCCGCGAAAGCTTGTTGGATGCCGCAGCCCAGATGCAAAAGCGGATGCAGGCCGCTGCTGCCCGTGCCCTTGACACCCAGGCCCAGCGGCTGGACATGGCGGCCGTGCGCCTGGGTCGACCGACTGCCTCGGTGGGAAAAATGCGCATGGCACTGGCCACCGCTCAGCAGCGCATGGCGCACCGTGTGGCCCAGGTGATCCAAAGCCGCCAATCGGACTTGTTGCGTGTTCAAGCCAGTTTGGGCGCTGCCGCGCGGCGTGATGCGCAGCGCCAATCCCACCGCGTGGGCACTTTGGACCTGCGCCTGAGCTTGCTCGATCCCCAGTTGGTCCTGGGCCGGGGCTATGCATGGCTGGCCGACGAGCAAGGGCAAACGCTCAGCCGCGTAGGCCTCCTGCATCCGGGACAGGCGGTGCAGGCCCACCTTGTGGACGGTACGGTTGCTCTGCAAGTGCAGGGCGGCCAGCCGAAATAGTTTCTACAATCGCCCCTTTTGTTAGCCTGTCCCACCCCATCCAATCCAGAGGAATCCATGGAACACACCCTGCCCGCACTCCCCTACGCCATTGACGCATTGGCCCCCGCTTATTCTCAAGAAACACTGGAGTTTCACCATGGCAAGCACCACAACGCCTACGTGGTCAACCTCAACAACCTGCAAAAAGGCACTGAGTTTGAGGCCATGGCGCTCGAAGAGATCATCAAAAAGTCCAGCGGCGGCATCTATAACAACTCCGCACAAATCTGGAACCACACCTTTTTCTGGAACTGCATGAAGCCCCACGGCGGCGGCGAACCCACCGGCGCACTGGCGGCAGCCATCACGTCCAAGTGGGGCAGCTATGCCGCGTTCAAAGAAGCTTTCGTCAAATCTGCAGTGGGGAACTTCGGTTCTGGTTGGACCTGGCTGGTGAAAAAGGCCGACGGATCGGTGGACATCGTCAACATGGGCGCCGCTGGCACCCCGCTGACCACCGCCGACAAAGCGCTCTTGACCGTGGACGTGTGGGAACATGCCTACTACATCGACTACCGCAATATGCGCCCCAAGTTTGTTGAAACCTTCCTAGACAAATTGGTGAATTGGGAATTTGCGCAAGCCAATTTCGCAGCGTAAACCGGTCCCGCCCCCACACAAGGGGGTTGCGGAGCTAAAAAAATGCCAGCCGGTGCAAACCGGGCTGGCATTTTTTTGTCTGTAGACGAGGCTTTGGGCTATCTCAGGCTAAGTACCCAAGCCACCAGACGCTTGGCTTCGTCTGGCGATACCTGTGCGTTTGCGGGCATGTAGACCACACCCCACACGCCGTTGCCACCTTGGCGCACCTTGAGCGCCAGGCGTTCTAGTGCTGCGGAGTCTTGGCGGTATTTATCGGCAACCGCCTTGAAAGCTGGACCGACCACTTTTTTATCGATGGCGTGGCAGGCCAGACAGTTTTTGGACTTTGCAAATGCCGACTCGGCAGCGGCGTCCGCCCAGGCTTGCGGTCCGAACAGCAGCGCGCCGCACAGGGTGGCAAGCCGCGCGGCAACTTGTAAGGCGGCGGCCAACTTAGTAGTTGTCCAGCACCGCGCCCTTGCTGGCGGTGGAGGCGTTGAACGCAAACTTGGCTTGCACGCCCCGGGTGTAGCGGGGGGTGGGGGCGATCCAGGCGGCGCGGCGCTTAGCGATTTCTGCGTCGGGTACATTGAGTTGCAGCAGCAAAGCGTGCGCGTCGATGGTGATGGAGTCGCCCTCGTGGATGAGCGCTATGGTGCCCCCGGCTGCGGCCTCGGGCGCCACGTGGCCCACCACCATGCCCCAGGTGCCGCCGGAGAAACGGCCGTCGGTGATCAGGCCCACGCTTTCGCCCAGACCTGCGCCAATCAAGGCGCCAGTGGGTGCCAGCATTTCAGGCATTCCGGGGCCGCCTTTGGGGCCTAGGTAGCGCAGCACCATCACGTCTCCCGCCACAATTTTGCCTGCCAAAATGGCCTGCAGGGCTGATTGTTCGTCTTCAAAGACGCGGGCTGGGCCGGTCATGACGGGCTTTTTCAGGCCGGTGATCTTGGCCACCGCGCCTTCGGGCGAGAGGTTGCCTTTGAGGATGGCCAGGTGGCCCTTTGCGTACATGGGTTTGTCGATGGGGCGAATCACGTCCTGGTCGGCGCGCGGCGCGTCGGGAATGTCTTTGAGCACTTCGGCAATCGTTTGGCCGGTGATGGTGACGCAGTCCCCGTGCAGCAAGCCAGCAGCCAGCAGGGTCTTCATGACCTGGGGAATGCCCCCGGCCTGGTGCAGGTCCACGGCCAGGTACTTGCCGCTGGGCTTCAAGTCGCACAGGACGGGAGTTTTGACCCGAACGCGCTCAAAGTCGTCAATCGTCCATTCCACATCTGCAGCGTGGGCAATGGCCAAGAAGTGCAACACCGCGTTGGTGGAGCCGCCGGTGGCCATGATGACGGCCACGGCGTTCTCAATCGACTTGCGGGTGACGATGTCGCGCGGTTTGAGGTCGTTTTTGATGGCTTCGATCAGCACTTTGGCCGATTCCTTGGCCGAATTCATTTTTTCGTCGTGCGGATTTGCCATGGTGCTCGAATACGGCAGGGACATACCCAGGGCCTCAAACGCGCTGGACATGGTGTTGGCCGTGTACATACCGCCACATGAACCAGGGCCGGGAATGGCGCGCTGCTCGATTTCATGCAGGTCAAAGTCGCTCAGATTGCCGGCGGCGTTTTGGCCCACCGCCTCAAACACGCTGACGATGTTGAGGTCTTGTCCCTGGTAGCGCCCCGGCAGAATGGTGCCGCCGTAGACGTAAATAGCCGGCACGTTGGCACGCAGCATGCCCATCATTCCGCCAGGCATGTTTTTGTCGCAACCGCCCACCACCACCACACCGTCCATCCATTGGCCTTGCACGCAGGTCTCGATACAGTCCGAAATCACCTCGCGGCTCACCAAACTGTATTTCATGCCCTCGGTGCCCATGGCCATGCCGTCGGAAATGGTGGGCGTGCCGAATACCTGGGCGTTGCCACCGGCCTCTTCAATGCCGGCAATGGCCGCGTCGGCCAGCTTTTGCAGGCCGCTATTGCAGGGGGTGATGGTGCTGTGGCCATTGGCGACGCCGACCATGGGTTTTTTGAAGTCCGACTCTTCGTAGCCCATGGCGTAGTACATGGACCGGTTGGGCGCGCGGGACTTGCCTTCGGTGATGTTGGCGCTGCGGCGGTTGATGGGCAGGAGGGGAATGATTTTTTCGGGCATGGTGCGTGGGGCGGGTTGGTGTGGAAGCAAATTTTACGTCCAGGTCAACAAGGGCTCAAAGGTAAAATCGGTCCTTCACTTTAGACCCCACCTCCCCGTGACCCTGCACCTCAGTACCTTCGATGGCGGTAACGCGCTCAGCCGTTTCCGCGCCGCCTCTCTGTTAACCGCCTTGCAGGGCGTGCATGACAAGATCAAGGGCATTTCTGGCCGCTTTGTGCATTGGGTGGCCACTGACTGCGCGCCCGACGCGGCGCTGACTGCCCGCTTGGGCGCTTTGCTGAACTACGGCCAGCCCTTTGAAGGCGCCGCCGATGGTCTGGTGTTGTTGGTTTCCCCGCGCCTGGGCACCTTGTCGCCCTGGGCTTCCAAGGCCACGGACATTGCGCATAACTGTGGTCTGGCCGTCAAACGCGTGGAGCGCATGGTGGAGTACCGCCTTGCACTCAAAAGCGGTTTGCTGTCCAAGGTCAGCCTCTCACCAGTGCAACTCCAAGCCTGCGCCGCTTTGCTGCACGACCGCATGACCGAGAGCGTGTTCACCGAACGCAGCCAGGCCCAAGCCCTGTTTGGTGCCCTGCAAGCGCCGGCGCTGGATACCTGCGACGTGCTCGGTGGTGGCCGCGCCGCATTGTTGGACGCCAACTTGCGCTTCGGGCTTGCGCTGGCCGAGGACGAGATTGACTACCTAGTGCACGCCTTCACTGGCCTGCAGCGCAACCCGACGGACGTGGAGCTGATGATGTTCGCCCAAGCCAATAGCGAACACTGCCGCCACAAGATATTCAACGCCGACTTCACCATAGACGGCGCGCCTCAGGCCAGCAGCATGTTCGGCATGATCCGCCACACCCACCAAACCAACCCGCAGCACATGCTGGTGGCGTATTCGGACAACGCCTCGGTAATGGAAGGCAGCGAGGTTGAGCGTTTTGCCGCCAGCGCCTGTTCCACAGATCAGACGGTGCACTCGCCGCTCTACCAAAAGTCGCGGGCTATCCAGCACATTTTGATGAAGGTGGAAACCCACAACCACCCGACCGCTATTTCCCCCTTCCCCGGCGCATCTACCGGGGCGGGTGGCGAGATTCGCGACGAAGGCGCCACTGGCCGCGGCTCCAAACCCAAAGCAGGGCTGACCGGTTTCACCGTCTCCACCATTCATTGGGGTCCAGATCAAGTTAATTGGGGTCAGATTCCAATTTCAGGAAATTGGAATCTGACCCCAATTAACTTGAGACCCCCCATCTACGGCAAACCGGAGCACATTGCCACACCCCTGCAAATCATGATCGAGGGCCCGTTAGGGGGAGCGGCGTTCAATAACGAGTTTGGACGGCCAAATTTGCTAGGCTACTTTCGCGAATACGAGCAACGTGTAGGCAGCAGCGTGGACGCGGTGCAACGCGGCTACCACAAGCCCATCATGATTGCGGGTGGCCTGGGCGTTATCGACGCGACGCAGACCCACAAGATCGAATTCCCCGCTGGCAGCCTGCTGATTCAGCTCGGCGGCCCCGGCATGCGCATTGGCATGGGTGGCAGCGCAGCCAGTTCTATGGCCACAGGCGCCAACGCCGCCGACCTGGACTTTGATTCAGTACAACGCGGCAACCCCGAGATGGAGCGCCGCGCGCAGGAGGTAATTAACCAGTGCTGGATCTTGGGCCGGGATTCCGGCCCCAACGGTTTGGGCAACCCGATTCTGGCTATCCACGACGTGGGCGCAGGCGGCCTGTCCAACGCGTTTCCCGAGCTGACCAACGATGCGGGTCGTGGAGCCCGCTTCGACCTGCGCGCCGTGCCCCTGGAAGAAAGCGGCATGGCGCCCAAGGAAATCTGGTGCAACGAGAGCCAGGAGCGCTACGTGCTGGCGATCGCGCCGGAGTCGCTGGCGCTGTTTACTGCCCTGTGCGAGCGCGAGCGCTGCCCGTTTGCCGTGGTCGGTGTCGCCACCGAAGAGCGGCAACTGGTCGTCTCTGATGAAGCGGGGAGCGTGGCGGGCATCACTCCTGTGGACATGCCCATGAATGTGCTCTTGGGAAAACCGCCCAAAATGCACCGCGATGTGCACACCGTGGCGCGCATATTTACGCCGCTGGACCTGAATGGCGTCGAGCTGCAAAAAGCCGTTATCGACGTGCTTTCGCACCCTACGGTGGCGTCCAAGCGTTTTTTGATCACCATTGGCGACCGCACCGTCGGTGGGCTGACGCATCGGGACCAGATGGTCGGCCCCTGGCAGGTGCCGGTGGCCGACTGCGCGGTGACGTTGGCGGACTACCAGGGCTTTGCCGGTGAGGCCATGGCCATGGGCGAACGCACGCCGCTGGCGTCGGTTAACGCCCCGGCTTCGGGTCGCATGGCGGTGGCCGAGGCGATTACTAACTTGTTGGCTGCGCCGATTGAGCTGCCGCGCGTCAAACTCTCGGCCAACTGGATGGCGGCGTGTGGCGAGCCGGGCGAAGACGCTGCACTGTTTGCTACCGTCCAGGCAGTGGGCCTGGAGCTGTGCCCGGCGCTGGGTGTGTCGATCCCCGTGGGTAAGGACTCGCTGTCCATGCGCACCCAGTGGACGGATGCCCAAGGCGCCAAAAAAGTCACCTCGCCGGTCTCGCTCATCGTCAGCGCGTTTGCCACCCTGGGCGATGTGCGCGCCACGCTCACGCCCCAGCTCGACGCCACGCAAGACAGCACGCTGGTGCTGATAGACCTGGGACACGGCCAAAACCGCATGGCCACCAGCATCCTGGCGCAAACCCTGGACCAGGTCGGTGACAAGGGGCCTGACCTAGACAATCCGCAAGACCTGGTGGCCCTGGTCGATGCCGTAAACGCCTTGCGCGCGGAGGGCAAAATTTTGGCCTACCACGACCGCAGCGACGGCGGTTTGCTGGCCACGGTGGCTGAAATGGCCTTTGCAGGTCGCGTGGGCGTGTCGTTGAATGTGGACATGCTGGTTTTAGAGGGCGATGGTGTGTCTGACAGCCGCATGGACGTCGGCGACAGCAAAAACTGGGCGGGCCAGGTGGGGGCGCGCCGCGCCGAACTGACGCTCAAAGCCCTGTTCAACGAAGAGTTGGGCGTGGTCTTGCAAGTGCGCAGTGAAGATCGCAACGCGGTAATGCAAACCCTGCGCGACCATGGCCTGTCCAAACACAGCCACGTAATCGGCAAAACCCGCCTGGGTACCGCCGAAACCCAACCCACGCTGCAAATCTGGCGTGATGCCAAATCCATCTTCAGCGCGCCCCTGCACGACTTGCACCAGGTCTGGGACAGTGTGAGCTGGAAGATTTGCCAGTTGCGGGACAACCCACTGTGCGCGGATGCCGAACACGCCGCAGCGGGCGCCCTGCAGGACCCCGGCATGCACGTGCATCTGCCCAGCGGCTGGCGCCCGGGCGAGGCCCCACCGGCGTTGCTTCTGAGCCGCCCCAAGGTGGCAGTGTTGCGCGAGCAAGGCGTCAACTCCTACGTGGAAATGGCCTACGCGTTTACCGAAGCCGGTTTCGAGGCCTTTGATGTGCACATGACGGACCTGCAAACCGGACGCGCCAAGTTAGCCGACTTTGCCGGCGTGGTGGCCTGCGGTGGCTTTAGCTACGGCGACACCCTGGGCGCGGGCATTGGCTGGGCGCGCTCCATCACCTTCAATCCGGCGCTGGCCGCGCAATTTCAGGCCTTTTTTGGCCGCAGCGACACCTTTGGCTTGGGCGTGTGCAACGGCTGCCAAATGTTTGCCGAGCTGGCTGACATCATTCCGGGAGCGCAAGCCTGGCCTCGATTTACGACCAACCAGAGTGAGCGTTTCGAGGCGCGCCTGTCCATGGTGGAGGTGCTCGAATCCCCGTCGCTGTTCTTCCAAGGCCTAGCCGGTGCGCGCCTCCCAATTGCAGTGGCGCATGGAGAGGGTTTTGCCAACTTTGCGCACCGGGGTAATGCTGCGCAAGCCATCTCTGCGATGCGTTTTGTCGATAACCACGG
>CANHZG010000082.1 GCA_947464995.1 Comamonadaceae bacterium | reverse complement strand
GGAATCACACTCATGCGCGGTGAGCCGCGCCTGGTGGCTGCCGCCTTGGACATTTCCCGGCGCACGGTGTCCAAGATCCGGCAAAACCTGTTTTGGGCCTTTTTCTACAACGTGGCGGGTATTCCGTTGGCGGCCTTGGGCTACTTGAACCCGGTGTTGGCGGGCGCGGCCATGGCGCTGAGCTCGGTAAGCGTTATGGCCAACGCCTTGCTGCTCAAGCGGTGGAAGGGACCTTGATTCGTCCGTCTACGCTGGCGGCTTAGTTGCCCAGCGTCGGGTAGTCGGTGTAACCCTGGGCGCCGCCACCGTAAAAGGTTTTGCGGTCGGCCGGGTTAAGTGGCGCGCCTTCGCGTAGGCGGCGCGTCAGGTCGGGGTTGGCGATGAAGGGTTTGCCAAAGGCGACCAGATCGGCGCCGCTGGCCAGTGCTTGCTTGGCCAACGTCAGGTCATAGGCGTTGTTGACCATCCAGGCCGCCTGGCCACCGGCGCTGCGGTAGCACTGGCGCAGGGCGGTGTAGTCAAACGGCGTGTCACCTTGCTGGTAGTCGCGCTCGGCGCCGGTGGAGCCTTCTACGACATGCACATAGGCCAGCCCCAATGGCGCGAGCTGCTGCACCACGTAGTTAAACAAGGGCTGTGGATGCGGGTCGGCGGCGTCATTGGCCGGGGTGACTGGCGACAGGCGCAGCGCAACATGGGCGCCGCCGATCTCCGTGCAGATGGCTTGCATCACCTCGACCAATAGGCGAGCACGGTTTTCGATGCTGCCGCCATAGGCGTCGGTGCGGTGGTTGGAGCCCGAGCGCAGGAACTGGTCGATCAAATAGCCGTTGGCGGCGTGCACTTCCACGCCGTCAAACCCGGCAGCCATGGCGTTGCGCGCTGCCGTGCGGTAGTCCACCAACAGCCCCGGCAGCTCGTCCAAGCGCAAGGCGCGTGGCTCTGAGGTGGCTACAAAATGCGCCACGCCGTCGGTGATGAGCACCGTTTTGGTGTTGGCGGTGATGGCCGAGGGTGCCACCGGCGCCTGGCCGCCTGGCTGCAAATCGACGTGCGAGACGCGCCCCACGTGCCACAGCTGCATGAAAATTTTGCCGCCCGCCGCGTGCACGGATGCGGTGACTGGCTTCCAGGCCTGTACCTGCGCCTGGCTCCAGATGCCGGGTACGTCGGAATAGCCTTGGCCCTGGTGGCTGATGGCGGTGGCTTCGGTGATGATGAGCCCCGCGCCGTCTTTTGGGTCGGCGCGCTGGGTGTAATACGTCACCATGGCGGCGGTGGGTATGGCGCCGGGAGCGCGGTTGCGCGTGAGCGGTGCCATGACGGCGCGGTTGGCCAGTGTGATGGGGCCAAGGGCCAAGGGGTCGAACAAGGTGGTCATGGGGGCTTTCAAAAAATGGGGCGTTTGGGTTTGCAAAAAGTAGTGTTGTTTTTGGGCCAAGGATAGGCGCTGATGCGGCGCACAATGGCCGCTTCCATGATGTCGGAGAGATTGTGTCCCTACCCTTGCGCCCCCTATTTTGGCTTGCTTTGGCCCTGTCGGTGGGCGCGGCCGTCTCTTTGGGTGTGACCCGCTTTGCCTATGGCTTGTTGTTGCCGGGCATGCGTACCGATTTGGAGTGGACTTACACCCTGGCCGGAGCCATGAACACCACTAACGCGGTGGGCTATTTGCTCGGGGCGCTGGCCTTGCCCGCGCTGATGCGTCGGATGTCGCCTACCGTCTTGCTGTGGTCAGGTTCGCTGTTGGCGGCGCTGTTCATGGGCTTGTGTGGGTTTTTTACCGATGCTTGGGTGCTTTTGGTGCAGCGCTTGTTGGCCGGCGTTGCCAGCGCGCTGGTGTTTGTATCCGGGGGCTTGCTGGCAGCGCGCTTGGGCAGCCGGGACCCGGCGCAGGCAGGGCTGTTGCTGGGGGTGTATTACGGTGGGACCGGGGTGGGTATCGCGCTGTCGGCGGTTTTGGTGCCGTGGGTGCTGGATGTTTTTGCCGATCAGACCCACAGTTGGCGTTTTGCCTGGTGGGCGCTGGCGTTGTTGTGTTTTGCCGCGACCGCTTTGCTGCGCTGGCCCGCGCGGGTGATGGCGCAATGGGAACAGTTGCCCGCCGCCGCTGCCGCGGTCGCTTCTGGTGCACCCGAGGGGTTTCGCTGGCGAGCCTTTGGTTTTTCCTTGGCCGGCTACGGCATGTTTGGCGTGGGCTACATCGGCTATATGACGTTTGCGGTGGCGCTGCTGCGCGAACAGGGCGTCAGCGGGTCGGCGGTGACGGTCTTTTATGGCCTGCTGGGTTTGGCGGTGGTGGCGTCATCGCGCATTTGGGCTGGCTTGCTCAATCGCCACCAAGGTGGCGGCGCCATGGCGAGGCTCAATGCGCTTTTGGGCTTGGCCGTTGTGTTGCCCGCCCTGACCCAGAACTTTGTCGTTGTCGTCGTCTCAGGCCTCCTGTTTGGTGGGGTGTTTTTGTCCATCGTGGCGTCTAGCACGGCGCTGGTGCGCCACAACCTGCCGCCCAGCGCCTGGGCCCAGGGCATCAGCGCGTTCACGGTGGTGTTTGCCGCAGGGCAAATCGTCGGCCCCACGCTGGTGGGTTGGATTGCCGATGGCGCTGGCGGCTTGGAGCGCGGATTGCTGGTGTCGGCCTTGGCCCTTTGGCTGGGCGCAGCCCTGGCCTGGCGCCAGCGGCCTGTGGCGGCGCTGGCGGACGCTGCGCAAGCGGGAGTTTAGTGGCCGCTGCGGATCAGGTCGGCCGCTTTTTCAGCAACCATGATGGTCGGCGCGGTGGTGTTTCCGCCGGTGAGCGTGGGCATGATGGAGGCGTCCACCACGCGCAGGCCCTGCACGCCGTGCACCCGCAAATCGGCATCCACCACGGCCATCGGGTCGCTGTGCGGGCCCATTTTGCAGGTGCCGCAAGGGTGGTATTCGGTGTCGCAGTGGTCGCGCAAAAAGGCTTCGATCTGCGCCGGGTTGTTGCGCTCCACCGGGTAAAGCATCTCGCCCCGGTAGGCGTCAAAAGGCTTGGCTTGCAAGATGTCCAAGCCTATTTGCGTGCCCTTGACCAAGGTGGCCATGTCGTCTGGATGCTGGAAAAACGCGGGGTCTATCAGCGGCGCGTCGGTGGATTGGGCGCTTTTCAGTGTGACGCTGCCTCGGCTCTTGGGGCGGCACAGGGTCACATGCAGGGTGTAGCCGTGGCCTAGGTGGGTTTTGCGGTTGTGGTCGTCCACGATGCCGGTGCACAGGGCGAGCTGGATGTCGGGCGTGTCGGCACTGGGGTCTGTTTTTAAAAAGCCTTGTGACTCGGCCACGTTGGACGTGACCCAGCCAGTGCGTTTGTTGCGCCATTCAAAAATCGCCTTGACCACGGTAGCCAGCCCATTGAGTGAGATACCCAGCGTGGCCTCTTTGCGTGCGCTGCGCTGTATCAGCACCGTGGTGACGTGGTCTTGCAGGTTTTGCCCCACCCCGGGCAGCGTGTGCACCGTGGCAATGCCGTGCGCTTGGAGTTGCTCTTGGGGACCTATGCCCGAGAGCATCAGCAATTGCGGCGAGCCAAAGGCACCGGCGCTCAATACCACCTCGCGCGCGGCGTGGAGTTGGCGCACCTGGCCGCCTTGTTCGTATTCGACGCCGGTGGTGCGTTTGCCGTCCATCAGCACGCGCCGTGTGTGTGCTTGGGTGATGACGGTCAGGTTGCTGCGCCCGAGTTGTGGGGTGATGTAAGCCTTAGATGCGCTGCAGCGCTCACCACCGGCCTGCATGGCCTGGGTGGGGCCGCAGCCGAGTTGCTGCGCGCCGTTGTAGTCCTCGGTGCGGGGCAGGCCGGTTTGTTCGCAGGCCTGCAAGAACACCTCGTTGATGGGGCTGGGACTGCGCAGGTAGCTGACTTGCAGCGGGCCGCCGGTGCCACGGTAGGCGTTTTCGCCAAAGCAGTGGTTATGCTCGGCGCGCTTGAACAGGGGCAAGACGTCTTCATAGCTCCAACCGGGGTTGCCCAGGCGGGCCCAGTGGTCGTAGTCGGCGCGGTGGCCGCGCGTGTAGACCATGGCGTTAATCGACGTGCTACCGCCCATGACCTTGCCGCGCGGTTGGTAGCCGCGTCGGCCCTTGAAGCCGGGTTGTGGCACCGTCTCGTAGCCCCAATTGTGTATTTTGAGCGGTGCGCTGACGGCAAAGCCCATGGGCGCGTGGATCAGCACGGAGGTGTCAGGGCCACCGGCCTCTAACAGGCACACGCGCACGCCGGGGTCCTCGCTCAGGCGGCTAGCCACTACGCAGCCGGCGGCGCCGCCGCCCACGATGATGTAGTCGAATGTCTGGGTCTTTGGTGTGGTGCTGGTGTTCATGGTGCTGCCTTTATGGGTTTCGAAGCGGGCGCCGTGAGCGCGCGGGGCTTGGGTGGGGTGCGCTTGAAGGCGGAGCCTACAAAACACTAGTGTATGGTTAGTCGCGGTAGCTGCTGTCCGTGCGGTCGAGCTTGCGCAGCATGGCTGGCCATGCAAAGGCGCCGCCTAAGCCGTCCGTTTGGGCGCGCATGGCGTGGCCAACGCCATCGATGATGCGGGGATCCACCTGCGTGAGGGAGCCACCGGCTTGCGCGGCGATCTGGATTTGGCAGGTGGACTCGAAGTTGTACATGAGCAAGAACGCCTCGGCAATGCTGCTGCCCACCACCAGCAGGCCGTGGTTGCGCAGCATCAGGTGTTTGGCCGTGCCCAGGTCGGCTTGCAGACGCGGTTTCTCGGCATCGTGCAGTGCCACGCCTTCATAGCTGTGGTAACCCAAGGAGGCCAGCACAAAGGTCGACTGCTGGCTGATCGGCAGCACGCCGCATACCTGGGCGCTAACGGCCACGCCGGCGCGGGTGTGGGTGTGCAAGACGCAGGCGGCGTCTTCGCGTACCGCGTGCACCGCGCTGTGGATCACAAAACCGGCCGGGTTGATCGGGTGTACGGATTGGCTGAGTTTGTTGCCCGCTTGGTCGATTTTGATCAGGCTGCTGGCAGTAATTTCTTCAAATAACAGCCCATAAGGGTTGATTAAAAAATGGTGCTCGGGGCCGGGGATGCGTGCGCTGATGTGGGTGAAGATCAAATCGCTCCAGCCATAAGCCGCCACCAGGCGGTAGCAGGCCGCCAGATCGACGCGCAACTGCCACTCTTCGGGGCTGACCTGGTCTTTGAGGGATGGGCTGGACATGCACAGGCTCCAAAAAGCAAAGTAAACGGGCACTCTACCCCAGCACCGTCGCCAAAACACCTAGGGGAAAGACTAGGGAATGTCCCGCACGCGTCTTGGACTTCCGGTTTGTTCGCGCGCCAGTAAAATCGCCCTTCTCCCCCGTTTTGATTGCCCGACATGCTTTATCCCCAACAGTTTGACGTCATCGTCGTCGGCGGCGGCCACGCCGGGTGCGAGGCTGCGCTGGCCGCAGCGCGCATGGGCTGCAAAACCCTGCTGTTGACGCACAACATTGAAACTCTTGGGCAAATGAGTTGCAACCCGTCGATTGGCGGCATCGGTAAAGGCCATCTGGTCAAAGAGGTGGACGCCCTGGGCGGCGCCATGGCGCTGGCTACGGACGAGAGCGGCGTGCAATTTCGTATTCTCAACTCCAGCAAAGGCCCGGCGGTGCGCGCCACCCGCGCTCAGGCCGACCGCATCTTGTACAAAGCGGCCATCCGCCGTATGCTGGAAAATCAACCTAACTTGTCGCTTTTTCAGCAAGCGGTGGACGATTTGCTGGTCGAGGGCGACCGGGTGGTGGGAGCGGTCACGCAGATCGGCATCAGCTTTCGCGCCAAGACCGTGGTGCTGACGGCGGGCACGTTTTTGGACGGCAAGATCCATGTCGGCATGAACAACTACGCCGCTGGGCGCGCGGGTGACCCCCCGGCAATTCGTCTCAGCGCGCGCCTGAAAGAGTTGAAGCTGGCGCAGGGTCGCCTGAAAACGGGCACGCCACCGCGCATTGACGGGCGCAGCATTGACTTCAGCAGATGCCAGGCGCAGCCCGGTGACGGCATGCCCGGCGGCATGAGCGCGGCCATGCCGGTGTTCAGCTTCATGGGGCGTGTGGAGCAGCACCCGCAGCAAATGCCCTGCTGGATCACCCACACCAATGCGCGCACCCACGAGATCATCCGCAGCGGCTTTGACCGCAGCCCCATGTTCACTGGCAACATCGAAGGCGTGGGGCCGCGCTACTGCCCCAGTGTAGAAGACAAGGTCAACCGCTTTGCCGACAAGGAAAGCCACCAGATTTTTCTCGAACCCGAGGGCCTGACGACCCACGAGTACTACCCCAACGGCATTTCCACCAGCCTGCCCTTTGACATCCAGTACGCGCTGGTGCGCAGCATGGCGGGGCTGGAAAACGCCCATATCCTGCGCCCGGGTTACGCCATTGAGTACGACTACTTTGACCCGCGCGCGCTGAAAAGCAGCTTTGAGACGCGGCAAATTGGCGGCCTGTTCTTCGCCGGCCAGATCAACGGCACCACTGGCTACGAAGAGGCGGCTGCCCAAGGCCTGTTTGCCGGGGTGAATGCCGCCCTGCAAGCCGGGGCGCAAACCGCCTGGAGTGGCGACACCTGGCTGCCGGGGCGCGACGAAGCCTATTTGGGTGTGCTGGTGGACGACCTGATCACCAAGGGCGTGACCGAGCCCTACCGCATGTTCACCAGCCGCGCCGAGTTCCGGCTGCAGCTGCGCGAAGACAACGCGGACGTGCGCCTGACCGAAGCCGGTCGCGCTTTGGGCCTGGTGGACGATGCGCGCTGGGCCGCGTTTTGCCGCAAACGTGAGGCTGTTTCACGTGAAACAGAGCGTCTGCGCTCCATTTGGGTCAACCCCAACAACCTGCCGCCCAGCGAGTCCGAGCGTGTGCTGGGTAAGGCGATTGAGCACGAATACAACCTGGCCGAACTGCTGCGCCGCCCGGACGTGCGCTACGCCGACCTGATGGGTCTGGACGGCGGGCGCTATGCCAGCTCGGTGCTAGCGCCCCAGCCAGATGCGGTAGATGCATCGCAGGACGTGTTTGTGGCCAGCGTGATCGAGCAGGTGGAAATTGGAGCCAAGTACTCGGGTTACATCACGCGCCAGCAAGAAGAGGTTGGCCGCGCTGCGCATTACGAGAACCTGCGCCTGCCCGCAGAGCTGGATTACATGCAGGTTTCCGCCCTGAGCATCGAGGCCCGTCAGCGCCTCAACCAGTTGCGCCCAGAGACCTTAGGCCAGGCCTCGCGCCTGTCGGGGATTACTCCGGCCACGATTTCGCTTTTGCTGATCCACCTGAAAAAAGGCAACTTTCGCGACTTTTCTGCCAAGGCGATCGCCACCGAGGCGCAAGTGTGACCCGACCGCTGGAGGCCGAGCTGCGTGCTGGGCTCGAAAAGCTGGCCCTTTCCTTGGACGACGCACAGGTGGCCGCCCTGCTGGATTACATGGCCCTGATCCAAAAATGGACCAAGGTTTACAACCTGACGGCCGTGCGTGAACCGCGCGACATGCTCACCCACCACCTGCTCGACAGTCTGGCGGTGGTGCGCCCATTGCGCCAACGACTGGCGGTGATCGGCGTGGGCCCGGCGGTGCGCGTGCTGGACGTGGGTGCGGGCGCTGGCTTGCCTGGTGTGGTGTTGGCGATCTGCTGCCCTGAAATGACCGTGCATTGTGTGGATACCGTGGCCAAGAAGGCGGCGTTTGTGCAGCAGGTGGCGGTGAGCTTGAAGCTGGCGAATCTGCGCGGCGTCCACGCACGGGTCGAGAGTTTGACCGAACCCTATGGCCTGGTGTGTTCGCGCGCTTTCGCGTCGCTGACCGACTTTACCCAGTGGTCAGCAGCAGCCCTAGGGCCTGCGGGCGTTTGGATGGCGATGAAAGGCAAGCACCCGGACGCGGAACTGGCCGCCTTGGGCTCGGGCGTAGCGGTGTTTCACGTGGAACCGCTGCACGTGCCCGGTCTGGACGCCGAGCGCTGCTTGGTCTGGATGCGGCGCGGGGTAACGTAAACTCCCTCTGCCCCGCGCCAGGAATTTTTTGGTCCGGCGCGCGCTGCGGTAGCGCCCACCAGGGGCTTTGCCCCGTCTTTTTTCACTACGTCTTTGTCCGCAGTCGTTTTTTCACCCTACAAGCAAACCATGGCCCAAATCTTTTGTATCGCCAACCAAAAAGGCGGCGTCGGGAAAACCACCACCACGGTGAACTTGGCGGCTGGCCTGGCCCAGCTGGGCCAGCGCGTGCTGATGGTGGACCTTGACCCGCAGGGCAACGCCACCATGGGCTCGGGTGTTGACAAGCGCAGCCTGGCGCTGACGGTGTACGACGTGCTGTTGGAGTCTGCCACCATTGCCGAGGCACGTACGCGCAGCGACAAACTGGTCGCCGCTGCTTGCAGCTACGACATATTGGGTGCGAACCGCGAGTTGGCCGGTGCCGAGGTGGAAATGGTCGAGCTTGAGCGCCGTGAGCGCCGCCTGAAAACAGCCTTGGCAGCAGTGGATGGCGAGTACGACTTTGTGCTGATTGATTGCCCGCCGTCCTTGTCCATGCTCACGCTCAATGGCTTGTGCTGCGCCCACGGCGTGATCGTTCCCATGCAGTGCGAGTACTTTGCCTTAGAGGGCTTAACGGACTTGGTTAACACCATCAAGCAAGTGCGCGCCAATTTAAATGACAATTTGAAAATAATCGGCCTTTTGCGTGTGATGTTTGACCCCCGCATTACCTTGCAACAGCAGGTCAGCGAGCAGCTCAAGTCGCACTTTGGTAAGACGGTGTTTGACACCGTGATTCCCCGTAACGTGCGACTGGCCGAGGCGCCGAGCTTTGGCTTGCCCGGCGTGGCGTTTGACCCGTCCTCCAAGGGTGCGCAGGCCTTTGTTGCCTTTGCCCAAGAGATGGTGCGCCGCATACCCACCATGGCCTGATTGCATGGCGTCCCTCCCTCAGATTTTGTTGTTGCCGGGTTGGCAAAACTCTGGTCCAGACCATTGGCAAAGCCGCTGGGAACTGCTTTACGGCTACCAGCGGGTGGAGCAGCACGACTGGATGAAACCTTTGCGCGGCGACTGGATTACGCGCTTGGAGGAGGTGCTGCTCGAGCAAAGCCGCCCCTGCATCCTGGTGGCGCACAGCTTGGGCTGCTTGCTGGTGGCGGCGTGGGCGGCGTGCTCGCGCCATACCGCGCGGGTGCAGGGGGCGCTTTTGGTGGCGCCCGGGGACGCGGCACGCACCGAGTTGCGCCCCATGCTCCAAAGCTGGGCGCCCGTGGTCATGAAGCCCCTGCCTTTCCCGTCGGTGCTGGTGGGCAGCCACAACGACCCGTATTGCAGCCTGGAGCGCGCGCGTGCATTTGCAGCCGCGTGGGGCTCGCAATGGAACGACGCCGGCCACGCCGGCCATATCAACGCGCAATCCGAACTGGGTGACTGGCCCCAAGGCCACGCGCTCTTACAAGCACTATCCGCCAAAGAAGGAAACACACCATGGTGACCAAAAAACCCAAAGGCCTGGGCATGGGCTTGGAGGCCTTGTTGGGCCCAAAGGTGCAAGACGCCGCGCCTGACACTGGCGCGCTGCCCGATGGGCTGCCCACGACCTTGCTTTTGGGCGACTTGGTGCCTGGCGTGTACCAGCCGCGTACCCATATGGACGAGGGCGCTCTGTACGAGCTGGCTGAGAGCATCAAAGCCCAAGGCATCATGCAGCCGATTTTGGTGCGCCAGCTCGATGACGCCCAGGCCAGCGCCCATCGGCCTGCGGGCTCGAGCCGCGCGGTATTTGAGATCATTGCCGGTGAGCGGCGTTTTCGGGCCGCCAAGTTGGCCGGGCTCGACAGCGTGCCAGTGCTGGTGCGCAACGTAGGCAACGAAGCCGCGGCCGCCATGGCCCTCATCGAGAACATGCAGCGCGAAGACCTCAACCCCTTGGAGGAGGCACAAGGCCTGCAGCGCCTGATCAAAGAGTTTGGCCTCACCCACGAGGCCGCCGCCCAGGCCGTGGGGCGCTCACGCAGCGCCGCCAGCAACCTGATGCGCTTGCTCAACCTGGCTGATCCGGTGCAAGCCCTGTTGATGGCTGGCGATCTGGACATGGGCCACGCCCGCGCCTTGCTGTCCTTGGACCGCGCAACCCAAATTACCGCTGCCAACCAGATTGTGAGCAAAAAGCTCTCGGTGCGCGAGTCTGAGAGCCTGGTGAAAAAGTTAACGGTGGAGTTTTCTTTGGTGGCGTCTAAGCCGAAAAAAGAAAAGTCGCGCGACCTCAAACGGGTGGAGGAGGAGTTGTCGGACCTGCTGATGGCGCAGGTCGATGTGCATATCAAAAAGCGTGTCAAACGCGCCGGCAGAATCGAAGAAGTGGGCGAATTGGTGATCCAGTTTGGCTCGCTCGACGAGCTCAATGGTTTGATCGAGCGCCTCTCACCCAACGCTAGCCGATAAAGCCTTCAACCATGGCCGATCCCCAAATCGAAAATGCATCAACCCCATCGCGCTGGCGAGCTGCGCCGCCCTGGCCCCTGCCCGCCTTGCTGAGCTGGGGTGCGAGTTGGGGTGTTTTTCGCCTCTTGCCCTTGCAGGGGTTTTCGCTTGGGCTGGCGCTGCTGGCTGGCGCAAGCGTGGGCGTGGTGCTGAGCTTGTGGGGCAAGAGCTGGTGGCGCAAGGTCGTTATTGCCGCCGGTTTCCCGGTGTCGTTTGCGTTGACGCTGCCCCTCTTGGGCATGGGGGATGTTGCGCCCTGGGTGTGGTTGCTGCCCTTGGCGGTGATGCTCTTGGTCTATCCCATGAACGCCTGGGCCGACGCGCCCTTGTTCCCCACGCCGGCGGCGGCTTTGCGCGCGCTGCCCGGTGTGGCGCCGCTGCCCGTGGGCGCGCGCGTTTTGGACGCGGGTTGCGGCATGGGACACGGCCTGAAAGCCTTGCGAAGCGCCTACCCGCAAGCGCAGTTTTATGGTTTGGAGTGGAGCGCGGTGTTGCGC
>CANHZG010000081.1 GCA_947464995.1 Comamonadaceae bacterium | reverse complement strand
TGAGCACGGCGCCAAATTCCGCGTAGAACTTGCTGTATTTGCCAACCTGCGCCTTGTCTTCTTCGGACACCACGTCGGTCACGCCGTCGGCGCTTGCCTCGGGTGCCTTGTCGTGCTTGGCCAGGTCTTCGAGCATGCCCAGGACGCGCTTGGTGCAGCCTTCGCGGATGGCTTTGACGTCGCGGCTTTCTTGCAGCAACTCACGGCTCACGTTCAGGGGCAGGTCGGCTGAATCGACCACGCCTTTGACAAAGCGCAGGTAGTTCGGCATGAGCGCCTCGGCGTCGTCCATGATGAAAACGCGCTTGACGTACAGCTTGATGCCCGCCGTTTTTTCGCGGTTGTACAGGTCCATGGGCGCTTTGCCGGGGATGTAGAGCAGCTGCGTGTATTCGGTGCTGCCTTCCACGCGGTTGTGCGTGTGGGCCAGCGGTGCTTCCATGTCGTGGCTGATTTGCTTGTAGAAGTCGTCGTATTGCTCTTGGCTGATGTCCTTTTTGGCGCGCGCCCAGATGGCGTTGGCCTTGTTGACGGTTTCCCAATCGCCGGTCTTGACCATGGCGCCGGGCTGGCGGCCACCTTTTTCATCGTTAGGGTCAATCAGTTCGCCGTCTTTCCACTCTTCCTTTTCCATCTGGATGGGCAGGCTGATGTGGTCGGAGTATTTGCTGATGATGCCCTTGACCTTCCACGCCTGGGCGTAGTCGTGTGCGTCTTCGCGCAGATGCAAGGTGACGCTGGTGCCGCGGTGTTCGCGGGTAATGGTTTCCACCTCAAACGCACCGCCGCCACTGGCGCCGCCGTCGCTCACCCAGCGCACGCCTTCTGCGGCGTGCAAGCCGGCGCGGCGGGATTCGACGCTGATCTTGTCGGCCACGATAAAGCCGGAGTAAAAGCCCACGCCAAACTGGCCGATGAGTTGGGAGTCGGCCTTTTGGTCGCCGCTGAGTTTGGAGACAAAGTCTTTGGTGCCGCTCTTGGCGATGGTGCCCAGGTTGTCAATGGCTTCTTGTTGCGACAGGCCGATGCCGTTGTCGGTGATGGTCAGGGTCTTGGCATCTTTGTCAAAAGTGACGCGGATTTTGAGTTCAGAGTCGCCTTCAAACAGCTCGGGCGCGTTGATGGCCTCAAAACGCAGCTTGTCGCAGGCGTCTGAGGCGTTGGAGACCAGCTCACGCAGGAAAATCTCTTTGTTGGAATACAGCGAATGGGTGACGAGGTGGAGCAGTTGCGCCACTTCGGCCTGGAAATTAAGGGTTTGTTTGGTCATAGCGGTTCACGTTAACAAGGAAAGAGGTCAAACAGAGCGCGCCGTAAAGGGCGTGACTGGATTTGGGGGCAGGGGATTGTTTTTCAAGGATGCGGAGTGTGCCCGTGAGCGAAATCCGGGCGACGGGTCGCTAAAAGCGCTCGTGTGGCGCCAGGTAGCGCCACTGGCCAACCGGTAAATTACCCAGCATCACATTGCCGATGCGCACGCGCTTTAAGCCTACGACTTTCAGGCCGACTTGCTCGCACATGCGCCGGATTTGTCGTTTCTTGCCCTCGTGCAGCACAAAGCGCAGCTGCTCGGGGTTTTGCCATTCCACCTTGGCGTGCTTGAGCGCCTGGCCGTCTAGGCTCAGGCCGTGGCGCAGCAGTTGCAGCTTGTCAGGCGGGAATACCGACTGCACGTCGGCGCTGATGGGGTCGTCGTCGTCAATGCGGCTGAGTTGCTGGATCTTGCCGCCATAGGTGGCTGCTGCTGATGTGGCCGCCGCCGTATTGAGCACGCCGGTGTAGATGACCCGCACCAGGTATTCTTTTTCCATCACGCTGTCTTCGCCAATTAATTGGCGCGCCACCCGGCCGTCTTGCGTGAGCACCAGCAGGCCCGTCGAGTCAATGTCCAGTCTTCCGGCGGGCACCAGGCTTTTGAGCTGGCTACCGTGGAAAAAGAAGCGCGCGTTGTCTTCGGCCCAGCGGTTTTGCGGCTGCACCAGAGTGATGGCGGGCTCATGGCCGTCCTCGGCCTGGCCACTGACCAGGCCCAGCGGCTTGTTGATCAGCACCGTCACCAGATTGGCCTGCTGGCCTTTGGCCAGTTTGTCGATCTCGATTTTGACGTCGGGCGCCACCTGCATGCCCATTTCGGCCACCCGTCCGTCTACCTTGACCCAGCCTTTGCCAATCCAGTCATCCGCTTCGCGGCGCGAGGCCAGACCCATTTCGGCCATGCGCTTGTTAAGGCGAATGGTACCGTTGGCGCCCTGGGCGGCGGTGTTGGTCTGGCCGACCGGTATGGGCGCGCGCCTTTTGGTTGCAACGCGGGCGGCGGCCGGGGACGGCGCAGTCGCAGCCGTGCTCGGGACGGAGCGTGCGGGAGATACGGCGCGCTGGAAGGCCTTGACAGGCACTGAAAGCGTGGGTTTCTTGGAAGTGGGTTCGGTCATAGGGTTTCTCTTAGGCAACTGATTGTGCCTAGCTCGCTACAACCTGCGAACGCAAGGCCTCGAGGTCGAGTACCCGCAGGCCACCGTATTCGACCCGAATCGACCCCTGGGCGGCCAGCGTGGTCAGCGCTTCGTTGACCCGCTGGCGCGACAGACCGACCAGATAGCCCAGCTCCTGCTGGGTGATGCGCAGCACCTCGCCCACGCCGGGGTAGAGCACCGGGTTAAATAGAGCGGCCAGGCTGCGCGCCACACGGGCGTCGGGGTTGTTCATGCGGTCAATTTCGCGCGCGGCGATGAACTGGCCCAGACGCTCGTTGAGCTGGTTCATGACAAAGCGGTTAAAGCCAATCGAGTGGTCCAGCAGCCAGTGGAAGGTATCTACGTGCAGGCCTGCCACCCGGCTGGTGCGCAGAGCCTGGATGTTGTAGCGGTACGCCTCGCGCTTGAGCGCCGTGCCTTCACCAAACCAACCGCCGGGCGGAATGCCCGTGTAAGTCATGGTTTGGCCCTGGGCGTTGTCGGTGCTCATTTTGAGCAGGCCGTCGATCACGCCAAACCAATAAGTCACTGGTCGGCCGGTGCGGCACAGGGTTTCGCCGGGCGCGGCGTCTGCGACCTTCAGGTCTTGGGCCGCGCGGGTGCGCTCATCGCTGTTGAGTAGGTGGATCCAGGGAATGGCTTCAAGCTCTGCTTCGGTAAGCGGGCGGCGGCGTTGATGGAGGCTGGTATCCGCGGACATGGCTTATGTGAGGTGGCGTGTTCGTAAAGTTGAAGTCAGTTACGGGTGTTGAAGTGGTTTTTGGCGTCAGTTGGGTGAAAGTGAAGGGAAAACACCTAGTTGATGCCGCCCCAATTGTCGTTCAAACGACAACACGGCGTCAAATGCGGTCCTACGATCTCCCCTATCAGCGCCCCCGTGCACGTTTTCACGGGTACACGGGCCCTCGGCAGGTAAAAAGGATTTGGGATGCAAACCACTTTTCCGCAACTTTTGTTGCAACATGCAAAACAACGCCCTGGCGCATCGGCCATGCGCGAAAAGGAATATGGCATTTGGCAGTCGCTGAGCTGGAGCGATCTGGCTGCGATGGTGGAGCACCTGGCCGCCGGCCTGCACCAAGCTGGCTTGCGCCGGGGCGAGCACATGGTGGTGGTGGGGGCCAACCGTCCCCGGCTGTACGCCACCATGCTGGCCGTTCAGTCGCTCGGTGCCGTTCCCGTGCCCCTGTACCAGGACGCGGCGGCGCTGGAGTGCGTTTTCCCGGTCAACAACGCCGAGGTGCGCTTTGCCTTTGCCGAAGACCAGGAGCAGGTCGACAAACTGCTCGAGATTCGTGAGAAGTGCCCGCAGCTGGCGCATATTTACTACGACGACCCGCGCGGACTGCGCAGCTACGACGAACCGGGCTTGGCCGCGCTCGATGAGCTGCTGGCCGTAGGCAAGGTGCACGTCCAAACCCATCCCGGCTTTTTGAAGGACGCGGTGGCGCAGATCCAGCCCGACGATGTGGGCGCCATGTTTTTTACCTCAGGCACCACGGGCAACCCCAAAGGCGTGGTGCACACGCACGACTCCCTGCTCAACCGGGCCCGCGCAGGCGCGGACTTTGACCACCTGACCAGCGCAGAAGAAGTGCTGGCCTATATGCCGGTGGCCTGGATCGGGCAAAACATTTTCAGTTACGCCCAATGGCTGGCCTGCGGCTATGTGGTGAATTGCCCCGAGTCGGCGGCCACGGTAACGATTGACCTCAAGGAAGTGGGCCCGAGTTACTACTTTGCTCCTCCAAGGGTGTTTGAGGGCTTGCTCACCAGTGTGATGATTCGCATGGAAGACGCGGGCGCACTCAAGCGCGGCATGTTCCATTACTTCATGTCGGTGGCGAAGCGCGTAGGCCCGACCTTGATGGCGGCGCAGGCGGTGGGTTTGGTAGATCGTTTCTTGTATGCGCTTGGCAACGTGCTGGTGTACGGCCCCTTGCGCAATAACCTGGGCTTTAGCCGCGTTCGTGTGGCTTACACGGCGGGCGAGGCGATTGGCCCGGACCTGTTTAGCTTTTACCGCTCGATTGGCGTCAACCTGAAGCAGTTGTACGGATCGACCGAAACTGCGGTATTTGTCTGCCTGCAGCCCGACCACGAGGCCCGCGCCGATACCGTAGGCGTGCCCTGCGCAGGCGTGGAGATCAAGGTGGCGGATAACGGCGAGATATTGGTCAAGTCGCCAGGCCTGCTGAAGGAATACTTTAAAAACCCGGCAGCCACATCCGAGGTGCTGACCGCAGACGGGTGGTACCACACCAGCGACGCTGGTTTTATCGATGCCCACGGCCACCTCAAGATCATTGACCGCGTCAAGGACGTGGGCCGCATCAAGGGCGGCGCGTTTGACGACGCCATGTTTGCGCCCAAGTACGTGGAAAACAAGCTCAAGTTTTTCCCACAAATCAAAGAAGTAGTGGCCTACGGCGACGGCCGCGAAAAGGTCTGCGTCATGATCAACATCGACTTTGACGCGGTAGGCAACTGGGCCGAACGGCGCAACCTGCCTTACGCTGGCTATACCGATCTGGCGCAAAAGCCCGAGGTGTATCAGCTCATCAAAGAGTGTGTGGAAAAGGTCAACGCCGACCTCAGCGCTGACGAGTTGCTGGCAGGCTCGCAGGTCAGCCGCTTTTTGGTGTTACACAAAGAACTTGATGCCGATGACGGCGAATTGACCCGCACCAACAAGGTTCGCCGCGGCTTCATCGCTGAAAAGTACCAGGCGCTGGTGGACGCCCTTTACGAGGGGCGCACCAGCCAGTTCATTGAGACTGTGGTCAAGTTTGAAGATGGCCGCAGCGGCAGCGTCAGCGCCACGCTCAAGATAGACGATGCGAAAGTATTCGCACCCCGAAAGGTAGCAGCATGAGCAAGCAAATTGGCGAGGTCATCCTCGACGTCAGCAACATTTCCCTGAGTTTTGGCGGCGTGAAGGCGCTCACCGACATATCCTTTAACGTGCGCGAGCACGAGGTGCGCGCCATCATTGGCCCCAATGGCGCGGGAAAAAGCTCCATGCTCAACTGCATCAATGGTGTTTACACGCCCCAGCACGGCAGCATCACTTTTCGCGGCCAGACCTTTGACCACATGGACAGCCACCAGGTGGCGGTCATGGGCATTGGGCGCACCTTCCAGAACCTGGCCTTGTTCAAGGGCATGAGCGTGATCGACAACATCATGACCGGCCGCAACCTGCGCATCAAAAGCAACATCCTGATGCAGGCCCTGCGCATCGGTCCGGCCCAGCGCGAAGAAGAAAAGCACCGCGAGTTTGTCGAGCACATCATCGACTTCCTGGAAATCCAGGCCTACCGCAAAACTCCGGTCGGGCAACTGCCCTACGGCTTGCAAAAGCGGGTTGACCTGGGTCGCGCCCTGGCCATGGAGCCACAGGTGCTGCTGCTCGATGAGCCCATGGCTGGCATGAACGTGGAAGAGAAGCAGGACATGTGCCGCTTTGTGTTGGACGTGAATGAAGAGTTTGGCACCACGGTGGTACTGATCGAACACGACATGGGTGTGGTGATGGACATCTCGGACCGCGTGGTGGTGCTCGATTACGGCAAAAAAATCGGCGATGGCACGCCAGACGAGGTGCGCAACAACCCCGACGTCATCAGCGCCTATCTGGGCACCAGCCACTAAGGAAAAAATATGAACCCCCACGCTCATCACTTTGTGTATTCGTTGCCCCCCGAGGGGGCGCAAGCCTCCCTTGAGGCGGCTCGGCGGGAGTCTTAAACCATGGCATTTTTTCTTGAAACTTTGCTCGGCGGCCTGATGGCCGGCATGCTGTATTCGCTGGTGGCGCTCGGCTTTGTGCTGATTTACAAGGCCTCGGGTGTGTTCAATTTCGCCCAAGGCGCCATGGTGCTGTTCGCAGCCTTGGCCATGGCGCGGTTTTCTGAGTGGATTCCGCTGTGGACAGGCATTGCCAATCCGGTGCTGACGACCTTCATGGCCTTTGTGGTGGCCGCGGCCATCATGTTTGTCGTGGCCTGGCTGATCGAGGGCCTAGCACTGCGTCACCTGGTCAACCAGGAAGGTACGACGCTGCTCATGGCCACGCTGGGCATCAGCTACTTTCTCGACGGCATCGGCCAGGCGATATTCGGCAGCGACATCTACAAGATCGACATTGGCATGCCCAAGGAGCCGATTCTGATCTTGGAGCAAATGTTTGAAGGAGGCATCCTGATCAACAAGGAAGACCTGTACGCCGCGCTGATCGCTGCAGTGCTGGTCACCATGCTCAGCGTGTTTTTCCAGAAGACGGCCACTGGCCGGGCCCTGCGCGCTGTGGCTGACGACCACCAGGCGGCCCAAAGCATTGGTATTCCGCTCAACCGCATCTGGGTGATTGTCTGGAGCGTGGCCGGTGTGGTGGCGCTGGTGGCAGGCATGATTTGGGGCAGCAAACTGGGGGTGCAGTTTTCGCTGACCACTGTGGCGCTGCGGGCCTTGCCCGTGGTGATTTTGGGCGGTCTGACCTCGGTGCCCGGGGCCATTATTGGCGGTCTGATCATTGGCGTAGGTGAGAAACTCTCCGAAGTGTTTTTGGGCCCCTACGTGGGCGGCGGCATTGAGATTTGGTTTGCCTATGTGCTGGCGCTGTTGTTTTTGCTGGTCCGGCCCCAAGGCCTGTTCGGCGAAAAAATCATTGACCGCGTGTAAACCCACAATAAAAAGAGGATTGAGATGATTTACAGAGAAAACGGCCAGTTCAAAACCAGCTACCGGGCGGATCAGCAGATTTTCCCCATTGCGCAAGACCGCTGGGCGGTGTTGCTGATCATCGCGGCAGCCTTCTTTGTGGTGCCGCTTGTGGGCAGCGACTATATGTTTCGCGCCATCTTCATCCCCTTTCTGATCATGTCGCTGGCCGCACTGGGGGTAAACGTCCTGGTCGGTTACTGCGGGCAGATTTCACTGGGCTCGGGCGCTTTTATGGCGGTGGGCGCCTATGCCGGCTTTAACTTCTTTGTCCGTGTTCCAGAACTGCCCTTGCTGGTGTCTCTGGTGCTGGGCGGCATCTGTGCGTCTGCCTTTGGCATCTTGTTTGGGCTACCCAGTCTGCGCGTGAAAGGCTTGTACCTGGCCGTGGCCACGCTGGCCGCGCAGTTCTTCAGCGACTGGATGTTTTTGCGCATCAAGTGGTTTACCAATGATTCACCGTCGGGCTCGGTCTCGGTGTCTGGCTTGCAAATCATGGGTGTTCCGCTGGAAACCCCGGTTGCTAAATACTGGCTGTGCTTGTCGATTTTGGTGGTGTTGGGGCTGCTGTCCAAGAACCTGGTGCGAAGCGCCATTGGTCGCGAGTGGATGGCCATTCGCGATATGGACGTTGCCGCAGCCGTCATCGGCATTCGCCCCATGTACGCCAAGTTGACCGCATTTGCGGTGAGCTCTTTTGTCATCGGCGTGGCGGGTGCCTTGTGGGGTTTTGTGTACCTGGGCGCCTGGGAGCCAGCGGCCTTCTCGGTAGAAATGTCCTTTCGCCTGCTGTTCATGGTGATCATCGGGGGCATGGGCTCTATCATGGGTAGTTTTTTTGGCGCCGCCTTTATTGTGATCTTGCCCATTGCGCTGAATCAGTTTTTGCCCGTGTTGGGCGCGCTATTTGGCGTTGAAATTTCGACTTCAGGAATCTCGCACGCTGAGTTGATTATTTTCGGCGCCTTGATTGTGTGGTTCCTGATCGTGGAGCCTCATGGTCTCGCCAAGTTGTGGTCCATCGGCAAGCAAAAAATGCGCTTATGGCCTTTCCCGCATTGAGTTGTTCTTTCGTTAAACCAACCGCACGTATGTGCAAACCCGTAGGAGACTAGTATGAAAATCAAAACCGCAGTTTTGGCAGTCTTGGTCGGCGCCATCGGCACTCTTGCCCTGGCCGAAACCAAGCCCGCTGCCGCAAAAGCTGGTGCGCAGCCAGACCAGTTTTTCCCTGGCTTGCCGTACCGCACCGGACCGTATGCTCCCAATGGTGTGCCATGGGCTAACGGCTACGCCGATTACCTCAAACTGGTGAACGCCAAGGGTGGCATCAACGGCGTGAAAATCGTCTACGAAGAGTGTGAAACCGGCTACGACACCGCACGCGGCGTCGAATGCTACGAGCGCCTCAAGGGCAAGTACGGCGGCGCCACCGTGTTCCAACCGCTGTCGACCGGCATCACCTTTGCGCTGACCGAAAAAGCCCCCGGCGACAAGATTCCCCTGATCACGGCGGGCTATGGCCGCAGCGAGAGCCAGGACGGCACGGTATTCAAGTGGAACTTTCCTCTGGCTGGCACCTATTGGCTGGCTGCTGACGCCTTGGTGCAGACCGTGGGCAAAAAAGAAGGTGGTCTGGATAACCTGAAGGGCAAGAAAATTGCGCTGGTCTACCACGACTCGCCTTACGGCAAGGAGCCGATTCCCTTGCTCCAAGAGCGTGCCGCCATACACGGCTTTAATCTGCAACTGTTACCTGTGACTGCGCCCGGTGTGGACCAAAAGTCCACCTGGTTGCAAGTGCGCCAATCCAAGCCGGACTACGTCATGCTCTGGGGCTGGGGCGTGATGAATTCCACAGCTCTCAAGGAAGCTCAAGCCACCGGCTACCCCCGCGAAAAAATGTACGGCGTGTGGTGGTCGGGTGCCGAGCCTGATGTCAAGGATGTCGGTGAAGGCGCCAAGGGCTATAACGCCGTGACCATGCAGCACGGTGCCGAGCCCAACTCCAAAGTGGTCAAGGACATCTTGGCCTTGGTGCACTCTAAAGGACAGGGCACAGGACCTACAGAAGACGTGGGTCAAGTTCTGTATATGCGCGGTGCTATGAGCGCCATGATGGCGGTCGAAGGCGTTGCCCGCGCGCAAGAGCGCTTTGGCAAAGGCAAATGGATGAGCGGCGAGCAGGCGCGTTGGGGTTATGAAAACCTGGCGCTGGACCAGAAAAAGCTTGATGCACTGGGCTTTGCCGGCGTCATGCGCCCGATCAGCACCTCGTGTGTGGACCACATGGGTTCCAACTGGGCGCGTGTGCACACCTGGGACGGCAAAGAGTGGAAGTTTTCGTCAGACTGGCTGCAGGCTGATGAGCAAATCCTCAAGCCTCTGGTCAAAGCCACTGCGGCCAAGTACGCAGCCGACAAGAAGCTGACACCGCGCACACCGGCGGACTGCCAGTCTTAATCAGACCCTGCGGCGGGCGGCAAAGGCCACTTGCCGCAGTCCAATCGGCAGCCTTGCGCGCAGCGCTGCCGATTGGAAAAAAATCCCATGCGCAGCGCATGGCCTTGTGCGAGGGTGAAGGACAGAAATCTATGGACACCAACAACATCGTTCTCAATGTCAACGGCATCGAGGTTATTTACAACCATGTGATTTTGGTGCTCAAGGGCGTGTCGCTGCAAGTGCCACAAGGCAAGATTGTGGCCATCCTGGGCGGCAACGGCGCGGGCAAAACCACGACCTTGCGGGCGGTCAGCAACTTGCTGGCCGGTGAGCGCGGCGCGGTCACCAAAGGCAGCATCGAACTGCGCGGCGAACGCATTGAGAACCTGTCGCCCGCCGATCTGGTGCAGCGCGGCGTGGTGCAGGTGATGGAGGGGCGTCACTGCTTTGCCCACCTGACCATCGAAGAAAACCTGCTGACCGGCGGCTACACCCGCAAAAACAAGGCCGAAGTAGACGCGAATCTGGAAAAGGTCTACACCTACTTTCCGCGACTCAAGACGCGGCGTTCCAGCCAGGCGGCCTATACGTCTGGCGGCGAGCAACAGATGTGCGCCATTGGTCGCGCCTTGATGACCAACCCCAGCATGGTGCTGCTCGACGAGCCGTCCATGGGACTGGCGCCGCAAATCGTGGAAGAGGTGTTTGAGATCGTCAAAGACCTGAACCTGAAAGAAAAAGTTACTTTTTTGCTGGCCGAGCAAAACACCAATATGGCGCTGCGTTACGCCGACTACGGCTACATCATGGAATCGGGCCGGGTGGTAATGGACGGCGTGGCCAATGACCTGGCCAATAACGAAGACGTCAAGGAGTTCTACCTGGGTGTGGGCGGCGGCGAGCGCAAGAGCTTCAAAGACGTCAAAAGCTACAAACGGCGCAAGCGCTGGCTGGCATAAACCGTTGAGGACACCGCATGTCAGAACACTACGACGCGCTGGAACATCGCGCCCCCGATGCGCGCGAGGCCGCACTTTTGGCCGCCTTGCCCGCGCACATTGCGCACGCCAAGGCCCAGGCCCCGGCGTTTGCCCTGTCGCTGGCGCAGATTGACGCTGCTGCCATTACGACGCGGGAGGCACTGGCCACGCTGCCCGTCATTCGCAAACACGCTTTGCTGGAACAGCAAAAAGCCTCGCGCGCTGCCGGCAGCAATGTGTTTGGCGGTTTTAGCGCGCTGGGTTTTGGGCGGCAAATGCCGCGCGTGTTTGCCAGCCCCGGCACCATCTACGAGCCCGAAGGAGCGGGTGCCGACTACTGGCGTATGGCGCGCGCCATGTTTGCCGCCGGATTTCGCGGCGGCGAGCTGA
>CANHZG010000080.1 GCA_947464995.1 Comamonadaceae bacterium | reverse complement strand
TGGGCGGCGGCTCGGTGCGTATCCACCGCGCCGACGTGCAGCAAAAAGTCTTTGATGCGCTGAAGATCACGCCCGAAGAAGCGCAGCTCAAGTTCGGCTTTTTGCTCGACGCTCTGCAATACGGTGCGCCTCCGCACGGTGGCCTGGCCTTTGGCCTGGACCGCGTGGTGACGCTGATGACCGGCGCCGAGTCGATCCGTGACGTGATTGCCTTCCCCAAAACTCAGCGCGCCCAGTGCTTACTCACCCAAGCACCCAGTCCGGTGGACGAAAAGCAGCTGCGCGAATTGCATATTCGCTTGCGCAGCACGGAGCCCGCCAAAGCGGCTGTTTAGTCTACGGTTCAGGCGGTCTGGGGCTGCCCAGGCCTTTACACCTCGAGGTTGTCGATCAGGCGGGTGTTTCCAAGCCGCGCTGCGGCCAGTACCACCATGTCGTCTCCTGGCGCGGGCGCTTGCAGGTCCGAGCGGCGGCGCAGAGCCACGTAATCAGGCTTCCAGCCGGTGCTGCGCAGGGTCTCCAGGGCCGCATCTTGCAGCGCCTGCGCGCAGGTCTGGCCACCGCGAACTGCTTGAGCCAGGGTGCACAGTGTGGCGTACAGCTCGCCGGCTTGGGCGCGCTCGGCAGGGCTGAGGTAGCTATTTCGCGAGGACATGGCCAGGCCGTCGCTGGCGCGTTGGGTGTCGCCACCTACCACGTCCACGGGCAGGTTGAACTGCTGCACCATCTGGCGAATCACCATCAGCTGCTGGTAGTCTTTTTTGCCAAACACCGCAGTACGCGCCTGCGTGCACGCCAGCAGTTTCATCACCACCGTACACACACCCGCAAAAAAGCCGGGACGAAACTCCCCTTCGAGAGTATGGGCCAATGCAGTTGCGGCTTCGACTTTGAACGTTTGTGGTTCGGGGTACAGCACCTGCTCCGACGGAGCAAAGACCACGTCACAGCCCGCTGCTTTAAGTTTTTCGCAGTCGGCGGCGAATGTGCGCGGGTAGCTGTCATAGTCGTCTGAGGGGCCGAACTGCATGCGGTTGACAAAAATTGTCGCCACCGTCACGTCTCCCAGAGGCTTGGCCTGCTGCACCAAGGCCAGGTGCCCTTCGTGCAAGTTGCCCATGGTGGGCACCACGGCGGGGTGCCGGTAGGGTGCTAGTGCGCCGCGCAGCGCAGGCAGAGTGTGAACAATATGCATCGCTTGCAAAGCCAATAAAAATCAAAACCACCGGTGGGCGCAGACGTCCCCCTGCGCGGCCACCGCGCTACCAGGCATGCAGGGCATCGACCGGAAAACTGCCATCCTTCACGGCGGCGACATAAGCCTGCATGGCTTGGCGAATGGAGTCCGAGCCCTCCATGAAATTTCGCACGAACTTGGGGCACTTGCCGAGGTTCACACCCAACATGTCGTGCAGCACCAGGACTTGCCCGGCAGTGCCCTTGCCCGCGCCAATGCCGATGGTGGCGCAGTGCTGGAGCTCTTGGGTCAGTTTGGCCGAGAGCTGCGCGGGCACCATCTCTAGCACCAGCATGGACGCGCCTGCATCTTGCAGTGCGTGGGCCTCACGTGCAAGCAGTTCGGCGCTGGCGTCTGATTTACCTTGCACGCGGTAACCCCCCAAGGCGTGAACGGTCTGGGGCGTCAGGCCCAGGTGGGCGCATACCGGGATGCCGCGTTCCACCAAAAACCGCACCACCTCGGTGGTCCAGCCCCCGCCTTCCAACTTGATCATGTGGGCCCCGGCCTGCATTAGCACCGCGGCGCTGCGAAAGGCCTGTTCCTTGGACTCCTGGTAGGTGCCAAACGGCAGGTCGGCAATCATCCACGCCGTGCCTTGGGCCCGACGGATGCCGCGCGACACGCTTTCGGTGTGGTAGCGCATGTGCTCCAGGCTCACGCCCACCGTGCTGTGCAAGCCCTGGCACACCATGCCCAGCGAGTCGCCCACCAGGATGCACTCCACACCGGCGTCGTCGGCCACCGCTGCGAAGGTGGCGTCGTAGGCGGTCAGCATGGTGATCTTCTCGCCACGGCTGTGCATTTCTAGTAGGCGCGGCAGGCTGATGGGTTTGCGGCTGGCCAAGGGCGAGGCCGGTGGCAAAGTTCCGTAGGGCGTCGCGCTGGGCTCTGCGTTGGCGGGAGCCGTCTGTGGTGGCAGGTGGGTGGCCATGCGGTGTCTCCTGGTAGGCGGGTGGGAGCGACGATTATGCGGAAACTGTGTCTGCGCTTTGGGCATAGGCCAGGCGGACGTAAATCGGGGCAAAGGCTTCGGCCTGGGTAATTTCCACCAGGGTTTCCTTGGCCAGCTCTAGCAACGCGATAAAGGTCACCACCAGAACCGGTAGGCCCTGCTCGGGCGAAAACAGGTCTTCAAAGCCGACAAAGCGCCGGCCTTGCAGTTTCTTTAACACCAGGCTCATGTGCTCGCGCACCGACAGCTCTTGGCGGCTGATTTTGTGGTGTTGTACCAATCGCGCGCGCTGCATCATGGATGCCCAGGCCTCTTGCAGGTCGGCCACGTGCACGTCGGGAAAACGCGGTTGCAGGCTTTGCTCTATGAATACAGTGGCGGTCAAAAAGTCGCGCCCTAATTGCGGCACCGCGTTCAGGCGTGCGGCGCCGAGCTTGATTTGCTCGTACTCCAGCAGGCGGCGCACCAACTCGGCGCGCGGGTCTTCGGCTTCTTCGCCAGCAGCGACCCGTTTGGGCGGCAGCAGCATGCGCGACTTGATCTCGATCAGCATGGCCGCCATCAGCAGGTATTCGGCGGCCAGCTCTAGGTTGCGGCTGCGGATCTGGTCCACGTATACCAAGTACTGCTTGGTCACGCTTAGCATGGGTATGTCCAGGATGTTGAAGTTTTGCTTGCGAATTAAGTAGAGCAAGAAGTCCAGCGGTCCCTCAAACGCCTCTAAAAAAACCTCCAAGGCGTCGGGCGGGATGTACAAATCCAGCGGCATCGAAAACAGGGGCTCGCCGTAAAGGCGTGCCACGGCCACATGGTCTACCACCTGGGGCTCGGTGGAGTCCAGATCGGGGAGCGCTGCCTCAGCCGCTGCGGTGGGGTACGTCAATGGGGTCTCGCACAGGCAAAACCGACCGGCCGTCGGGCGCGTTCACTGGCTGGATTTGGTTTGGTAAACGTAGGCGCCTTGGGCCACTTTGGCGCTTTTGAACGCTTGTTGCTCGCTGCGGTCCAGGTTTTTGTCCCACAGCAGGGCGCGCCCTGCGCGTTGCTGCGCCTCCAGTTGGGGCTTGGCGGCCTTGAGCTGGTCAATGAACTCGGTGGCTTCGGAGTGGTAATCGGGGCGGCGAAAGATGGACATAGAAAAACCTTGGTTGCAATTGATTTTACCGGTACCGCCCAAGCTTTAGGCTGGGAGCGGCATCTGGCGCCGGGGCTGACGCTATGCTACGCGCCCTATGACGCATTTTGACTTTTCTCCCAAGGCGATCCAGGGCTTGGCCCACGCCGATGCAGCCCGCGCCCTGGCCGAAGATGTGGGCGCTGGTGACCTGACCGCCAGCCTGATCGACCCCCAGCGCCGCGCCCGTGCCCGCGTGCTGGTGCGCGAATCGGCGGTACTGTGCGGCAGCGCCTGGGCCAGCGCGGCAGTGCTGGCGCTGGACCCCAGCGCCACGCTGACCTGGCACGCCAATGAGGGCCAGCGTGTGCAGCCTGACCAGGTGGTGTTAAGGATAGATGGCCAGGCGCAGGCGCTGCTGACCGCCGAGCGCACGGCGCTCAACTTTTTGCAGTTGCTAAGCGCCGTGGCCACGCACACGGCCAGTTTCGTGGCGGCTATTGCCGAGGTGCCGGGCAACCGCGCCGCCATCGTGGACACGCGCAAAACCCTGCCGGGCCTGCGCCTGGCGCAAAAGTACGCCGTGCGCACGGGCGGCGGCACCAACCACCGCATTGGCCTATTTGATGCGGTGCTGATCAAAGAAAACCACATCGCTGCGGCCGGGGGCGTGACGGCGGCCTTGCTGCGCGCCCAGGCCTTGGCGGCGCAGGCGCAGTTTATTGAGATTGAGGTGGAGACCTTGGCGCAGCTCGACGAGGCTTTGAGCGCCGGGGCGCGCATGGTGCTATTGGACAACATGACCTTTGTGCAGATGCGCCAAGCCGTGGCCCTGAACGCCGGGCGGGCGATTTTGGAGGTCTCGGGCGGCGTCAAGATGGACACCGTGCGCGAGATTGCCGCCACTGGTGTGGACCGCATTTCCATAGGCGCGCTGACCAAAGACGTGCGCGCTACCGACTTTTCCATGCGTTTTGAGGACTTGTGATGGCCAACCCTGTGCTTGAAGCTGGCGTCATCGACGTCGAATACGAACAACCCGCCTGCAGCACCCGCCACGCCTGGGCGCGCGTGCCGGTGGAGCCCACGCAGCCTGAGCGCGCGCGCCTCAAAGAAAAAATCGCCGGTCTGCTCAAAGAAAAGAACGCGGTGATGGTGTCGCACTACTACGTGCACCCCGATTTGCAGGATTTGGCCGAGGCCACCGGCGGCCTGGTGAGCGATTCGCTGGAAATGGCGCGTTTTGGCCGCGACCATGCGGCGCAGACGCTGGTGGTGTCTGGCGTACGCTTTATGGGCGAGGCGGCCAAAATTTTGAGCCCCGAGAAGCGCGTGCTCATGCCCGACTTGGACGCCACCTGTTCGCTGGATCTGGGCTGCCCCATAGACGAATTTGCCGCCTTTTGCGACGCCCACCAGGACCGCACCGTGGTGGTCTACGCCAACACCAGCGCCGCCGTCAAAGCGCGTGCCGACTGGGTGGTGACATCAAGTTGCGCCCTGGACATCGTGCGCGCGCTGAAAGACGCGGGGCAAAAAATCTTGTGGGCCCCCGATAAGCACTTGGGCGGTTACATCCAGCGCGAAACCGGGGCGGACATGGTGTTTTGGCAGGGCGCCTGCATCGTTCACGATGAGTTCAAGGCCTTCGAGCTGCAAGCACTGGTGGCCGAGCACCCCGGCGCCAAAGTGCTGGTGCACCCCGAGTCACCGGCCGACGTGGTGGCCCTGGCCGACGCCGTGGGTTCCACCTCGGCCATTCTCAAAGCAGCACAAACTCTGGATGCGCAAACTTTTATCGTCGCCACCGACAGCGGCATGCTGCACAAGCTGCGCACCTTAAACCCCGGCAAAACCTTCATCGAAGCCCCCACGGCCGGCAACAGCGCCACATGCAAAAGCTGCGCCCAGTGCCCGTGGATGGCCATGAACGGCTTAGCCGGGGTAGCGCGCGTGTTGGAAAGTGGCGTGAACGAAGTATTTGTCGACCCCGCCCTGGGCCTGCGGGCACGGCTGCCGATTGACCGCATGTTGGCGTTTACGGCGGCGCTCAAAAGCGGCCAGCCTACGGCCGGTTTGGTGCCTCACCTTGGGGCGGCCTGACCTTTGCTGTTGCGCTCGCCGTAACAAGCCCTTCGCGGTCGAGCCTTAGCACCCGGTCTGCCCGCTCGGTGGCAGCCGCTGAATGCGTCACCAGCACCAAGGACGCGCCATGCAGCCGGGTTTGCGCCACCAGGGCGTCCATCACGATCGCGGCAGTGGACGGGTCGAGGTTGCCGGTGGGTTCGTCCGCCAATAGCAAACTGGGGTGGTGAATCAGTGCGCGGGCAATGGCCACGCGCTGCAACTGCCCGCCGCTGAGCTGCTGCGGCAAGCGCCCTCCCAAACCGCCCAGGCCCACCGAATCCAGCATGGTCTGGACCCGCGCCGGGTTGGGCGTGCCCAGCAGCAGCAAAGGCAGGGCGACGTTTTGCGCTACGTCCAGATGGGGCAGTACATGAAAGGCCTGGAACACAAAACCAATCTTTTCGCGCCGCAGTTTGGCGCGGGCGTCGCCGCCTAAGGCGCCTACGTCCACGCCGTCCAGGTGCACGCTGCCGCTGTCCCAGTGGTCCAGGCCGGCCATGCAATTGAGCAAGGTCGATTTGCCCACGCCCGACTCGCCCATGATGGCCACAAACTCGCCCGGCGCCATGGTGAGCGACACATTGGAAAACACCGTGTTTACGCCGTAGTGCTTGGACAAACGGTCGATTTGCAGACCGGAATTTTTAAAGCTCATGCGCGCGCCTCCACAAGATTGCGCACCGCGCGCAGCACCTGCGCCAGCGCGTCAGGCGCGTCGCAGGCCACTACTTGGCGCGTGGGCATGGAGCGCAGCCAGGTGATCTGGCGTTTGGCCAGTTGGCGGGTGGCAAAAATGCCTTTGTCGCGCAGTTCGGTCATGGGGGACACCCCGTCCAGCGCCTCCCACACCTGGCGGTAGCCTACGCAACGCATGGACGGCAGGTCGGGGTGTAGGTCGCCGCGCGCGCGCAGGGTTTTGACCTCGTCCACCAGACCTTGGAACAGCATGAGGTCAAAGCGCTGGGCGATGCGCGCATGTAACCAGGCGCGGTCTTGCGGCTCCAGTGCAATCAGCGGCGCGCCGGGGGCTGGTGTGGAGTTCGTGTTCCGACGCGCATGAAAGTGCGACAAGGGCAGGCCCGAGAGGCGGTACACCTCCAACGCCCTTTGTATGCGCTGGCTGTCTGCCGGGGCCAAACGCGCGGCGCTGGCGGGGTCGACCTGCGCTAGTTGCGCGTGCATTGCGGGCCAGCCCAGGTGAAGTGCCTCGAGTTCTATCTGGGCACGCACCTCGGCGTTGGCGCCCGGCATGGGGTCTATGCCATCGGCCAGGGCCTTGAAATACAGCATGGTGCCGCCCACCAGCAGGGGCAGCTTGCCGCGCGCGCTGATGTCGGCGACCAGCGCTTGCGCGTCCGCCACAAATTCTGCGGCGCTATAGGCCTGCAAGGGGTCGCGCAGGTCGATCAGATGGTGCGGCACGGCAGCCAATTCAGCTGCGCTGGGTTTGGCTGTACCAATGTCCATCCCCCGGTAGACCAGCGCCGAGTCCACGCTGATGATCTCGCAGGCGTGCTCTTGGGCAATCGCCAGGGCGGCGGCGGTTTTTCCCGCCGCGGTGGGGCCGGCCAGGTTGATGTGAAAGGGAAGCGGATGGACCATGCTCATGGCGGTGGGGGAATGCTGTGGCCACCGCGCTCCAGATGGGCGCGCGCCACCACGCGCAACAGCAACATCAAGCCGCCGCCGGCCACCGTCAAACCCAGCACCAGAGCCAGCCAAAAGCCCGCTGCTTGCAGCGGCTGCGTCGGGTAACCCGGCACGGCTTGGAGCCATGCGGGCGCAAATTCCGGCGCGATGCCCAGCAAGTAGCCCAGGGGCAGTGAAACCACCCAAAACGCGAGCAATTGCACCCACATGGGCGGGCGTGTGATCTTGTAGCCTCGAATAGCGCCCGATGTGACCACCTGCGCGGCGTCTGAAAGCTGAAACACCGCCGCCAGCAGCAGCAGCTGCGCAGCCAGGGCCACCACGGCGGCGTCTTCGGTGTACAGGCTGGCAATGGGCGCGCGCAGCAGGGCAATGCCCACCGCTGAGAGCACCGCAAATCCCAGCCCTGAGCCCACGCCCACCCAGGCCCGAAAGCGCGCTGCTTCGGGCCGGCCCGCGCCCAAGGCTTGGCCCACGCGCGTGAGCACGGCCGTGCCAAGGCTCAGGGGCACCATAAAAATCAACGAAGTGAAGTTCAGCGCAATCTGGTGCGCCGCCACCTGCGCGCTGCCAAAGCGTGCCACCAGCAGGGCGATCAAGGCAAAGGCGCTGGTCTCGGCAAAGTAGGTAACGCCAATCGGTAAGCCCATTTTTAGTAGGCTTCGCAGCTTGGGCCCATGGGGCCACTCCCAGTGCGCAAACGGCCAGGTGCTGGCATAGGCGGGGCTGCGGTGCATCCACCACAACAGGCCGCCCAAATTGGCCCATACGCACAACATGGTGGACCAGGCGCAGCCCAGACCGCCTTGGGGCGCAAACCCCCAGTGGCCAAACACCAGTACCCAGGTGATCAAAACATTGAGCAGCAGCACGCCAAGCGCCACCACCATCATGGGTTTGGTTTGGCCCAGGCTGGCGCTGTAGCCGTAGAGCACGCGGTAGGCGGCAAATGCGGGCAGCGAAAAACTGGTGATGCGGACAAAGCCCACCGCCACCTCGCGTGTCAGGGGTTCGAGCGCCATATGCTCAAACAGCTGCGCACTGGCTTGGAGCACTAGCATCGCCACCAGGCCTGAGAACAGTGCTTTCCAAAGCGCCTGGCGCACCACGTGGGGAATGTTGTCCAGCTCCCGTGCGCCCACGTGGTGGGCAACCAGCGGGTTGACCGCCATCATGATGCCCATCAGGGTGATGATGACCATGTTCCACACCGACACACCCAAGGACACGCCAGCCAGGTCTTGCGCCGAAGCGTGGCCGGCCATGGCGACGGCGGCCACCGACATGCCGACATTGGCCAGTTGCCCCACCATGATGGGCCAGGCCAGCAGCCACAGGGCCGATATTTCGCCGCCCAGGCGCGCACCGCGGTTCACGGTTTAGCGTCCACGCAGAAAAAGCTTGTCCAGATCGGCCAGCGCTATGGGCCGCCAGGTGGGCCTGCCGTGGTTGCATTGGTCGCTGCGCTCGGTGCGTTCCATGTCGCGCAGCAGCGCGTTCATTTCGTCCAGGGTCAGGCGGCGGTTGGCGCGCACGGCGCCGTGACAGGCCATGGTGGCCAGCAGCTCGTTGTGGGCGCGCTGTACCACGGTACTGGCATCGTGCTGCTCCAGCTCGGCCAGCACGCTGCGGGCCAGCTCCACGGCGTCGCCTTGGGCTAGCGTAGTGGGCACGGCGCGCACGGCCAGTGTTTTGGGTGAAAAAGCGCCGATCTCCAGGCCCAGCGCTTGCAGTGTGTCCTGGTGCGCGTCGGCTGTGGCCGCTTCGTTTGCGGTGCAGGCAAAGGTGGCCGGTATCAGCAGCGGCTGGCTGGCAATGCGCTGGTGCGCGCCGCCGGGGGCGCCCGACCACTGTGTTTTCAAGCGTTCGTACACGATGCGTTCGTGCGCGGCATGCATATCGACCACCACTAGGCCCTGGGCGTTTTCGGCCAGGATGTACACCCCTTGCAACTGCGCCAGAGCGCGCCCCAAAGGCCAGTCGCCGGGGGGCAGGGCGCTGGTTGGTGGGTAGGGGTAGGCGCTGCGGCCCACCTCTGCTGTGGCAGCAGCTAGCGGCTCAGTAGCACCGCTCTGCCAAAGCCCGGCGAGGTCGCTGACCCGGTGTCCGGCCAGGGGCTCCTGGGCGCCAAAGGCCATGTTGCTTTGGCTGGCGTACAGCCCTTGCGCGGTGTGAGGGGGTTGTGGCGACGGGGGCGCCACGGCGTGGGTCCATCGCACTGAAGTCTGGGAGTCAGGGTCGCTGGCAGCGTCAGCACCGCTTGCGCCGGCCGTGGCACGCGGCGTGGCCAGCGCGTCTTCGGTGGCGTGGCGCACGGCCTGGTGGACTTCGCGGCTGTCGCGAAACCGTACCTCGATTTTGGTCGGGTGCACGTTCACATCCACCCGCTCGGGGTCCACAGCCAGGTAGAGCGCGTAAATCGGCTGGCGGTGGCCGTGCAGCACGTCTTCATAGGCGCTGCGCGCGGCGTGGGTGAGCACCTTGTCGCGCACAAAGCGGCCGTTGACATAGCAATACTGCTGGTCGGCGCGAGACCGAGCCGCGTCCGGCATGCCTACGCGGCCCCAGACCCGCACGCTGCGCGAGGGCGATCCCGCCGCGTTGTTGTGCTCGGTGGGGCTGCGCCAGTCCACGGCAATCGATTGCGCCACAAAGTCGGCGCCCAGCACATCGGCCAGTCGCCGGTCCAAGGCGGCCAGGCGCTGCTCCATGGGTGCGGCATCTGCGCCCTGGGGGGTAAAAGCGCCTGGCAGCGCGCAGGCGCGCCACTGCTCCACCAAGCGCCCCTCGTGCCAAATCGCAAACCCCACGTCTGGGCGCGCTAGCGCGTGGCGGCGCACGGCTTCGACGCAGTGCGCCAACTCGGTGGCGTCGGTTTTGAGAAATTTGCGCCGCGCTGGGGTGCTGAAAAACAGCTCTTTGACTTCGACCGTGGTGCCCTGGGCGCGGGCCACAGGGCGCAGCTCGCCGGTGCGGCCATCGAGCAAAAACGCGTCGGTGTGGCTGGCGCAGCGCGACAAGATGGCGCAGTCGGCAATGGCATTGATGGCGGCCAGCGCTTCGCCCCGAAAACCCATGGTGGCCACGGATTCGAGGTCTTGCAGGCTGCCGATTTTGCTGGTGGCGTGGCGTTTGAACGCCATGGGCAGCTCGCCGGCCACGATGCCCATGCCGTCATCCTCTACCGCAATCAGCCGCACGCCACCGGCCAGCAACCGCACGGTGACTTGGCTGGCGCTGGCGTCGAGCGCGTTGTCCACCAACTCGCGCACCACCGAGGCCGGGCGCTCCACTACCTCGCCGGCCGCAATCTGGCTGATCAGCTCGTCGGGCAGTTCGCGTATGGGGCGCCGCGGCGGTAGTTGGGGTGGGTTCACTGCGGCATTTTAGGGCGCAGCCAGCGATAATCCGGGCCATGGAAATCATCACCGCGCTCCTGGACTTTGTTTTGCATGTGGACAAGCAGCTGGAGCTTTTTGTCGCGACCTACGGCCTGTGGGTCTATGCCTTGCTGTTCTTGATCATTTTTGTAGAAACCGGCGTGGTGGTGATGCCGTTTTTGCCGGGTGATTCACTGCTGTTTGTGGTGGGAGCCCTGTGCGGCGTGGGGTTGATGAACTACCCCTTGGCCGTGGGCCTGCTGTTTGCGGCGGCCGTGCTGGGCAACCAAAGCAACTACACCGTGGGGCGCGCCATTGGCCCCAAGGTGTTCCAGTGGGAAAACTCGCGCTGGTTCAACAAGGCGGCCTTTGACCAGGCGCATGCGTTTTATGAGCGCTATGGCGGCGTCACCATCGTGGCTGCGCGTTTCATGCCCTTTTTGCGCACCTTTGCCCCGTTTGTGGCCGGGGTGGCACAGATGACGCGTGCCAAGTTCACCTTCTTTGACGTGGTGGGTGGGGCCTTGTGGGTGGGTGGCATCGTCACCGTTGGCTACTTTTT
>CANHZG010000079.1 GCA_947464995.1 Comamonadaceae bacterium | reverse complement strand
TGAGAACGCCGGCAGGATCTGCGACACGACGCCGAACGCCGGCAGGATGATGATGTAGACCTCGGGGTGCCCGAAGAACCAGAAGATGTGCTGGAACATCACCGGGTCGCCACCGGCGGCCGGGTTGAAGAAGCTGGTGCCCAGATGGCGGTCGGTCAGCGTCATGGTGATGGCGCCCGCCAGCACCGGCATCACCGCGATCAGCAGGTACGCGGTGATCAGCCAGGTCCAGGCGAACATCGGCATCTTCATCAGCGTCATGCCCGGGGCGCGCATGTTCAGCACCGTGACGATGATGTTGATCGAGCCCATGATGGACGAAGCCCCCAGGAGGTGCAACGCGAAGATGCCCATGTCCATCGAGGGGCCCATCTGCAGGGTCAGGGGCGCGTACAGTGTCCAGCCGGCGGCTGGGGCGCCACCGGGAACGAAAAACGATCCGGCCAGCATGACCGCCGCCGGAATCACCAGCCAGAAGCTGAAGTTGTTCATGCGCGCAAAAGCCATATCAGCTGCGCCAATTTGCAGCGGAATCATCCAATTCGCAAATCCCACAAAGGCCGGCATGATGGCGCCGAACACCATGATCAGACCGTGCATGGTGGTGAGCTGATTGAACAACTCGGGGTTCACCAATTGCAAACCAGGCTGGAACAGTTCAGCTCGGATAATCAGCGCCAAGATGCCGCCAATGATTAGCATCGTGAAACTGAACAACAAGTACAGAGTCCCGATGTCCTTGTGGTTGGTCGCAAACACCCACCTGCGCCAGCCGGTGGGGGCGTGGTGATCATCGTGGTGCGCATGATCGAGGTTGTTGTGGTGGTCTAAAACGGCGCTCATACTGGCTTCCTTTTCAATACTCTTAATCAATATCCAAGCGATAGGCTATGCGCCTTACTTGCGCAAAGCCATCACTTCGGAAGGCTGAACCACCTGACCCGTTTTGTTGGACCAGTGGTTCTTGGTAAAACTGATCACCGCCGCAATATCGGTGTCGCTCAAGGCTTTCCAGGACGGCATGGTGCCATTGTTCTGGCCGTTGAGCAGTACCATGATCTGCTTGGTCTTGTCGCTATCGAGCACAACTGCGGCCGCATCCAATGGCTTGACCGGACCAGCACCTTTGCCGCTGGCCTGGTGGCAAGCTGCGCAGTTCTGGGCATAGACTTTTTCGCCACGCTGGGAAATTTCTTCCAAAGTCCAAACTTTGCTTGGATCGTCGGCTTTGGCCGCTATTTTCTTTTGCTCACCCGCGACCCACTTGGAGTAATCTTCTGCAGAAACCACTTTGACATGGATAGGCATGTAGGAATGCTCTTTACCGCACAGCTGGGTACATTGGCCGTAAAAATCACCGATCTGCTCGGCGCGAAACCAGGTATCGCGCACAAATCCGGGAATCGCAGCTTGCTGAATTCCAAATGCAGGCACAAAAAAGGCGTGGATTACATCGTTGGCAGTGGTAATTAGACGAACCTTCTTGTCTACCGGAACCACCAATGGGTTATCGACTTTGAGCAGGTAGTTATCGACGTCCTGGCCCTTTTTCGGACCACCATTGTTGGACATTTCGCGTTGTTCCGCGTCGATGGTAGCCACAAAGCCAATGCCTTCGCCTTCTCCCTTGAGGTAGTCATAACCCCATTTCCATTGCATACCCGTTACCTTGATGGTCAGGTCTGCACTGGTGGTGTCTTTCATGGCCACCACCCCTTTGGTAGCGGGCAGCGCCATCAAAATCACAATAATGAAGGGCACCACGGTCCACAGGATTTCCACGGTGACCGATTCGTGGAACGTGGCCGCCTTATGGCCCACGGATTTGCGATGCTTCCAGATGGAATAAAACATGACCGCAAAAACTGCGACAAAAATCACCGCACACAAAATCAGCATGAACCAATGAAGCCACTGCTGGTCGCGGGCCACCGAAGTCACTGGCGGATACAAGTTCAGTTGGTTGACAGCAGGGCCGCCGGGTAGATCATTGACGGCATGCGCGAGGTTGATGCCTGCGCTGGCGAGCCACAACAGGGCTGTGGCCGACATTGAAGCCAGATATTTCCAAATGCTCTTCATCGTATTCACTTTCAATGCCTCAAAGTATGCAAACCTAGTAACAAAATCCCACGGGCATACCGCAATCAGCCGACATGCACGCCACGCCTTATTTCTGCCGCCAGCGCTGCGCGCCATTCAGGCCGCACAAACCGCCCGACCTTGATCAACTGCCCCTGCCCGTGCAGCGAAATGAGCTGCTGGGGTCGTTCAGGACACTCCACCCTTAACCATGAGCGCTCAAACGTCACTTGGCGCAAAACACCTTCCAACTCGCACTCCACCGTAACCCGGTCGCCATCAATGCAGATGCTCTCCCGGTCCAACGCCCGCCTAGCGAAGCACAGAAACCCTATCCCAAGCACCAGGACTTCCAGTGCCGAAAACACCAGTATTAAGGTGGCGCCCTGCGTCCAAAAGAAAATTCCAATGGAAAGGGATACTGCGCTTACTAAACCGTAACACCCAACACACTGGCGGGGCGTCAAAGCACAGTTTTGACGTAAAAACCATTTAATCCGATGGCCATCTGCCGTCGCAAACCTGTAATTAGCGGGACTCACACTGTGCGCCGGTACTTGTAGGAGTCTTTCGGACTAGGTTGCGAGTAGGGATCTTTCCAACGAATGGCCGACATTGTAGCCCAAGGCAAGGCACGCCCGAGGCGGGGAATAAGGTGAAACCCTTAGCTGTCAAACATCTCAACGTTCTCGATGGGGCGGCAGATCGGCCCCTCTTTGCAAGGCATCTCGAAAGTCGTCCAGTGACACATTGGTTTGCGCACGCACCGGTATACGCGCTGGCGGTTTGAACGCGTGGCCGTAAATGACCTCAAAACCGAGCCGCAGACGACCGGGATGCTCGGGGTCGGCCAAGCGCTGCGTGATCTGTTCTTGCAGGGCGGCGAACCAACGCCTGCCGCGCAGCCCGCCGAACCGCTGGGGGTGCAAATTGCGCCCCAAACTGCGCAACTCGGCGAGCAGATTCCCAGCCGATGAAAACGTCAGTGTGATGCGCTCCATGTCCATCACAGGTTCAGCAAAACCAGCTTGCACCAACATGTCGCCCCAGTCGTGCATGTCGGTGAATTCATGGGCCGGGGCGGGCCAGCCCTGTGCCGCATACAGATCGCGCATTTGTCGTAGCGTGTCCGGGCCCAAGCAGGAAAACATGACAAATCCATCGGCTTCGAGCAACTGGTGCCAGCGCTGTATCAGTGCCTGCGGGTCAGTCTCCATGTGCAAAGCCATATTGGCCCACAGCATGTGTACCGGCTGGTTTGGAGGCCCAAATTGCACCGGCTGAGCAAGCCAATGGCGCAGGTCCCACCACGGCTTCGCCAGGGCACGCTGGACAATAGCTGCCGCCTGAGGTGGCGTTTGGGCTACAAAACACTGCGCCTGGGGATAGCGCTGGGCCAGTACCGGATGAATAGAAAGTCCGCCTCGCAAGGGCTCCCAATGCAGCCAGCGCCGGGGCTTTTTGACAATCCATTGCAGACGCTCTTGCATGCGTCGGGCCACCTCTTCATGCAGCCAGGGCGATGCCGCGCTGCCCATAGCCGCAGCCATGTGGCCCCAGCGCGCTGCTGCCAATGGATCCATGGTGGGGGGGCGCTGGGTGGGTGGGGGTGGCATAAAAGTGTTACATGGGCGTCTAGCTCTGGCGCCCGCGCAGTATATTGGCCCGATGTCGTGGTTCTGGTTCACAAACATCGCACGGCGCATCCCCAGTCGGTGCGCGGTTTGCCATGCCTGGCCAAGCCAAGCTGTGTGCGAAGCCTGTGTGAACCGGTTTGCCCAACCCTGCACACGCTGCCGCACGTGCGCCCTTCCTTTGCCGCCGGGTCAGGTGCAATGCGGCGCTTGTATCCGCACACTGCCGCCTTGGGACGATGCGCTTACTGCAGTGGCCTACGACTACCCCTGGTCGCAGCTGGTCGTGGACTTCAAGTTCAGACAAGAACCCGGTTGGGCGCGCAGTATGGCGCTTCTGATGCGCAGCGCACCATGGGTCGAGCCGGCATTGGACGCGGCCGATCTGCTGGTGCCCATGCCGCTGTCACGCCAGCGCTTGCGCGAACGCGGCTTTAACCAAGCCCTGCTTTTGGCGCGCGCACTGTCGGCGCACAAGACACATCCTAGGCTGCTGATGCGCATCAAAGATACCCCCGCGCAAAGCAGCCTGCCCAGGTCGGCACGGCTGGCCAACGTACAACACGCCTTTGCCACCGACCCGCTGCGCCACGCCGAGCTCGAGGACCGGCGCGTGGTGCTGGTCGATGACGTGATGACCACTGGCGCCTCTTTAGGCGCCGCCGCCCGCAGCTTGCGCCGGGCCGGGGCTGCCCATATCACCACCTTGGTCTTTGCCCGTGCCGAGCCTGGTAACTGAAACCGGCCGGCGGCTTCGGCGCGCGACAATCAACCTATGTTCCACATTGTTTTGGTCGAGCCCGAAATTCCGCCCAACACCGGCAACGTCATTCGCCTGGCCGCCAACACAGGGTGCAGTCTGCATTTGGTTGAGCCGCTGGGATTTTCGATGGACGACAAACATATGCGCCGCGCCGGACTGGACTACCACGAATACGCCCAACTGCGCCGCCACGCCAGCTGGCAGGCGTTTTTGGACCAGGAGCGCCCGGCCCCGGACCGCCTTTTCACGCTGACCACGCGGGGCACACGAAGCCCATTTGAAACCGGGTTCTTGCCCGGCGACTGGCTTGTTTTTGGGTCCGAAACCAAGGGCATTTCAGATACGGTGCGAGCGGCGTTTGGGCCGGGTCAAAGCCTCAAACTGCCCATGCAGCCACACCAGCGCAGTTTGAACCTATCCAACGCCGTGGCCGTCACCGTATTTGAGGCCTGGCGCCAAAACGCCTTTGCCGGGGCCTTGGGTGGTGCGGTTTAAGGGTACAAGCGTGCTATCGACTCCGCGATGCAGACGGGCTTGACTGTGCCCTCGCGCTCGATGGTGACTTGCCAGGTCAGTTGCTGACCTTGGTTTTCGATCGGCTCAGCCTTTAACAAGGTCAAACGGGCACGCAAACGGCTACCGACCGGTACCGGGCCCATGAAGCGCACCCGGTTGAGCCCGTAATTCACCCCCATACGCACGTCTGCGATGTGGATGGCGGAGCCAAAAAACTGCGGAATCAGCGACAGGGTGAGAAAACCATGCGCAATCGGCGCCCCAAACGGACCGGCTTTGGCGCGTTCAACGTCCACATGAATCCATTGGTGGTCGCCTGTTGCCTGGGCAAACTGGTTGATCGCCTCTTGGGTAACCAGCACCCAGTCGCTGCTGGCTACCGGCTGCCCCACCAAAGCGGCAAGCTCGGCCAGGGTGTCAAATGTTTTCATAGTGCGTGTCTTGGGGAGCGTCAATGGTCCAACCAATGGCAAATCGGTTGCCACTGGGCCAGGTCGCGCTCCATCCGCGCAGTGGCAACATCAAAAATGGTCAACCCATTGGCGGCTAATTGGACGTAGTTTTGGGTGTCGCGCAGGGTTCCCACGGTAGGTAAATCGAGTGCGCCCACAAATGCGCTGAGCTGGTCTGCCGCCAGGGTGCGTTCGTCCACCCGCATCGCGACGATGCCTACATCAAGCCGGTCGGCGTGCCGACTCTGGGCTAGCTCGTCAAGAAAACTACGCGTTGCATAAATGTCAAAAATGCTGGCCTGCAGGGGAACGACCACCTTATCGGCCCACTTCAGGGCCTCTTTGAGCTGCTTGCCCGCCAAACCGGCCGGCGTGTCCAGCACGACATGGCTTACGTCTTTGGGCAGTTTGCCAATATCGCTAGGGTCCACCTCCCAGTGGCCAATCGGGCGCGCACTGGGGGGCCGCAGGGACAACCACAGCTGCGACGATTGCTGCACGTCGGCGTCGCCGAGCAACACCTTGTGCCCCTGAGACGCAAAATAGCCGGCGATATGGGTGGAAAGAGTCGATTTGCCAACGCCGCCTTTGGGGTTGGCAACAACAATGCGTGTCATGGGAACTCCTCGCTTGGGTGATAGTCAGTACCAATATTATGGGCGTTGTGCCTCAGGTCAAACCGCCCCAGACCATCGCACAAGTGACAAGGCCCTAAAGCAGGACTGCAGGTATCCAACGGGCAGAAAAATTGGGACGGTAATCAGGAGCCGCGCGGCGATCATGGGCAAAAGTCCCATGGTAAGCTTTTGAGGATGTTTAACCCTTCACAAGCGGACGTTCGCCGCTATTTTTGCGCCGTGTATGCCAAGGCCCGCGCAAACCAGCCACTCGAGGCGCTAGAAACCATCGCCGCCCAATGGATTGACGAACACCCAGAAACCCACGCAGACCTCCGCGACGCCGACGCCGCAGTGGCCGCGGTGTACGACGGCAGCACAGGCCGCACCAACCCCTTTTTGCACCTGTCGATGCACTTGTCAATTAGCGAGCAGTGCTCCATCGACCAGCCGCGCGGTATCCGCCAGGCCGTTGAACTGCTTGCCCACAAACGCAACTCCTTGCACCTAGCGCACCACGGTGCCATGGAATGCCTGGGCTCCATGCTGTGGGAAAGTCAACGCAAAGGTCGCCCGCCCGACGGCGATGCGTACATGGCCTGCGTGCAACGCCATGCAACCACGGATTGATGAAAACAAAAAAACCGCCCAAGGGCGGTTTTTTTAGCTAAGCGAAAACACTATCAGCGGAACCGGCTCTCAGGCACAGTCTGAACCACGCCGGGCAAGCTGCCCACGTAGCCGGCCAGCTCCCTGAGTTCAGCATTAGAAAATTGCTTGGCAATACCGCCCATGATGGCGTTGCCGCGGCCCACCTGCGGGTTGCCTTCGGTCTTGTACGACTTTAGCGCAACAAACAGGTAGTCGCTATGTTGACCAGCGATTTTGGGGTAGCTCGGGTCAATTGGCTTGCTCAAGTTATCCCCGTGGCAGGAGGCACAGCCGCCTTTGGCGACCAGCTCCATGGCCTTGGCCGAACCGTCGGCCGCCTTGTCCAAGGGTTTGGCATTGGCGTCCACGCCGCTGGCAGAGTAAAAGGCAGCCAAGTCCGCCATGTCTTGGTCGGTCAAGGAGGTGGCAATTCCGCGCATGCTGGGGTGCTTGCGCTCGCCCTTTTTGTATGCGTTTAATGCGGAGACGATGTACTTCTCGCCTTGGCCTGAAATTTTGGGTACTTTGTAAATTTCTGGGAAGCTGGCCTGGTATCCGGCAATACCATGGCACCCGATGCACATGGCGTTTTTCTTGGCGCCCGCAGCGGCATCACCCTTGGTGTCTTGGGCTTGGGCAGACAGGGCCGTCACAGAAGCGACAAGTAGGGCAGTCAGGGAGCGAAGCGATAGGTTCATTTTGCGCAGACAATCGAAAGGGTATTGGTACAAATTAGCTGGCGGATTATATCGGCCATGCGCTGGTGGCTGCGCTGCTGGCATTTCTTCTGAGTTCACTGACTTTTTGTTGTATTGCCCATCCCATGAAATTCCACGGTACAAAAAACTACATCGCCACCCAAGACCTGATGCTCTCGGTCAATGCCGCCGCCACCTTGCAACGCCCACTGCTGGTCAAGGGTGAGCCCGGCACGGGAAAAACCATGCTGGCTGAGGAAGTGGCTTCCGCGCTCAACCTGCCGCTGCTGCAGTGGCACATCAAATCCACCACCAAGGCGCAGCAGGGGCTATACGAATACGACGCAGTCAGCCGCCTGCGAGACTCCCAGTTGTCAGACATTGACGGCGGCGAGCGAGTCAAGAACATACACAACTACATCGTCAAAGGCGTGCTTTGGCAAGCGTTTACCAGCGAAACGCCCGTTGCGCTGCTGATCGACGAGATCGACAAGGCCGACATTGAGTTCCCCAACGACTTGCTGCGCGAGATCGACCGCATGGAGTTTTATTGCTACGAGACCCGCGAGCTGATCCGCGCCAAACACCGCCCGTTGGTGTTCATCACGTCCAACAACGAAAAAGAGCTGCCAGACGCGTTTTTGCGCCGCTGCTTCTTCCACTACATCAAGTTCCCGGACGCTGTGACCATGCAAAGCATCGTCGACGTGCACTTCCCTGGCCTGAAAAAAGAACTGCTCAGCGCCGCCATGAAAACCTTTTACGAGGTGCGCAACCTGCCGGGCCTGAAAAAGAAGCCGTCGACCAGCGAACTGCTGGACTGGCTCAAACTGCTGCTGGCCGAGGACATTCCACTGTCGGCCCTGCAATCCAAAGACGAAAAAATGGCGGTACCGCCGCTGGTGGGCGCGCTGCTCAAGAACGAGCAAGACGTCAGCCTGTTTGAGAAGCTGATGTTCATGCAACGCAACAACCGCTGACATGCCTGAACGCAAAAAAATTGATTTTTTCGCCGTCGGCCTGTCCGACGCGATCGGCTTTCTGGGCGGCTCGCTCGTGGGCTACTGGGGTGGAAAGCTGCTGGGAATGGACATTTTTGCCCCTGGGTATGGCACGGGCAGCACCATCGCCATTTTGCTGGTGGGCCTGGGCGGTGGCCTTGGCTTGCAGCTCGCCCGGCGCTGGCAGCGCAGCCGCACCAACAAGGAATAAGAGCGTAATTTCATGGCCTTTGTGGAACCCATCACCTTGACTGGACGCGGCATTCGCTTGGTACCCCTGGCGCCTGAGCACGAAAGCGGCCTGCAGGATGCAGCCGCCGACGGCGCACTATGGAATATTCGGGTCACCTCGGTGCCCGAACCGCAAGACACGCACAAATACATCGAAGACGCCTTGGCGATGCGCGAAGCGGGCCACCGATTTGCCTTCTGCGTGCTGGACGACGCCAGCGGCCGTGTGCTGGGCAGCAGCAGCTACCACGACATCTTGCCAGCCGTAAAGCGCGTGGAGATTGGCTACACCTGGTACGCCAAAAGCGTGCAGCGCAGCCACGTCAACAGCGCCGCAAAACTGCTGCTCATGACCCACGCGTTCGAGACCCTGGGTTGCCACGTGGTGGGCTGGCGCACCGACAACTTCAATTTCGCCTCGCAAGCGGCTATTGAGCGTCTGGGCGCGCACAAAGACGGCGTCATCCGCGGCCACGCCCTGCGCCGCGATGGCACTATTCGAGATACCGTGATGTACAGCCTGCGCTCGGGGGAATGGCCTGAGGTCAAGGCACAACTGCTGCACAGCCTGAACAAACCGCGTCCCTAAGCTGGACACCGGCTGTCGACGTATATACACTTACAATATACATACGGAGCCTGCCATGGACGCACACACCCCCACCAAAGCCCTGAAATCCCGCAGCCTGGCTGAAACCACGGTGTTTCAGTCTGGTAACAGCCAAGCCATTCGTATTCCAAAAGAGTTTCAGTTCGACGCCAAGCGGGTAGAGATCTACCGCGACGGCCAATCCATTGTGCTGCGCCCCGTGGCGGGAACTGCCGCAGAAGCACTGGCGGGGCTTGCACCTCTGAGCGCTGCCGAATGCCGCGCACTCGATGTGGCGATGGAACAGTCGGATGACCTTTTGGCGCTCGACGAGCCCGTCCCTGAGGTAGATCTTCAGCCCAAGCGCTCATCGGCTGCGCTCCGAAATGTGCCCAAGGCATGACCCTCAACTACCTCGTGGACACCGACGTTTTCTCCCTCATGGTCAAAGGGCAAGACGCTTCCATCAACACCCGCTTACAGACGCTGGCCAAGGGCGAGGCCATGTTGTCAGTCATCACCGCCGGGGAGTTTTATTACGGCGTGGCGCACGCCCCGGTATCAAAATTGCGAGATCAGCGCGCCCAGCGGCTGTTGGACTTTTTTGGCTTGCTCCCTTTGGATGCGGAAGTCGCGGCCAGCTATGGCACGGTGCGCGCTGACCTGCGCCGCGCGGGAACGCCGATAGGCCCCAATGACCTCTGGCTGGCCGCACAAGCCCTGGCCCACGGCCTGACGATGGTGACCCGCAATACCCGCGAGTTTGAACGCGTTAAAGGCTTGAAGGTTGAGGACTGGCTATGAATTCGATTCCCGTTAACCACGCAATGGCGAACCGGCACACATGCCCGGGCAGAACCACTTCATAGACAGAGGCCCCTAGGATGCTGCTTGATTTTTTTTACACCCTTCGCTCGGCCAAACTGCCGGTATCCGTCAAGGAATTCCTGACGCTGCTCGAAGCGCTGCAAAAAGGCGTGGTCGGACCGAACGCTGAACCGGCGCAGACGGACACTTTTGCCGAGGCCTACAGCAGCGGCTACAAGATTGACGACTTCTATTACCTGAGCCGCACCGCGCTGGTGAAGGACGAAAAGCACTACGACAAATTTGACCGCGCCTTTGCCGCCTATTTCAAGGGCGTGGAGATGGTTGCCGACTTCACCAAGGAAGTGCCGCTGGAATGGCTGCGCAAAAACCTGGAACTGCAACTTAGCCCCGAAGAACTGGCCAAAATCGAAAAAATGGGCTGGGACGAGCTCATGGAGACGCTAAAAAAGCGGTTTGAAGAGCAAAAAGAACGCCACGAGGGCGGCAGCAAATGGATCGGCACCGGCGGCACGTCGCCCTTTGGCGCCTTTGGCCAAAACCCGCAAGGCATTCGCATCGGGCAAGACAAGAGCCGTAACCGCAGCGCGGTCAAGGTGTGGGACCAGCGCGCCTACAAAGACTACGACGACACGCAGGAACTGGGCACGCGCAACATCAAGGTGGCGCTGCGCCGCCTGCGCAAGTTTGCCCGCGAAGGCCATGAGGACGAGCTCGACCTGGACGAAACCATCAGCAAAACAGCGGCCAATGCGGGCTACCTGGACATCAAGATGCGTCCGGAGCGGCACAACAACGTCAAAGTACTGCTGCTGATGGACGTGGGCGGCACCATGGACGACCATATTGCGCGGGTGGAAGAGCTGTTTTCAGCCACCAAAACCGAGTTCAAGCACCTCGAGTTTTATTACTTCCACAACTGCGTCTACGACTTCATGTGGAAGAACAACCGGCGCCGCTTTGCGGAAAAATTTGCGACCTGGGACATCATCCGCAAGTACAACAAGGACTACAAGCTGATCTTTGTGGGCGATGCCACCATGAGCCCCTACGAGATTTTGCAGCCCGG
>CANHZG010000078.1 GCA_947464995.1 Comamonadaceae bacterium | reverse complement strand
TTTCCCCCCCGCTGATCCGAAGGCCTCCGACCATGATCCAACGCCCCGCCTGGCAAACGCTGCACCCCACACCCTACGAGTTGGGCGAGTCGCCCTTTTGGCACCCGCAGGAGCAGTTGCTTTACTGGGTCGATATTCCAGGCAAAAAAATCCTGCGCGCCCAGGCCGACGGAGGCGCGTTGCAGGCTTGGGACATGCCCAGCGAGCCGGGTTGCATTGCGCCCGCTCTAGGTGGTGGCCTGGTGGTGGCCTTGAGGCACGGGGTTTTTCGCGCTCGCACCTGGGGCGGCCCGCTGGAGCCGGTGGCGGTTCTGCCGTATGACCCGGCCACGGTACGCGCAAACGACGGCAAATGTGATGCGCTGGGGCGCTTTTGGGTCGGCACGATCGACGAGCCCAAAGCCAGCCACGCCGCCGCTTTGTTCAGCGTCGACGCCCGCCAGAGCGGCGTTGCTCTAGTCCAGCGCCAAGCGGGGGATGCGCTCACGGGCAACGGCCTGGCTTGGGCGCCGGACAACCGCACCGTCTATTGGGCCGACACGCCGCACCACATCGTGCATGCCTGGGACTTTGCGCTCGATGCCAATGTTCTGGGCGCGCAGCGCACGTTTTTACAGTTTGCGCCCAAGCCCGCAGGCTGGACCTTTCAAGACGCCAGCTACCAAGGTCGCCCCGACGGCGCCGCGGTCGACTTGGCGGGAAACTACTGGGTATCAATGTTTGAGGGCGCACGCGTGTGCCAATTTGCCCCCAACGGCAACCTGCTGGCCCAGTACGCGGTCCCAGCGCAATGTCCGACCATGCCGTGTTTTGGTGGCGAGGACCTCAAAACCCTGTTTGTTACTACCGCGCGCCACGGCCGCAGCCCCGCGGAGCTGGCCCTGTACCCTGACTCCGGTTGCGTGTTTTGGATGCGGGTGGACATCGCTGGCTTGGGCGTCGGTTTCTATGCGGCCCAATGATTCCTAAACCCTGGCCTCATGGCCTGGTTTCCCTGGCGGCACCCAAGTTTTCAACCAGAGGGTGTTCAAAAAATTCACGGGCAAGGCCCATAGCCACCTTTAACATGGGCCTATGTTGAGACCTAACGCAGCGATGGACGCCATTACCGACCGTATTCGCTATGCGCGAACCCTGGCGCAAACCGAGCATCGGCTGCTGCGCGTGCGCGGCGGCGGCACGAAAGACTTTTTTGGTGCGGACTTGAAGGGCGACATCCTGGACACGTCGTTGCTGAACGGCATCACTAGTTATGAGCCCAGCGAGCTCGTCGTCACGGTGCGGGCGGGTACGCCGTTGGCCGACCTAGAGGCCGCATTGCGCGAGAAAAACCAATGCCTGCCCTTCGAACCACCGCATTTTGGTAGCGACAAGTCTTCTCCCGGCACAGTGGGGGGCATGGTGGCAGCGGGCCTGAGTGGTCCGGCGCGCGCGAATGCCGGCTCGGTCAAAGACTATGTGCTGGGCGCGCGTTTTGTTAACGGCAAAGGCGAACACCTGACGTTTGGCGGCCAGGTGATGAAAAACGTGGCTGGGTATGACGTAAGTCGCTTGTTGGCTGGCAGTTGGGGAACGCTGGGAGTGATCACCGAGGTCTCGCTCAAGGTGCTGGCCTTTGCGCCTAGCGAGGCCACGCTGGCCTGCGAGCTGTCGCAGGAAGCCGCCCTAGCCCTGCTGCACCGTTGGGGGGGTCAGCCTTTGCCCATGAACGCCAGTTGCTGGGTCCATGACGCGGTAGGTGGTGCGTCCGGCGGCGACAAACTGTTTGTGCGACTGCGCGGAGCGGTAGCCGCTGTCCAGGCGGCGCTACCGCGCATGCGTGCCGATGTGCTGGCCCAAGGCGGCTGCACTGACATCATGGACCATGCCCAGGCCAGCGCGGATTGGGCCGCTGCGCGGGACCAGCGCCTGCCTTTCTTTAGCCTGCCACCCGCGCCCGAACTGTGCCTGTGGCGCCTGTCAGTGGCGCAGACCACGCCGGTGTTGGATCTTCCCTTTGCCCAGTTCATCGAGTGGCACGGCGGCCAGCGCTGGCTATGGGCGCCGCACTCGGCGGCCGCGCAACTGCACGCGACAGCACAAGGCGCCGGGGGCCACGCGACGCTGTTTCGTCGCCCGCTAAGCGCTCTGGCCGACGTGCAGGCTGGTGCGCCGGTATTTGCCGCCTTGGATGCTACGCAGTCCCGCATCCAAAGCGCTTTGCAACAGCAATTTGACCCGGACGGTGTGTTCAACACCCGTCGCCTGCACTTGGCGGCCTAAGCCCCACCACCCGCCATGCAAACCACGCTTTCTTCTGAGTACCAACACACGGCCGACGGCCAGGCCGCCGAGGCGATCGTACGCAACTGTGTGCACTGCGGCTTTTGCACCGCCACCTGCCCCACCTACCAGTTGCTGGGTGACGAGCTCGACGGCCCGCGCGGGCGCATCTACCTGATCAAGCAAGTGCTTGAAGGCGCCAAGCCCACACGCAAAACCCAGCAACACCTGGACCGCTGCCTGACCTGCCGCAACTGCGAATCCACCTGCCCCAGCGGTGTGGAATATGGGCATTTGATTGATCTGGGCCGCAAGCTGGTGGACGCCAAAGTGGCGCGCCCACTGCCTGAGCGGGCGCTGCGATGGGCGCTCAAAGAGGGCCTGCCCTCGCCCCTGTTTGGCGTGGCCATGAAGTTGGGCCAAGCGGTGCGCGGCGTGTTGCCTGAGGCGCTTCGCTCTAAAGTGCCCGCTGCACAAGACGCCGGAGATACGCCGGTGGCGCTGCATGCGCGCAAGGTTCTGATGCTCGCGGGCTGCGTGCAGCCGTCCATGTCGCCCAATATCAACAGCGCCACGGCGCGCGTACTTGACGCCGCAGGCATCCAGACCCTGGTTGCGTCCAAGGCCGGTTGCTGCGGCGCGGTCAAGTTCCACCTGAACGACCAGGACGGCGCCAAGGCCGCGATGCGCGCCAACATCGACGCCTGGTGGCCCCATATTGCACCGGTCTCGGGCGCCGGGGTCGAGGCGATTGTGATGAACGCCTCGGGCTGCGGCGTCATGGTCAAGGACTACGGCCACGTGTTGCACGACGACCCGGCTTACGCTGCCAAAGCGAAGCGCGTAAGCGAACTCACGCGTGACCTGAGCGAGCTACTGCCTGAGCTGGTGGACGCGCTCAAGCCGCTTATCAGCGCCGCAGCGGCACAAGCGGCGGGCGTGCAGGCCTTTCACCCGCCGTGCACCTTGCAGCACGGGCAAAAATTGCGCGGCGGCGTAGAAACCCAGATGGCCGCCCTGGGCTTTGCGGTGCAAGTGGCCACTAACGAGGCGCATCTGTGCTGTGGCTCGGCAGGCACCTACTCGGTGCTCAACCCGAAAATCGCCTACGAATTGCGCGACCGCAAGCTTGGCAACCTGCATGCACTGCAGCCGCGGGGCATTTGCAGCGCCAATATCGGCTGCATCACCCACTTGCAAAGCGGCACCGATACGCCGGTTCGCCATTGGGTGGAAGTGCTGGATACGGCGCTAAACACGTCCCGCAACGCGGGCTAAAACCGCAGCCTTCACCTGTCCCTTGCGCAGCGCACCCGGGCTTTGGCCGTAAGCGGCCCGAAAGCTGCGCGTGAAGTGCGAGGGATTTGTAAAGCCGCACTGGCGCGCTACCTCCTGCAAGCTGGCCTGGCCGCGGTCGATTTGTTGGTGCGCGTGCGCCAGGCGCAGCTTGAGGGCAAATTCGGTCGGCCCCATTCCGAGCTCCAGCTTGAACAGGCGCTGCAGCTGGCGCACGCTCAAACCGACGTGGCGTGCCAGGTATTCGGTGGGTAGCGGGCGGCTCAGGTTACGTTCTAGCAAAAGCATCACCTTGCGCACCCGCGCTTCCTGGGTTTGCATGCCTACCAGGGGCTGGGGCTGGATGGCTTTAGGCGGCAGCGGCGTCTCTGCAATCATGATGCGCAAGGCTTTTTGGGCCCGCGCTGCGCCGTCGTGCTGGCCCAAAAGGTAGGCCGCCAAGTGCACCACACTGGTACCGCCCGCGCAGGTAAGTCGGTTGCGGTCCACCAGGTACAGGGTGTCCGCGCTGGCGGCAATATGCGGATGGCGGCGCTGGAATTCGACTACGTGAAACCAGCTTACGCAGGCGCGGTAGCCCTGCAGCAATCCCAGGTGCGCCAGCACAAAGCTGCCGGTGCATACGCCCACCAGCGGCACGCCAAAGGTATCGCAGTGCGCCAGGTAGTGCTGCAACTGCACCGGCAAATGCGGCGCGTCGAGCAGGCCGCCCACCACCACCAGATAGTCCAGCTCAGACGGGTCGAGCAAACCCCCAGTGGGGTGCACCATCACGCCGCAGCTTGAGGCAATGGGCTGCATATCGTGGCTGACCACGGTCCAGCTGCATTCGATGGGGCGGCTGCGGTCGCCGTCGTCGGCGGCCAGGCGCAAAGTGTCGACAAAGGCAGCAAAGGCCACCAGCGTGAATTTGGGCGCAAGCACAAAACCAAAGCGCAGCGCCTGCACCGGCGGCGCGATCGCGTGGTCGTCCAGGGCGGCGACCATGGTGCGGTGGCCTATTCCACGACCCCGCGCAAGGCCACGCTGCGCCGACGCAGCCACTCCAGCAGCAGCAGCATGCAGATGGCAAACAGAATCAACATGAACGCAGCCGACAGAATGGTGGGTGCGAGTTGCTCACGCAGCCCGGTCCACATCTGGCGCGGCAGGGTTGTTTGCTCCGGTCCGCCCAGGAACAGGACGACCACCACTTCGTCAAAGGAGGTGGCAAAGGCAAACAGCGCGCCCGAGAGCACCCCGGGCCAGACGATGGGCAGCATCACCCGTCGAAAGGCGAGAAACCGGGACGCGCCCAAGCCGCGCGCAGCGCGCATCAGGTTCATATCGAATCCGCCCAGCGTGGCGGTTACCGTGATCACCACGAAGGGCATGCCCAAGACCGCATGCACCAACACAATGCCCAACAGATTGTTGGCAATACCCAACTTGGAGAAAAAGAAATAGGAGCCCACCGCCAACACCACCACCGGAACGATCATGGGCGACACCAACACCGCCATGATGAGGCGCTTGCCCGGTAGGTTGTTATGGTTAAGTCCCACGGCCGCTAGGGTCCCGAGCGCAGTCGCCAGCAGTGTCGCCAGCACGGCGGTGATCATGCTGTTGGCAATGGCGTGCAGCCAGACTGGATTGGTAAATAGGTCGCGGAACCAACGAAGACTGTATTCGTGCACAGGGAAATGGAAATAGGGCTCGTTGTTGAAGGCCAGCGGCACGACCACCAGTACCGGCGCAATCAGGAAAAGCAAGACCGCGCCGCAAAAAATCTGCAAAGCCCAGTGCCCCATGCGTTGCACTGGCGTGGTGTACAGGGGCAAAGTAGAGGGGCTCATCCGAGTTTGAGGTTGCCGGGGCCAGCAATACGGTCATACAGCGCGTAGAGCACCAACACGGCGGCCAGCAAAATAGCTGCCAGCGCCGAAGCCAAGCCCCAGTTGAGGGAGCGGCCCATGTTGTCGGCAACAAAGTAGCTGATCATCTGGTCGGTCGATCCACCCAGCAGCGCCGGTGTAATGTAGTAGCCCAGCGCTAGGATAAACACCAGCAGCGCACCGGCGCCTACCCCGGGCACACACTGGGGCAGATAGACACGCAGGAATGCGGTAGTGGGGCTGGCTCCGAGCGAACGTGCAGCGCGCACATAGGACGCAGGAATTTGCCGCATCACCGAGTACATCGGCAAAATCATGAAAGGCAGCAGAATGTGCGTCATCGCCGTGACCACGCCGAAACGGTTGAACACCAGAGGCAGCGGCTCAGCAATCAGCCCCAGCGCTTGCAATAGCGAGTTGACAACCCCCTCTTTTTGCAGCACCACCATCCAGGCGGTAGTGCGCACCAACAGCGAGGTCCAAAACGGCAGCAGCACCAAAATCAGCAGCAAATTGGCGGTCTTGTCACGCAAGTGCGCCAGCAGGTACGCCAGCGGAAAGCCCAGCAAAATGCACATCAGCGTCACGGTAAAGGCCACGCCCAGCGTGCGTAAGTAAATGGTGACATGGATGCGCTGGTCTTCCGGCTGTGCAGCGACCGAACCATCGGGCAGGCGGCGTGCATCAAGGGCAGACAAGAAAAATAGCGCGTGGGTGGGTGATGAGAGGTTGCGAATCGTGCCCCAGATGGCTGGTTGTGCCCAGGCGGGATCGGCCGCTTCAAAAAATGGGGCCCAGGGGCCATCTTCTTGGCTGCTCACGCGGCGCGCAGCGCGCATAAAAATGGTGCGCAGGCCAGACTCTTCAATATTCAGACGGTTGGCAATCGAACCGGCTTTTTGCTCTTGCACTGCCACTTTGAGGTCCTGCGCCAAAGCGGCGTACACCGGCTCCGGCGGGGCCTGGTCCCGGGGACCATTCCAGGCATCGAGCGCGCGCACGGTGCGCGCCAAGTTGTCTGGAATGATCGGGTCATAGACGCTGTTGAGTAATACCGTGCCCAAGGGCAACAGAAAGCTCAGCGCCACAAAGATGAACAGGGGTGCGATCAGCGCGTAGGCCCATAGGTGGCCGCGACGCTCTGCTTTGCGCAGGCGTTGCCCCAGGTCTAGTGAACTGATCGCTGCCATCTTCTTACTTGGCCAACCAGGCCGCGAACTTCTTGCCTAAGTCGTCTTGGTTCTCCATCCAGAACTGCGAGTTCGTTGCCATTGCGCGGCCTGGATGTCCTGCGTTAGGGAGCCAGGCTTTGTTAGGGTTGGACGCTGGAATCAAAGCCAGTGACGAATTGCGGGTGGGCGCATAGGGGATGTACTTGGCTTGATCGGCCAAAGGCTGGCTGCTGCTGGCAAAGCGCACAAATTCTTGCGCGGCCTCCAAATTCTTGGTGCCCTTGATGATCGCGTACAGGTCAGGAATCTGAACCTGGCCGTCCCACATCACCGCAAAGTCCTTTTTCTCTTTGACGTTTGCGTCCACGATGCGGCCGTGCCATGCGTGGGTCATAACGACCTCACCCGCAGCCAGCAACTGGGGTGGCTGCGCGCCTGCGGTCCACCAAACGATGCTGCTCTTGATCGCGTCAAGCTTTTTGAACGCGCGGTCCACACCGGCGGGTGTGGAAAGCACCTTGTACACGTCAGCCACAGCCACGCCGTCAGCCATCAGTGCCCATTCCAAGGTGACGCTGGGGTCTTTTTTCAGACCACGCTTGCCAGGGAATTTGGTGACATTAAAGAAGTCTTCCAGCGTTTTGGGGCCATTGGCGCCCATTTTGGCTTTGTCATAGGCCACGATATTGGAATACGTGATCACGCCAATCGCGCAGGGCAGGACCATGCCGGGCGAGAAGTCTTTGGCAGCAGGCGTGCCGTCCGCACCGGCTGGAAGCTTGCTGGGATCAATGCGTTCGAGCAGGCCTTCTTCGCAGCCTTTGAGGGCTTCAGCCGCTTCCAGATCGACCACGTCCCATTTCACGTTGCCGGACTTGACCTGGGCGCTGATTTCGCCCAACGTGCCGCCCCAGTCCACCGAAGTGATCTTGGTGCCGGTCTTGGCCGTAAAAGGCTTGTGATAAGCCTCAACCTGGCTATTGGTGTAAGCGCCGCCCCATGAGGCCACGGTCAACGCTTGTTGCGCAGCGCCGGTGCTTGGCAGGACGGCGATAACGGCGGCGCTCACGACCGTTAGTGCACTTAAATGAATCTTTTTGAACATGCTGATTTCCTGTTGTATGAATGAATGCCGCCCCTACACGCCGTCCAGAGCCCGGCAATCGGCCACATTCCACCCGAGGGTGGCAGTGCTGCCGGCTTGCAAGCTCAAGTCGCGTCCATCGTTGGGAAGCGTAACGATGAAATCTTCAAGCCCGCACGCATTCATGCGCAGGCGGGCGTAGCGGCCCAGGTAGGTCACGTCGACCACCGTGCCACTGACCGTGGTTTGAACCGCGCCGGGCGGCGGATTCAGGTGAATGCGCTCAGGGCGGATGGACAGGCGTGTGGCCTGGCCGACCTTGTCTACCGCCACCGCTCGCGCTGCCAAGCGCAGGCCATCGGCCAGCGTGACTTCGCAGTCGCTGCCCGAAATGGAGCTCACATGCCCGTGCAGCGTGTTGTTCTCGCCAATGAACTGCGCCACAAAGGCGTTGGACGGGCTCTCATAGAGCTCCGTGGGTGTGTCAATCTGCTGGATGCGGCCATGGTGGAACACCGCCACGCGATCGGACATGGCCAGCGCCTCGGTCTGGTCGTGCGTGACGTAAACGATGGTGATGCCCAACTCATGGTGCAGGCGCTTGATCTCGTACTGCAACTGTTCGCGCAGCTGTTTGTCCAGTGCGGAAAGCGGCTCGTCCATCAGCACGAGTTGCGGCTCAAACACCAGGGCGCGGGCCACGGCCACGCGCTGCTGCTGCCCGCCCGACATTTGCGCCGGGCGGCGAGACTCAAAGCCCTTCAAACCCACCTTGTCCAGCGCCCGCATGACGCGCTCATGCGCCTCATTTCCCTTGACGCCACGCACGCTCAAAGGGAAGCCCACGTTCTCGGCTACCGTCATGTGCGGAAACAGCGCATAGCTCTGGAACACCATGCCAATGTTGCGATGCTCGGGCGCGATGCGGTTGATGGGCTTGCCATCGAGGTAAATCTCGCCCGCAGTGGCGGTCTCGAAACCTGCCAGCATCATCAAGGTGGTGGTCTTGCCCGAGCCTGAAGGTCCAAGCAAAGTCAAAAACTCCCCCTGCGCGATATCGAGGTTCAGGTCTTGCACCACGAGCAGGCGCCCGTCGTAGCTTTTTTCTACGTGGTCAAAGCGGACATAAGGCTGTTGCATGGGGGTGCAGGTTCCAGATTCAGGTTGAGTCCATCGAATAAGCAGGTTTTGTGCCTATGCAGGAATCACGTTGTGCTTGGGGCCGTAAGGGAAGCCCGTGATGTTTTGGTGACCGCTGTCGGTGACCACCAATATATCGTGTTCCCGGTAACCGCCGGAACCGGGCAAACCCTCAGGCAGCATGATCATGGGCTCGATGGACACCACCATACCGGGCTCGAGCACGGTTTCAATGTCTTCGCGAAATTCGAGTCCCGCTTCGCGCCCATAGTAGTGCGACAGCACGCCAAACGAGTGCCCGTAACCAAAGGTGCGGTATTGGAGCAGGCCGTACTCTTCATAAATCTTGTTGAGCTCCAAGGCCACGTCGCAGCAGCGCACGCCTGGTTTGACTAGCTTTTGGCCTTCTTCGTGCACGCGCACATTGACTTCCCAGAGCTTCAGGGACGCCGCGTCCACCTCGCCGAAAAACAGCGTGCGCTCCAGCGCCGTGTAGTAGCCCGAAATCATGGAGAAGCAGTTCAGGCTCAGGATGTCGCCCTTTTGCACCTTGCGCGTGGTCACCGGGTTGTGCGCGCCGTCGGTGTTGATGCCCGACTGGAACCAGGTCCAGCTGTCCATCAGTTCGGTGTGGGGGTAGCGCTTGGCGATCTCGCGCACCATGGCCTGGGTAGACGCCAGTGCCACCTCGTGCTCGGGCACGCCTTCGTGCACCGCAGCCACCAAGGCCGCGCCGCCCACATCGCAGACCTGGGCGCCGTTTTTGATGAACTCGATTTCTTCGGCCGACTTGACCATGCGCAGCTTCATGCAGTCGGCGGCGATGTTGGTGAACTCGACGTGCGTGAGCACCGCCTTGATTTTGTCCATACGCTCGAGCGGCAAGTGGTCGTATTCCAGGCCCACGCGGCCATGGTTGGGCACCTCTTGGGCGATGGCGCGGAAGTAGTTGCCGCTTTGCCAATCGGTGTAAATCACCGCACGGTCGCAAACACCTTTGCGCCAGGGCTGGCCGCCGTCAATATTGGCGGCAATAAGGACGGATTTTTCTTGTGTAACGACCAGGCTGTAGAAACGGCCAAACGAGCAATAGAGGAAATCGCTGTAGTAATTAATGCTGTGGTAGCTAGTGAACACCACGGTATCGACCGAACGCTGCGCCATCATGGCGCGCAGCTTGCCAATGCGCTTGGCGTATTCGGCGTCCGAGAAGCTGTGGCGGACGCGCTCGCCGTTGTCGATGGTGATTAGGTTGGGCATGGTCATGGTTCGGACTCCGTGGATTGCTTGGGTAAATCCGCGAGTATTGGGGCAAAGCCCAATCAAATAATGCCGAATTACGACAACAATTTTTCCTTAAACGCCAAACCCTGTTGGCGTTGGGTGCGGTCTTTTCGCGGCGGCGCGCCAAAACGGGGCGTGTAGCGCGCCGTCAGGTGGGCTGGCGAGGCGAACCCGGTCTCTGAGGCAATGTCACGGATGCTTTTGTCGCTGCGTTGCACCAAAATGCGCGCATGTGAGAGCCGGATATCCAAATAGATGCGCTCGGCCGACTTGGCGAACTGCTGGCGAAAAAGCCGCTGCAAACTGCGCAAGGGCATACCGGCAAATTGTGCGATTTCTGCAATGGTGAGCGGCTCGCTCACATTGGCTTCCATCAGGCGCAGCGCCTCAACTGCCGCCGGGTGGGTGACGCGCTCCTGGTGGATGATGGACACGGTTTGCACATCGGTCAGGCTGCGTCGCTCCACCACTAGCAAATTAGCGACCTCGTTTGCTAACTGGCGACTGCCCGGCGCTTGGGTTAGCAAGTAGGTCATCAGGTCCAGCGGCGCCACACCGCCGCTGCAGGTGTAGCGGTCGCGATCCACCTCAAAAAAATGCTGGGTCACGATTACTTGCGGAAAACGCTCTGCCAGCGCCTCGTGGTCTTCCCAATGGATGGTGCAGCGGTAGCCGTCAAGCAATCCGGCCTGCGCCATCAGGTAGGCGCCCGTATCAATACCGCCCAGAGGCAGACCCTGGAACGCCATTTTCTTGAGCCACTGCGTCAGCGAGCGCAGTCCACGCTGCGGGATGGGGTTGGGTCCGATGACAAACACCACGTCCAGCGAAGGTGCGTCGGCCAGGTCGTGTTGCGTCATCACCTGGATGCCGTCGCTGGAGGCTACCAGGCCGCCGTCCACCGACAAGAGCACCGAACGGTAGGTGGGGCGCCCCAGCACGCCGTTGGCGATGCGCAGCGGGTCGATGCAGGCGCTCAGCGCAATCAATGAAAAATTCGGCACCACGACAAAGCCGAACACCAGCGATTGCTTGG
>CANHZG010000077.1 GCA_947464995.1 Comamonadaceae bacterium | reverse complement strand
GTGTATGCGCGTGCCAACCAAGCCACCATCATCACGCCCTTCATCCTGGCCGGCGCCATGTCGCCGGTCACCGTGGCGGGCACCTGCGCGCAAACGCTGGCCGAGGCGCTGGCTGGTATGGCCTTTGTGCAGCTGGTCAACCCCGGCGCGCCGGTGGTGCTGGGCAGTTTTGCGTCGAGCATTTCCATGCAGTCGGGCGCGCCCACTTTTGGCACACCCGAGCCCGCGCTGGTGCTGTACGTGATGGCTGCGCTGGCGCGCCGTGTGGGCGTGCCGTTTCGCTCGGGCGGCGGACTGTGCGGCTCCAAAATTGCCGATGCGCAAGCGGCGTCGGAGGCGGCCAACACCATGCTCCCGACCTGCCTGGGCGGCGTCAACTTTGTGTTGCACACGGCGGGTTGGCTAGAGGGTGGCCTGTCCATGGGATACGAAAAATTTATTATGGACTGCGACCAGGCCGGCATGATGCACACCCTGTTGGGCGGCGTCGACGTGTCCGAGAACGGCCAGGCCATGGACGCCATCCGCGAAGTCGGCCCGGGCAAGCACTTTTTGGGCTGCGCCCACACCCAGGCCAATTTTGAGAGCGCGTTTTACCGCTCACCCATTACCGACAACAACAGCTTTGAGCAGTGGGAGGCCGAAGGCTCGGTGGACATGTCGGTGCGGGCCAATGCGCTGTGGAAGAAGCAGCTCGCCGAATACGTGCCCCCGGCAATCGACGCTGCCGCCGATGAAGCGGTGCTGGACTATGTGAACCGGCGCAAGGCTTCGTTCCCCGACTCCAACGTCTAAAGCCGCAAGGTCAGGCTGCAGCCGTCGGCCGCTTGGCCATCACCTCGTCCAACCAGTCCACGCGCATTTCGGGCACGGCGGTAATCAGCTTTTGCGTGTAGGGATGCTCGGGCTGGTCGAAGATCTTGTCGGTCTCGTCAAAGGCGACAAACTGGCCTTGGAGCATCACGGCGGTGCGGTGCGCAATGCGGTGCACCACATCGAGGTCGTGGGTGATCAGCACATACGACAAGCCTAACTCGCGCTGCAGCTTGCGCAAGAGCGTCAAAATTTCTTCCGCCACCAGCGGATCGAGTGCCGAAGTGGGCTCGTCCAAAATAATGAGGTCGGGCTTGGCCGCCAGCGCACGCGCAATGCAGACGCGTTGCTTTTGACCACCCGAGAGTTGTCCCGGTCTGCGATCGAGAAATTCCAGCGGCAGCTCCACTAGCGCCATCAGCTCCTTGGCGCGCGCCAGCACCTCGGCGCGGCCAACGCCAAAGTAAAACTCCACCGGGCGACCCACAATATCAAGCACGCTTTGGCGCGGGTTGATGGCCACGTCCGGGATCTGGTAGACGAGTTGGATCGTGCGTTTGAGCTCTTTGCTGCGACCACTCAGTGCGGGGGGTAGCGCCTTGCCCTGAAAAAGAATCTCGCCGCTGCGTGGCGTTAAGAGGCCGGTGATGATGCGCGCCAGTGTCGATTTGCCCGAACCCGATTCGCCCACCACGGCGACGGTTTCGCCCCGTTTGACGTCTAGTGAGACGCCGCGCACGACATGAAAGTCGCCATAGTAGGCGTGGCAGTCCTTAATGGACAGCACCGTCTGGGGCTTTACGGTGGCTGCCACCGCGCGCTCGCTGGCAGCGGCGCCGCGCACTGCGACCAGACGCGCCGTGTAGTCTTGGGTGGCGCGGTGCAAGATTTGTTCGGTCAGGCCTTCTTCTACCTCTTTGCCGTGGCGCAGCACCTTGATGCGGTCTGCCACCTGGGCCACCACGGCCAGGTCGTGCGTTATGTAGAGCGCCGCGGTGTGGTAGCGGTGAATCAGGGACTTGAGCAGAATCAGCACCTCGATCTGCGTGGTCACATCCAGCGCAGTGGTGGGTTCGTCCAGCACCAACACGTCGGGGCGGCAGGACATGGCCATTGCCGCCATGGCGCGCTGCAACTGGCCGCCGGACACTTGGTGCGGGTAGCGTGCGCCAAAGTTGTGCGGGTCCGGTAGGTCCAGGGCCACAAACAGCTCGCAGGCCCATGTTTCGGCCTCGGCGCGTGTCATGAGTTTGTGCAAAACCGGCGCCTCACACACCTGGTCCATCAGGCTGTGCGCGGGGTTAAAGGCCGCCGCGGCAGACTGGGCGATATAGGCAATTCGCTTGCCGCGCACCGCGCGCCGTCCCTCGGCGTCCAGGGCGGCGATGTTGGTGCCGCCAAGAGTAATCGTGCCACCGGCAATATGCAAACCCGCGCGGGCGTAACACATGCTCGACAGGCCAATGGTGGACTTGCCCGCACCGCTCTCGCCGATCAATCCCAGCACCTCGCCCTTGCGCAATTGCAGGTCCACGTTGTCCACAATCACATTGCCCGCCACACTCTCCAGGCGCAGGCCTTTGATGCTCAAGATGATGTCTTCGTCCATACCCTGCGTTCTTTCTTAGAGTTCGGCTTGCGCGCCCGAGGGGCGGGCGTCGATGGACAGCATCCAGTCCACCACCAAGTTCACCGACACGGTGAGCAGTGCAATGGCCGTGGCTGGGTAGATGGGGGCCATCATGCCGAAGTTGATGGCAGCGGCGTTTTCGCGCACCATGCCGCCCAAATCGGCGTAGGGCGGCTGAATGCCCAAGCCCAGGAAGGACAGTCCGGCGATAAACAAAAAGTTAAAACAAAAGCGCAGGCCAAATTCGGAGACCAGCGGCGCCCAGGCGTTGGGCAGTATCTCGCGGGTGATCACCCACCACAGGCCTTCGCCGCGCAGGCGCGCGGCCTCCACATATTCCATCACCGTCAGGTTCATGCCCAGGGCGCGGGAGAGGCGAAACACGCGGGTGGAATCGAGCACCGCAATCGTCATGATCAGCACCGGAATGCTCGAACCAAACACGCCCAAAATGATGAGCGCAAATATCAGGCTCGGTATGGACAGCATCACGTCGACCAGGCGGGTGAAAAACACATCCACCCAGCCGCCCACCACCGCACTGACCAGGCCGGTGAGGATGCCGATGATGAAGGACAAGGTGGTAATGGCCAAGGCCACGCCAATCGTCATACGGCTGCCGTACATCATGCGGGTGAGCATGTCGCGACCGATTTGGTCAGCGCCGAACAGCAGTTTGGCCGAGGGTTCGTCCCAGGTACCACCGACATTGGCCGACTCCGAATAGGGCGCAATCCAGGGTGTGAACAGGGAAACCAAAATAAAGATAGCAACAACGCCCAGTCCAAAGGCGGCTGAAGCGGTGAGCTTATGTCCAAAAAGTTTCATGGTGTGCCAGTACGAGGAAAGGGCTTAGCGCTGGTGGCGTAGGCGCGGATTAACCAGTATGACCAAGACATCGGCCAGTGTGTTGAGCAGGACAAACACGGTGGCAAAAGTCAGCCCGCACGCTTGAATCACCGGCACATCGCGCTTGGACACGGCGTCCACCATGTACTGGCCCAGACCCGGATAGACGAAAACTGCCTCAATCACCACCACGCCAACGACCAGATAGGCCATGTTCAGGGCAATCACGGTGATGATGGGCGCAGCGGCGTTGGGCAGCGCGTGACGCACGATCACGCGCTTGCGTGGCGCGCCTTTAAGAAAAGCCATCTCAATATAGGGCGTGGACATGACCGAGAGCACCGAACTGCGCGTCATGCGCAGCATGTGCGCGGCCACCAGCAGCGTCAGGGTGAGCGCAGGCAAGGTGGTTTGGTAGATGCGTTCGCTAAAGCCCATGCTCCCCGACACCATGGCCAGCGATGGGAACCAGTGAACGTTGACCGCAAAAAAGATGATCAACAGGTAGGCGATGAAAAATTCGGGTAAGGAGATGGCAATCAAGGTGAGCACATTGGCGAGTCGGTCCGACCATTTGCCTTCGTTGATGGCGGCAACAACGCCCAGGCCGACCGACAGCGGAATGGCAATTAGGGCGGCATAACCGGCCAAAAACAAGGTGTTGCGCAAGCGCGGGAGCAAGTCATCAATGATGACACGCTTGTTGGTCAGCGCCACGCCCAAGTCGCCATGTAGCGCGCCCACCAGCCAGTTCCAGTAACGGATGTGCGCAGGAATGTCCAAGCCGAGTTCGCGGCGAAACACTACCAGCGCCTCAGGCGTAGCGCCTTGGCCCAGCACCGCAGAAGCCACGTCGCCTGGAAGAATTTGGGTGCAGACAAAAATCAGCACCGATACGGCAAACAGGGTCAGCACGCCCAGAAACAGTCGGTTAACAATCAACTTTGCCATGAGGAGCCATAGGTGAGGAAAAAAAGCGGCGGAATGCGCCGCTTGACCGAAAACTAGGGCCCAAGCGGCAGCCCCAAAATGTAGAGCAAAAAAGGGGTCGGGCGCAAACCCAACCCCTCAACACTTATTGCAATGCGACGCCGTCTGTCACCAAACCGGCATCGGTACTACTTTAGGCGAACCAGCCTTTTTCTGGGATGCGATCGTCACCCATGTCGTAACGGCCCGAAGGAGTCAGGCCTTGCAGCTTGGTGGTGTGCGCATCCAAGTAGTCCTGCACTGCGTAGTTGACCATGCCAGCGTTTTGAGACACCAGTTCTTGGCAGCGCGAATACATGTCTTGGCGCTTCTTCTGGTCGGTTTCAATACGCGCTGCTTCCAGCGTCTTGCTGAATTCGGCGTTCTCGAAATGGCTGTCGTTCCAAGGATTGCCCTTGCCGCCGTAGAAGGTCGAGGTGAATTGGTTGTCGATGGTGGGACGGTTGCCCCAGTAGACTGCGCAGAAGGGCTGCTTGAGCCAGACGTTGTCCCAGTAGCCGTCGCCCGAGACGCGCTTCAAGTCCAGGTTGATACCGGCCTTGGACAGCGATTCTTGGAAAATCTGACCGGCGTCTGTGGCGCCGGAGAAGGCACCTTCGGACACTTGCAACTCGATCGCGCCGGTGTGACCCGACTTCTTCATGTGGAACTTTGCCTTCTCGGGGTCAAAGCGGTTCATGGTTTGGTTGGGGTTGTAGAACTTCATCTTCGGTCCAACGCAGTTGTCGTTACCGATCGATGCGTAACCGCTGTAGACGTTGTCCACAATCTTTTGACGGTCGATACCATATTTCAGCGCCAACATCACGTCGGTGTTGGTGAACGGTGCCTTGTCGGTGTGGGCCACAAAGCAAAAGCGGTTGCCCATGCCGGGTGTGCGCGAGACTTTGAGCGCCGAGTTCTTGGCCAGCAAGGCCGCAGTCTTGGGGCTCACGCGGTTGATGATGTCTACCGTGCCAGTTTGCAGCGCGGTCGTGCGCTGCGATGCGTCGCCAATGTAGATCAGCTCCACGCGGTCAAAGTTGCCGCGGTTGGGCTTCCAGTAGTTGCCGGGCTTGCGTTTGAAGGTTGCGCGTACGCCGGGCTGGAACTCTTCCATGACGAAGGCGCCAGTGCCATCGGGCTTGCTGAAGTCTTTGAAACCGTTGGGCACCACGATGATGTGGTAGTCGCTCAGGTTGAAAGGCAAGTCCACATTACCCTTGTTCATGGTGATTTGCACCTGGGTGGCGGACAGTTTCTTGATTTCTTTGATATCGGCCAACAAGGCTTTGGCAGGCGACTTGGTCTCACCGCGGTGCATGTTGATGGAGTAGATGACATCGTCTGCGTCGAGCGTCTTACCCGAAGTGAAGGTGATGCCCTTGCGCACATTGAAGGTCCAGTCGGCGGCGCCGGGCTTGACTTCCCAGCTCTCAAACAGCTCGCCCACGGCGTCGCCGTTGTCGGCCACTTCGACCAGGTTGTTCCAGAGCATCAGGCTCAAGGTGATTGGGATGGAGTCCGCATAGGTCATCGGGTCCAGGCTGTCAGAGGGCGAACCGCCTTCCATACCCATGCGCAGCGTGCCGCCTTTTTTGGGCGCGCTTTGCGCCAGGGCAGGTGCGACGCCGAAGGTGGACGCCAGGCCAACCGCAGACGCGCCAAGAATCAGTTGGCGACGGTCGAGGATGATTCCTGCGTCGCTGGTGGTTTCGACATGTGCCATTTTTGAAGATCTCCAATCCAAGCAGATTAATAAACAGACTCCAGGCTATCTTGCCAGCGTTGGCAAATAATACCGGGAGCGGAAAGCAAACGGTTTTGCGTTCTACCAACATGGTAATGCAAACCATTGCCCGTCTCAAGGCGGCCGTATTGGCATATTCCCTTAGGCGGACGTGCTTTTTCCCCCTGCGCGGCAATTTCTGAAATTGCATCCCACCCCTACGCTTGCGCTGGTGCCCCTAACACCCGGTCCAGCGTGGCGGCCGCTTTTCTGAAAAAGCCAGCGGCCCCTCGGCCGCGTCTTGCGAACGAAGCATGGCGCGGTAGGTGGGTAAACCGCCCTGGCGCAGCGTCTGGTACGCCGCCTCCAGGTCTTGGCCCTGGGTGGCGCGCACGATTTCTTTGACTGCGGCCACCGCCAGCGGCGCACATTGCACGATCTGTTGCGCCAGCGCCTGCGCAGCAGCCATCAGCGCCTCGGGCGCTACCACCTGGTTAACCAGACCCCAGCTTTTCGCCTCGGGCGCGCCCATGCGCCGCCCGGTGAGCAGCAACTCCATGGCCACGGCGCGCGGCAGGCGCTTGGGCAGGCGCAGCAGCCCGCCCGAGTCGGCCACCATGCCGAGTTTGACTTCGGGCAGCGCAAATTCGGCCGCTTCGCTGGCCACCATCAAATCAGCCGCCAGCGCCAGCTCAAAGCCGCCGCCCATGGCCAGGCCGTTGACGGCGGCAATCACCGGCTTACCTAAACTGAAGAACTCGGTCAGCCCACCAAAACCGCCCGGGCCGTGATCGGCGTCTATCGCCTCGCCCTCGGTGGCGCTGGTCAGGTCCCAACCGGCGGAAAAAAAGCGCCCGGTGCCGGTCAGGATGGCCACGCGCAGCGCCGGGTCGTCTTGCAACTGGGCAAAGGCGGCGTACAAGGCGTGGCTGGTGGCTACGTTGATGGCGTTGGCCTTGGGCCGGTCCAGGGTGATGGTGAGCACGCCGCCTTCGGCGTGGGTGCGGACAGCAGCCGGGGCGGCGGGAGTGGCGTTAGACATGGGACGTTCCTTCGGAAATGGGTTCAATGCAGCGGATCAGCGCGTCCACGGCCAGCACGCCATCGGGCATAAGCAGCACCGGGTTGACATCAAGTTCGAGCAGGCTGTGCGCGTGGCTTTGGGCGTAATCGGCCACGGCCATGACGGCGTCCACCAGCGCGGGCACGTCGCCCGCGGGCTTGCCGCGAAAGCCGCGCAGCAGCGGCCAGATGCGCAGGGACTCCAGCGCCGCCTGCACTTCGTGGCGCTGCACCGGAAGCAGCAAGGTGCGCGCGTCTTGCAGCAGCTCCACCAGCACGCCCCCGGCGCCCACGGTGAGCGACAGGCCAAATTGCGCGTCGCGCTGCACGCCCACGATGACCTCGGCCACCACGTTCGCGGCCATTTGCTCGACCAAAAACTCATCGGACAGATGGGCCATTTTGTTAAGGGCCGCCTGAAGTTGCTCCGCATTGGCGAGGTTCAGGTGCACCGCACCGGCCTCGGTTTTGTGCGCAAGCTGCGCTGACACCGCCTTGAGCACCACGGGGTAGCCCAGCGCGTCGGCAGCCTCGGCCACCTGCGCAGCGGGCACCACCCGGCCCTTGGGCACCGCTAGTCCAAATGCCGCCAGCGCCCGCTTGGCGGTGGCTTCGTCCAGCGTGCGCGGGCTGCCCGCTTGCAGCGCTTGCACCGGGGAAAGCGGCTTCAATACGGCCTGCGCCCGCACCGCCGCGCCCACCTGAGCGGCATGGGCGATGGCGTCCAGGCAATCGGGCAGTCCGTGCATGGGCGCAATCCCTCGGGCCATGAGCGATTGCGCGTAGTCCTCGGGCAGGTCTTCGGGCAGGCTGGCGACCACGGTGGCGGCTTTCTTGCCAGTGCTTTGAACCAACGCTTCACCGGCGTGTGCTGCGGCCACGAAGGCGTCTACCGTGGTGCCCCAGCTCTCAGCGCTGCAGCGGTCCAGGCGCGGGTAGTCCAGCACCAGCAGGTGGGCGTCAAAGTTGCAGTCCATCAGGCCAGAGAAGCATTCGGTCTGCGCCCCCAGGTCGCCCCAGATGTAGGTGTGTTAGTCCAGCGGATTGGCCACGGTGACCTTGTCGCCTAACACGGCGTGCAGGCGCGCTTGGGCAGCGCTTGGAATGGCCGGCATGTCCAAGCCGCGCGGCTGCGCCAGGTCCGCCACCAGCGAGGCCTCGCCACCCGAACAGCTGGCCGAAATAATGCGCTTGCCGCCCAGCGGCCCGTGCACGTGCAAAAACTTGCAAGTCTCGATCAGCCCCGCCGGGTCGCGCACCCGGGCCACGCCGCAGCGGGCGAACAGCGCGTCGTACAAGGCGTCTGGCCCGGCCAGCGAGCTGGTGTGGCTCATGGCGGTTTGTGCGCCCAGTGCGGACGATCCCGCCTTGAGTGCCACCAGCGGCACGCCCTGGCGCAGCGCCTTGAGCGCCACGCGCGAAAACGCGGCCACGTCGTCCAGCCCCTCAATGTGCATGCCGATCACGCTCACGCGCGGGTCGGCCAAGAGCGCGTCCACCAGGCTTTCCATGCGGTTGCCGGCCTTGTTGCCCACGGTAATCAAATAGGCCAGCGGCAGCGCGCGCCGCTGCATGGTCAGGTTCAGGCCGATGTTGCCGCTCTGCGTTATCAGCGCCACGCCGCGCCCCACGCGCTGGCCACCGTGCTGGTCGGGCCACAGGGCCACGCCGTCCAGGTAATTGAGCATGCCGTAGCAGTTGGGGCCGAGCAAGGCCATGTCGCCCGCGTTTTGAATGAGCTGCTGCTGCAACGCCACCCCCGTGCCGCCCACTTCGGCAAAGCCCGAGGCGTAGCAAATCACGCCGCCTGCGCCGCGCGCGGCCAACTGGCCCACGATGGCCACAGTGGCCTCGCGTGGCACGGCCACAAAGCTGGCGTCGGGCGCCTGGGGCAGCGCGGCCACGTCTGGGTAGCAGGCGATGCCTTCCACCGTGGCGCGCGTCGGGTGCACCGGCCACAGTTCACCGGCAAACCCGAGCTTGCGGCATTGGCGAATGGCCTCGGCGGCGGCGTTACCGCCAAACACCGCGATATGGCGCGGTGAAAACAGGCGCTGCAACTGGGCGCGAGCCGCGCTGTCTTGCGCTTCGCACTCGGCGGCTTCCGTCAGGCCCTCGATCGCCGCGTTGGCTGCGGCTGCGGTTGCGCTCACGCCCCGTGCACGCGCAGCATGGCGCGCGAGATGATGTGGCGCTGGATTTCGCTGGTGCCGTCCCAGATGCGCTCCACCCGCGCGTCGCGCCAGTAGCGCTCGATGGGAAGCTGGTTCATCAGGCCCATGCCGCCAAAGATTTGCAGCGCGTTGTCGGTCACCCGCGCCAGCGCTTCGGACGCAAACAGCTTGGCCATGGCGGCGTCCGAGTCGGTCATGGTGCCTTGGTCGCACTTCCAGGCGGCTTGCAGCGTCAATAACTCGGCGGCGGCCAGCTCGGTGGCCATGTCGGCCAGCTTGAAGCCGGTGCCCTGAAACTTGCCAATCGCCTGGCCAAACTGCTTGCGCGTGGCGGCCCACTCGGTGGCCATTTCCATCACCCGCCGGCCCCGGCCCACGCTGGTGGCGGCCACGGTCAGGCGGGTGGCGCCCAGCCACTCGCCCATCAAATCGAAGCCCTTGCCTTCCTCACCCAGGCGCTTGTAGGCGGGCACGCGGCAGTCGGTAAAAAACAGCTCGCACTGGTGGTAGCCCCGGTGCGAGACGCAGGCTGGGCCCCGGCGCACCGTCAGGCCCGGCGAATTCAGGTCCACCAAAAAGCCGGTGATTTTTTTCTTGGGACCATGCTTGGTGTCCTCCACGCCCGTGGCGGCAAACAGCACCACAAAGTCGCTCATGTCGGCGTGGCTGATGAAGTGCTTGGTGCCGTTGATCAGGTAGTCGGCGTTCTCACCAGCACCGTCGCGCGTGGCGCGGGTTTGCATACCGCGCACGTCCGAACCGGCATTGGGCTCGGTCATAGCCAGGCAGTCGTGGCGCTCGCCACGAATCGTGGGCATCAAATACTCCTCAATTTGTGCGCCCTGGCAGGCGCGCAAGATGTTGCTCGGCCTGGCAATCAGCATTTGCAGGCCGTAGGAGGCGCGCCCGAGTTCGCGCTCCATCAGCGTGATGCTGAAGTTGTCCAGCCCGCCGCCACCCAGCTCGGCCGGCATGTTGGCGGCGTACAGGCCCACTTCAATGGCCTTGGCCTGGATGGTTTGGGCCAGCGCGGGGTCAATCGCGTCGGTCCGCTCCACCTCGTCCTCATGGGGGTAGAGCTCTTTTTCGACAAAGGCGCGCACCGTGTCGACGATCATGGTGTGTTCGGTGCTCAGGGCGAATTGCATGGCGGCAGTCTTTCAAAAAATCAGTCTGAGCTTCACGCCGCCTTGCGGCGTATGCCCATCGGCTTGCCCACCTGGGGCGGCGCGGACAGGCTGGCGTGGGCCTGGGCAATGGCGTGCAGGTGGGCCTGCAAGCCGGCGGGCATGGGCGTGGAGCGGCCTTGGGAAATGTTCACATGGACCAGCATTTGCTCGCCCGTGGCCAGCAAGTCGCCGCTGCTGGCGTGGTACATCGCGTGAAAAATGTGCACGCGCTTGTCGTCAAAGTCCAGCAGTTGCAGGGTCAGGCGCAGCGCTTCGCCCTCGGCCACTTCGCGGATGTTGTGGATGTGGGTTTGCACCGTGTACAGCGAGTGGCCGCCCTGGTCGCGGTAGGTCTCGTCAATACCCACCAGCCTGAAAAACGCGTCCGAGTTGTCGCCAAACACCAGCAAGTAGCACGACTCGCTCATGTGGCCGTTGTAGTCCACCCATTCGGGCAGCACGGTGGGGCGGTACAAGCACAGGGGCGCGGCGATGGGAGCGCCCGGGTCCCAGGGCGGCGCGGGCGTGCCTTCGAGCGGGGTGCCCAAGCCGTGGGCTTTTTTGGTGGGGGAATCAGGGCTTGTCATTCGCAAAACACTTTCAGGGCGGCGCCAGCAGCACGATTTTTCCGACAAAGTTTTTCGCGCTAAAGGTGGCTTGCGCTAGCGCCATATCGCGCAGCGCGAAGGTGTGGGCGACCACCGGCGCAATCTCGCCGCGTTCGATGTAGCCCACCAAGTTGTCAAAAATGCGGTCGTCCTGAAATGTGCAGCCCACCAGGGTCAGGTCTTTGAGGTACAGGGTGCGCAAATCCAGGGTCACCAGCGGCCCG
>CANHZG010000076.1 GCA_947464995.1 Comamonadaceae bacterium | reverse complement strand
GAAATAGGTCGGGTTGTCGACAAAATTCTGGGCGATGGCATTGACCTGCACATGGTGCGGCGCTACTTCCACGCCCAAGGCTTGCACATAGGCCAATTGCGCGCCCCGAGCGGCGCTGTAGGTGGAGGCGCGCTTCATGCCGCGCAGCGCCGAGGCGCTGCCCATGAGCAAAATTTTCCCCGCGCGTCGCTCCAGCATGGCGGGCAGGGCGGCGCGGCACAGCCGGGGCAAGGGGTGGACGAGCGCGGCAAATGTGTCGTCCCACTCTTGTTCGGACACTGCCGCAGCCGCTGTGGTGGGCGCCGCAATGGCCAGGTTGACCACCAAGATATCCAGGTGTCCGGCCGCTGCCACGGCAGCCGCGGGTGCTTCGCGCTCGCGCAGCGGATCGGTATCGGCAATGACGGTTGCGCCATGTTCGGCAAACACCCGGCACAGCTCGGGGCCCATGAACCGGTCGGCGTGGGTGATCAGAACCCGTTTGCCAAGGAGATTGTGGTGGTGCATTGCATTTCCTTTGGTGTGAAGCTGGGGATGGCAGTCACTATTTCACAAAAAGCGATTGTGTGCCTGAGAGCCGGGCGACCAGGGTTGAGGCGGCAGGCCCAGTGTGCCTGCGCTGGGCCCTGCTATCCTCAAAGCCCCATTTTCCGAAAGGTGCAGTATGCAAACCACCCCCAAGATCGCCCTCGTAACCGGCGCGGGCACTGGCATAGGCCGCGCCGTTTCACTGGCCTTGCTGGCCGATGGCTACACCGTGGTGCTGGCCGGTCGGCGCTTGGGGCCGCTAGACGAGGTAGCCCAGACGGCTGCGACCGAACGCGCCCACACTTTTAGCGCCGACGTGGGCCAGCCCGAGGCGGTGGATCGCCTGTTTGCCATGGTCAAAGAACGTTTTGGCCGGCTGGACTTGCTGTTCAACAACGCCGGGGTTTTTACCCCGCCGGTGAACATTGAAGACCTGACGTTTGAGCAATGGCAAGCCGCCATTAGCGTCAACCTGACCGGCTCGTTTTTGTGCGCCCAAGGTGCTATCCGGCTGATGAAAGACCAGACGCCCCAGGGTGGGCGCATCATCAACAACGGATCGATTTCAGCCCATGCCCCCCGGCCCAACTCGGCGCCTTACACCACGACCAAGCACGCCATTACCGGCCTGACCAAGTCGATTTCGTTGGATGGGCGCAAGTACAACATCGCTTGTGGCCAGATCGACATTGGCAACGCCATGACCGAACTTGCCGCCCCCATGGCGCGCGGTGTGCCCCAGGCCCATGGCGGCATTGCCATTGAGCCGATGATGGATGTGCGCGAGGTGGGCGACGCGGTGCTGCACATGGCCAACTTGCCCTTGTCCGCAAATGTCCAGTTCATGACCTTGATGGCCACCAAGATGCCCTATGTCGGGCGCGGCTAAGCGCGCGGGTGCTGAACGCGCGCTCTATGACTGAGGCGCCGCCAGCTCCCCAAGGGTTCCAAGCTCAGCCACCACCCCACGCGGTATCTCGCCTGCGCACAGAGCGCCTGGCGCGCAGCTCCAAGCCGTTTTTGGCGCGCGGCGGCATCAAGGGCGTGCGCTGCCCGGGTTGCCGCCTGGTTCCAAGCCACTGCCTGTGTGGCCTGGGCTTGTTGCAAAGCACGCGCGCGGGCGTGTGCCTATTGATGGCAGACATTGAACCGCTCAAACCCAGCAACACCGGATGGCTGGTGGCCGACGTGGTAGCCGACACCTTTGCCTTTGGCTGGGCGCGCACCGAAACCGACGCGGCGCTGCTGATCCTGCTGGCTGACCCGCAGTGGCAGCCGTATGTGGTGTTTCCGGGGGAATTTGTGCTGCCTGCGCGGGTGGTGCATACGATGGAATTTGCGTTGCCGGTGGACGATGGCGCGTTGCCAGCAAAGCGTCCTTTGTTCATCCTGCTTGACGCCACCTGGGCTGAGGCGCGCAAGATGTTTCGCAAAAGCCCCTACTTGGATCAACTGCCGGTGCTCAGCCTGCACCCGGCGCACCTATCGCGCTACCAGCTGCGTCGCTCCCGGCGCGACGACCACTTTTGCACCAGCGAGGTTGCCGCACTGTGCCTGGAACTGGCGGGCGACTTGCCCGCCGCGTACACGCTTGAGGCCTACTTGGAGGTCTACACCCACCACTACTTGCGCGCCAAGCAGCAGTTACCCGCAGACCGGCAGGGGGACGCACATGCGCGATTGCGGGCGGCGAGTTTGCCCCGGGTAGCCGGGTAACCCGCGAGGGTTTTAGGCACCCACCTCGGCAATCATCTCGATCTCCACACACGCGCCCATGGGGATTTGCGCCACGCCAAAGGCGCTGCGGGCGTGGGTGCCTTTGGTGGCGCCAAAGATTTCGCCAATCAGTTCGCTGGCGCCATTGGTCACCAGGTGCTGCTCGGTAAAGCTGCCGGTCGAATTGACCAGGGACATGAGTTTGACGATGCGCGTAACCCGGTTGAGGTCACCCACGGCCGCGTGCAGCGTGCCCAAAAGGTCGATGGCGATGGCGCGCGCTGCGAGTTTGCCCTCGGCCGTGTCCATGTTGGCACCGAACTGGCCGACCCAGGCCTTGCCGTCTTTTTTGGCAATGTGACCGCTTAAAAAGACCAGGTTTCCGGTCTGCACAAAGGGTACGTAGGCGGCGGCCGGGGCGGCTACGGGGGGCAGGGTGATGTTCAGGGCGGCGAGGGTGTCGTAGATGTTCATGGTATTTTCAAAGTGGTGTGGGGTATGGGCCGCGTTGGGTGCGGCTGGGCTATTTTCACCCAGCACCGCAACGGCGCAGCGGCGCGCGCCCTGCTGGTGGGGGTAGCCCTGCGATACCATGTGCCGCCGTGCGGCGCATGCCCCTGTGCACCGGCAACTTCACCAACCGTGTTTATCGCTTTAAAGGATGCGCCCCATGACCCAGGTTTCAAAACGCAATATGTTGCAGTCCGGTGGCCTGTTGGCCGCAGGGGCACTTTTGGGATGCTCCACGCCCGGTGTTGCGCAAAACACTGTGAAAACCCCCTTTGCTGTGCCTGCGGTTTACATCCCCATCGTTGGCTCGGACCAGATGTACCCGGTGCGCCGGGTGTATTGCATTGGCCGCAACTACGCCGCCCACGCGCGCGAAATGGGCTCCGACCCTTCGCGCGAGCCGCCGTTTTTCTTCCAAAAGCCCACAGACGCGATACAGAACGTGGCCGTTGGCACCGTGGCAGACCACCCCTACCCGACGCTGACCAAAAACTACCACTACGAGGCCGAACTGGTGGCAGCTTTAGGCAAGGGCGGGCGCAACATCCCCGTGGATAAGGCGCTGGAGCATGTCTACGCCTACACGCTGGGCCTGGACATGACCCGGCGCGACCTGCAGCGTGCCATGGGTGACGAGAAAAAACCGTGGGAGATCGGCAAGAGCTTTGACCGTTCGGCTCCCCTTGGGCCGCTGCACCAGGTAGCGTCCACCGGTCACTTTACGCAGGGCGCGATTTGGCTCAAAGTCAATGGGCAAACCAAGCAAAACGCCAATCTAAACCAGATGATCTGGTCGGTGGCCGAGCAGATTGCTAAGTTATCAGAGGCTTTTGAGCTGTTTCCTGGCGACATCATTTACTCGGGCACGCCAGAAAACGTGGGCCCCGTGGTGCGTGGCGATGTTATTGAAATGCACATCGACGGCCTGCCCAACCTGAGCGTAAAAATCACCTAGATGCGGGGAACTTATTTGCCGTGATAGTGGTGGCCGGACAGCCTACTTTAGGCAGAGACGTCAAAAATGCGGCCTGTAAAGCCACCCACAAAGCCGGTTTTGGCGGGTGCTTGGTTGCCCTTATCGTGGGCGCGCTTGGGTAGACCAAATCCTTTGAAGGCCTTTGGGTTGTCGGCTTGCATGTCTATGGCCAGGCGCAATGCCAAGGGCAGGTTGCTGCTTTGCAGGGCCGCCCCGATGCGGCCCAGACCTGCGTTGTGGGCCAGATCGGCGTCGTTGGCAATCAACGCGGTGAATGCCAGGCGTGCTGCGTCAATGGGGCCGGTTTGCAGTGCGCTGAACAAGGCACGCATGCGCAACTCCCGCCGGTGCCGGCGCTCGTCGCTGCCATCGCTGTGTCCGCCCGACTGGGTTTCCCAGTGCAGCGACTTAATTTCGAAGTCATTTGCCATGTCTGCTACTCCTCGTATTCGGGCGCGTTGCGCAGCGCCCTTGATAGCTGCAAGGGCAAGGAAAACCTCAGTGTGCCCGGCGCGGCAACCGCAACCTATGTCAAAGTGTTGACGGTTGGCAGGGCTTATGCACAGAGCGTGCCATGTGCTTTTTTGGTGGGTATTCCGACCCGACACCTCACCTGTACGGTCCGCCCCGGAAGGAGCAAAATCGGTCCATGAATCCCCAAGACCACGCCCCCAATTTGCCAGCAGACGACGTGCTGCGCGTCCCTTTGCACAACGAGGTGCATGCGCGGCCTCCAGCGAGTTTGCAGTTGCCGACCCTGGTAGTGCTGGTGGCCGTGCTCAATGTCGGTGTGTCGCGCCAACAGGAATGGGAGCACCTGTGCAAGCTGCCGGGCCAAAGCGAACTCCCGCTGCAAAGCTTGAACGACAATTTTTTGCGCCTGCACCTGGAAGGCTGTACGGTGAAGTGGGAGCGCCACACCGAGTTCACCCGCTACTCCATCGTGCAGTTGCTCAGCGCATCGGACGCGGTGCGCCGCGATGCCAACCTGGCAGCCGATCTGGCCGTGCCCGCACCGTGGCTTCGTGGAATTCCGGGCCACACGGTGGCTGCCGTGCAACTGGCCCTGGTGCACGGGGATTTGGACAATAGCGCTGCCTGCATGGACCAAGCCCAAGAGTGGCTGGGCGGGACCGAGGTGGTGGCCTCTATGCTGGGCAACGGCCACTCCTGTGCTTTTACGGAGTTTCGTATCGGAGCCGACGGCTTTGAGCGCATTCTCGTGCTGGCGCCCTTGGGCACCAGCCCCGCGCGCGCCGGGCGCATATCGCAGCGGCTGCTTGAACTCGAAACCTATCGCCTGATGGCTTTGCGCGGCCTGCCTGTGGCCAAGCAGCTCGGCCCCCTGCTGGCGCAGGCCGAGGGCGCGCTTGCAGACATTACCGCGCGACTCGAAGGAAAATCCGCGTCCGACCAAGAGCTGCTCGACGATTTGGTGGCCTTGGCCGCACGGGTCGAGCGCAGCATTGCAGAGCATAGCTACCGGTTTTCTGCCACCCAGGCTTATTACACGCTGGTGGGCCAGCGCATTGCTGAACTGCGCGAAAAAGTGGTGCCTGGCAGCCCGACGATTGGCGAATTCATGCAGCGCCGCCTCTCACCAGCCATTGCCACCGTGGCGGCCACCGCCCAGCGGCTATCCACCCTGTCGGAACGCGTGTCGCGCACCAGCGCACTCTTGCGCACCCGCGTAGACATTGCCACTGAGCAGCAAAACCAGCAATTGCTGGAAAAGCTCACCCGTGGGCAAGAAATGCAGCTGCGTCTGCAAACGACGGTGGAAGGGCTGTCGATTGCGGCTATCTCGTACTACGTCGTCAGCCTCTTGTACTACGGCACCAAGGCGCTAAGGGCGGCGGGTTTGGCTATCAACCCTGATGTTGCCACCGGGCTATTGATGCCGTTGGTTTTGTGGGGCGTGTGGCGCATGACCCGGCGTATCCACGCGGCATTGCGTTCCAAGTAGCGGCGGGCTATTTCCCCGTCAGTGCGCGCCGTAGCCCATGGTCTGCGGCAGCCAGAGCACGATTTGCGGGAAAAACGTCATGGCCAGCAGCAGGGCTAGCAGCATCAGCAAAAAGGGCCAGCCCTCTCGCATCATGTCGCCGATCGGGATGCCGGTGAGCGCCTTGGTGACACACAGCAGCATGCCAAAGGGCGGGTGGATCAGGCCGATCATCATGTTGAGCACCACCAGCACGCCAAAGTGCACCAGGTCCACGCCCAGCAAGCGCGCTGCGGGCAGCAGCATGGGCACAAACACCAGCAGCAGCACCGACACGTCTAAAAAGCATCCCAGCACCAAGAACAGCAGGTTAACGAGCAGCAAAAACTGAATCTGCGACAGTTGCATGCTCGCCACCCACTGCGCCATGGCCTGGGGCACGCCCTCGGCGGTGAGCGCGTAATTGAGCATGAACGATCCGGCCAAGATCAGCGTAATGACCGCGCTACCACGCGCCGACTCCAGCACCACGGTCCAAAAACTGCGCCAACTTAAAGCCCGAAACACCAGGGTAGACAGCACCAGCGCATGCAAAGCAGCCACGGCGGCGGCCTCGGTGGGTGTGAAGGTGCCCGAGTAAATGCCGCCCAGCAAAACAAGGGGCATGGACAAGGGCAGGGCGCCGCGAAAGGCCAGACCGGCCCATTCCGACCGGGGCACCGGTGCCTCGCGCGGCATATTGCGCCGCACCGCAATCCAGTGCACCACCAGCATCATCAAACCGGCCATCAAAAACCCGGGCACCACGCCGCGCAAAAACAGCGCGCCTACCGACGTGCCCGAAACCAAGGCGTAAATCACCATCGGAATCGAGGGTGGAATGATGGGCCCCAGCGTGGCGCTTGCTACCACCACGGCGCCCGCAAAGCCGGGCGAATACTCGGGTTTTTTCAGCATTTGGCGGATGGTGACCAGGCCGGGGCCAGCGGCGTCGGCAATGGCGCTGCCGCTCATGCCTGAGAAGATGACGCTGACCAAAATGTCCACCTGCGCCAGCCCGCCGCGCATGGGGCCCACCAAAATGCGGCAAAAGTCAAAAATGCGTTCGCTCACCGTGCCCGCATTCATCAGGTTGGCGGCAAACACAAACAGTGGCACGGCCAGCAGCACGTAGCTGTTGTACAGGCCGTTGCTCACCTGTTCGGCCACCAGCCCCAGGTCTTGGTGCGTGGCCAGCAGGTAGCCAATGCCCGCAGCCAGCATCCCAAAGCCAATGGGCATGCGCAGCAAGAGCGCCGCCACCAGCACGCCCACTAGCACGAGCAGGCCCGAACTCATGGCGCGGGCCTCACAGGCGCAACTCCGCGTCCAAGCCGCGCCCCTGAAACGCCTCAAGGATCGCCCAAGCGCAGCGCAGTGCCAACGCCAGCAGCAGCATCACGAAGGGCAGGTAAATCCACATAAACGACACGCCCAGCACCGGCGAGCCCTCGCGGCCCATGAAGTGCACGTAGTCCCAGCTCGCGGGCAGCGCCACGGCTGCCAGACCACCCACCAGCAGATTGCCCACGATGCGCATGCCCTGGCGGGTGCGGCGCCTAGCGCGGTTCCACAGCAGGTCAAACACCACATGCTCGCGCTCGGGCACCACCCAGGCGGCGGTCCACAAAATCACCCACAGGTAAAGGATGACCGCGGCCTCGTCGGTCCAGGCCAGCGGCTGATTGAAGCCAAAGCGGGCGGTGATCTGGATGATGAATACGCCAAAAAGGGCCAGAAAAAGCAGGCCTGAAATGGTTTGTGTGCTTACGCGCCAGGCATGGGTCAGGCGATGGCGCCTGGGCTTGAACGGCACCGCTTCGGTGCTGGGCGCTTGCATGCGGTGTCAGCGGACTGCGTTGATCCGCTCGACTAGACCCAGGGGCCAGGCTTTGGCATAGTCCGAGTTTTGGTAGCGCAGCTGGACCGCCTTGTGAAAAGCATCCAGGTCAGGTGTGCTGACTTGCAGGCCTTCCTTGCGGAAGAAATCCAGCATTTGCGACTCTTCCTTGATGCGGTTCTCGTTGTTGTACTGGGCGGCGGCCTGGGCCGCGGCAGTGACCTTTTGGCGTTGGGCCGGCGTAAGAGCGGCCAATGTTTTGTTGGCAATGGCGATAAACAGGCTGTCGACCAGGTGGCTGGTCAGCACGATTTGCTTGGTCACCTCATAAAACTTGGCCGCGCGCACCGAGGGCAGGGGGTTGTCCTGGCCGTCGATGGTGCCGGTTTTAAGGCCTAGATAGACCTCGCCAAAGGCCAGCGGCGTGGCCGTCGCGCCCAGGGCTTCGCCTAAAAACAGCCATTCTTTGGAGCCGGGCATGCGCAGCTTGACGCCTTTAAGGTCGGCCGGTGTTTTGACGTTGCGCACCTCGCGCAGGTTGAGCTGGCGCGTGCCCAGGTAGGCGGTGGCCAGGGGCGTGACGTCCATTTTGTCGGCCACGGTTTTGAACATTTCCGTGCCGATGGGGCCTTGGAAGATTTTTTGCTGCTGCGCCGGGTCACGCACCATATAGCCTGCCGTAAAAACCGAGAACTCGGGCACAAATTTGGCGAGGTCAAAGGCCGACAACGTGGCCAGTTCCAGGTTGCCGCGCGCCATGGCCGCCGACTCGGCGCCTTGTTTGAACAGCGTGGCGTTGAGGTTGATTTGGACGTCAAATTCCCCAGGTGCGCTTTTCTCCAGGCTGTCCCTGAAAACGGTCCACATCTTGGCGTGCCAGTCGTCGGGCACCGCCGGGCTGGAGATGCGCAGCACGGTTTTGCTTTGTGCCAGCGCGCTCAGGCTGCTCGCACCCAGTGCGGCACAAGCGCCTAGAAGGCGGCGTCGGCTCAGGGTGGATGTGTTGGCGTGGGGCTTCATGCGGTGTCTCCGGCGCGGTGGTGGCTTGCTTGGGGCGCCAGTATTTTGTCAGGACGCCAGCGATTCCAGCAGCTCAGTTTCAATGTCAATCTGCGTCTTGTTGTGCTGAAGCTGGGCGCCGTGGATCAAAAACGTGTCCTCTACCCGCTCGCCCAGCGTGGTGACCTTGGCCAGTTGCACTTCAATGGCGTGGCGTGCCAATACCCGCGCCACCGAATACAGAAGGCCCGGACGGTCGCTGGCGGAGATGTTAAGTAGCCAGTTTTGCGCCTTTTCATCGGGTCGCAGGGTTACGCGCGGCGCAATGGGAAAACTCTTGACCCGCCGCGAGATACGCCCCTTGGACGGCTGGGGCAGCGGCCCCGCAGTGGCGATGGCCAGAGCCAGCTCGGTCTCCAACATGCTGGTCAGCGCCTGGTAGTGTTCTTCCATACCCGCAGAGGTAACCACCTCAAATGTGTCCAGCGCATACCCGCGCTGGGTGGTGTGCACGCGGGCGTCCACGATGCTGAACGAGGCTTGGTCAAAATAGCCGCAAATGCGGGCAAACAAGTCCGGCTGGTCCGGGGTGTAGACCAGTACCTGCAGGCCTTCGCCCAGGGTGGAGCGGCGTGCGCGTACCACAGGTGTCGTGGTTTGCACATGGCGTGACAGTTGTTTGGCGTGCCAGGCAATATCAGCAGCGTCATGGCGCATGAAGTAGCTCACATCCAGCGTGTCCCACAGCGCCTTGTGCGCTTCAAACGGCAGGCTGTAAAGCGCGAGGTTGACCAGCGCTTCGCGCTTGCGCGCCTCCACATCGGCGTCGGCGTCGGGTGCCCGACCGCCCAGCACCCGCATGGTGTAGCGGTAGAGGTCCTCGAGTAACTTGCCCTTCCAAGCGTTCCAGACTTTGGGCGAGGTGCCGCGTATGTCGGCCACCGTAAGCAGGTAAAGCGCCGTCAAATTGCGCTCATTGCCCACACGCAGGGCAAATTTGGCGATAACGACGCTGTCACTGAGGTCCGACTTTTGCGCAATCCGACTCATGGTCAGGTGCTCGGCCACCAAGAACTCGATCAGCGCCGTGTCGTCGGCGTCTATGCCGTGCTGTTTGCAAAAGCGCCGCGCCTCCACGCAACCCAGCTCGGAGTGGTCGCCGCCACGGCCCTTGGCAATGTCATGAAACAGCGCGGCCACGTAGAGCAGCCAAGGCTTGTCCCAACCCGAGGCCAGTTGCGAGCAAAACGGGTATTCGTGGGCGTGCTCCACAATAAAAAACCGCCGCACGTTGCGCAGCACCGTAACAATGTGCTGGTCGACCGTGTAGACATGAAACAGGTCGTGTTGCATCTGCCCGACGATCCGCCTAAACACCCACAGATAGCGCCCCAGCACCGAGGTCTGGTTCATCAGCCGTATGGCGTGGGTGATGCCGCCAGGCTGCATCAATATTTCGCGAAACGTGGCGCGGTTCACCGGGTCGCGGCGAAAGGCCGCGTCCATCAGGCCGCGCGCGTTGTACAGCGCACGCAGCGTGCGGGCCGAGAGGCCTTTGACGCCTACCGTGGTTTGGTAGAGCAAAAACGTTTCCAAAATCGCGTGCGGCTGGCGCTGGTACACGTCGTCGCTGGCCACGTCCAGCATGCCGGCTTTGTCGTTGAAATGTTGGTTGATCGGGCGCAAGGTGTGCGTGGAGGGATTGAGCCGCTCCGCGATATTCATCAGCAAAATCTGGTTGAGCTGGGTGACCGCCTTGGCTGCCCAGTAGTAGCGCTTCATCAGACGTTCGCTGGCGCGCACCAAGGCGCCTGCGCCAGTGGACGCGGTGTAGCCAAAGGCCTCTGCTACGGGCGTTTGCAGGTCAAATACCAGCCGGTCTTCGCGCCGTTTGGCGATCAGATGCAAGCGGGCGCGAATCAAAAACAGCAGGGATTCGTTGCGCCGGATTTGTGCAATTTCGAAGTCGGTCGCCAGCCCCTTATGCGCCAGTTCGGCCCAATTCCAGCCCAAATGTGCCGCCCGAGCCACCCACAACACCGCTTGCAGGTCGCGGATGCCGCCGGGCGACTCCTTGCAATTGGGCTCCAGCGAATAGGGCGTGTCCTCGAACTTGGTGTGGCGCTGGCGCAGCTCTAGTGTTTTGGCTACAAAAAAGGCTTTTGGGTCCAGGGCTGCAAAGAACGCGGTTTTAAAGCGCTGGACCAGTTTGGCGTCACCCGTCAGGAAGCGGCACTCCAGGAGCGCGGTTTGCACGGTCACGTCCTTGCTGGCTTCGTTCACGCATTCCTGAACGGTGCGCACACTCGAACCGATTTCTAGCCCGGCATCCCAGCAGTTGCCAATAAATTGCTCGATGCGCTTGGGCAGGCCGGGGTCGCCATCCAGTTGGTCTGGAAGGAGCACCAGCACGTCCACGTCGGAGTGGGGGAAAAGTTCTGCGCGGCCGTAGCCGCCGACGGCGATCAAGGCGCATGGGGCATCGAGCTTGGCTTGTGCCCACAGGGTGCTCAACAAGGCATCGGTCAGGGCCGAGAGCTCGCGCAACACTTTGTGGACGCCGCTTGGCCTAAATCCGGGCGCTAGTAAACCGTGCAGGAGCTGCGCTTTTTGCGCCCGGTAGGCGGCACGCAAATCCTGGAGTTCTGTCATGTGCGCGGGTGTGGGCGCAAGGGTTCAGGCGCTGG
>CANHZG010000075.1 GCA_947464995.1 Comamonadaceae bacterium | reverse complement strand
TCACTGCCTTTATGTGCGTGTATTACCTGCTGTTTGGCATGATTTCTAGCGTGTCACTGGCCCTGAACCTACTCTTGCTGGTGGCCGTGCTGTCCATGCTGCAAGCCACCCTCACACTGCCGGGCATGGCCGCCATGGCGCTGGTGCTGGGTATGGCGATTGACGCCAACGTGCTGATCAACGAGCGCGTGCGTGAAGAGCTGCGCGGCGGTGCTTCGCCGCAAGCCGCTATCCACGCCGGTTACGACCGCGCCTGGGCCACCATCATCGACTCCAACGTCACCACCCTGATCGCCGGGCTGGCGCTGCTGGCCTTTGGCTCGGGCCCGGTGCGCGGCTTTGCTGTGGTGCACTGCCTGGGCATTTTGACCAGCATGTTCTCGGGCGTATTCTTCTCGCGCGGCGTGGTCAATCTTTGGTATGGCCGCCAGAAGAAACTCAAGAGCGTGTCAATTGGCACGGTGTGGCGGCCTGACGGCGGCGCCAGTGGCCCTGTCGTAGCCAACCCTAACGCGCTGGAGAAATAAGCATGGAATTTTTCAAAATCCGCCGCGATATTCCGTTCATGAAGAACGCGCTGGCGTTCAACCTGGTGTCCCTCATCACCTTTTTGGCCGCCGTGTTCTTCTTGTTCTCACGTGGCCTGCATTTGTCGGTGGAATTTACCGGTGGCACGCTGATGGAGGTGGCCTACAGCCAAAGCGCCGATCTGCAAGCCATTCGCAGCAGCGTCGACGCGCTGGGCCTCAAGGACGTGCAGGTGCAAAACTTTGGCACTGCCCAAGACGTGTTGATCCGCATGCCGGTGCAAAAAGGCAGCACATCGGGCGCGCAGAGCGAAAAAGTGCTCGCTGCGCTCAAGGCGCTAGACCCCAGCGCCACGCTGCGCCGCACCGAGTTTGTCGGCCCGCAGGTGGGCGACGAATTGGCCACCGACGGCCTCAAGGCGCTGGCTTTTGTGGTGGTTGGCATCATGCTGTACTTGGCCATTCGCTTTGAGTGGAAGTTTGCGGTGGCCGCCATCATCGCCAACTTGCACGACGTGATCATCATCCTGGGCTTTTTTGCCTACTTCCAATGGGAATTTTCTTTGCCCGTGCTGGCTGCTGTGCTGGCGGTGTTGGGCTATTCGGTCAACGAGTCAGTGGTGATTTTTGACCGTATCCGCGAGAACTTTCGCCGCTACCGGCGCATGGACACGCGCGAAATCATCGACAACGCCATTACCTCGACCATAAGCCGTACCATCATCACCCACGGTTGTACGCAAATCATGGTGCTGTCCATGTTGCTATTTGGTGGCGCCACGCTGCACTACTTTGCGCTGGCGCTGACGATTGGCATCTTGTTTGGTATTTACTCGTCGGTTTTTGTCGCTGCCGCCATTGCCATGTGGCTGGGTATCCAGCGCGAAGACCTGATCAAGGCCCCGGTCAAAAAAGACAATGATCCCAGCGACCCCAACGCCGGGGCCACGGTTTAAGCCCTAACTGGGCAGAGTCGCCTGAGTCAAACACCGCGGGCAATGCGCCCGCCCAGGGCATCCAGGTGGCCCAACATGCGTTCGGCTTGGAGGGGTTTTGGTACACGGTGACCCAAGCTGGTAAATCGCCGTCATGCCGTGCTTCTGCGGGGCTTTTGGCGCTGACCACCAGCACCGCAATGCTTTGGTACGCCGTTTCGGTGGCCAATGTCTTGACCAGGTGGTAGCCGTCAAAAGGCTGCATCATCAAATCAGTGACTACCACGTCGGGGCGTTGGCGCTCGATTTGAATCAGCGCCTGGGAGCCGTCGCCTACGACCGTCAGTGTCACCGGGTGCGTGCAGCGCTTGACCAAGGCTTGGAAGTAAGCCACTTGTAGCGGGTCGTCTTCGGCCAGCAGCACGCGCAAAGCGGCTGAGGTGCCCGCGTCTAGGGTTGAAGCCCGGTTGGGCATCATTTTTTCAACTGCGCTGCGGAAAATCCGCCTGTGGCCGCCAGACGTCACCCATGCTTCCAACTCGCCATTGGCCACCATTTTTTGCACGGTGGTGGTCGATAGGCCCAACAGGCGGGCGGCTTGTTGGGTGGTCAAAACGCCGGACGGATCGCTCATAAGTGTGTATTTCTATCTAAAAGAACAGATTAAGGTAAGCATACCATTTTAATTTTTATAATCGCAATTATTGTCTAAAACGAGAAATTTGTTTTAATTGCTAGCCAAGCGTTGATAAAGGCCGCCAGGCAAGCGGGCCACGCGGCCTTGTAATTCCAATGCCATGAGTTCCGCCTGCAACTGGGGTGTATCCAGCCCGCTGCGGATTTGCAAGAGATCCAGGCCGACTGGGTCAAAACCCAAGCATGCCAAGAGGCCGGTCTGCGGCGCGAAATCAGGGCCGATATGTTCCAGTAAATCCGGGTCGCAGTGCACCTGCCGGACCCTATGGTGCGATGGCGCGGTTCGCAGCTCATCGAGCACGTCATTTGCACTTTCCACCAATTTGGCGCCTTGTTTGATGAGGGCGTGGCATCCACGCGCTTGCGTGCTGTGGATGGAGCCAGGAACGGCAAACACGTCTTTTCCTTGTTCTGCTGCCATGCGGGCGGTGATCAGAGAGCCCGATTGCAGCGCCGCCTCCACCACCAGGGTTCCAAGGCACAAACCCGAAATAATGCGGTTGCGCTGGGGAAAATTGGCGGCCAGCGGTGGCGTACCAATGGGGAATTCGCTCAATATCAGGCCGTTTTGTGCAATTTGGCGGGCCAGTGTCAGATTGGTTTTGGGATAAACCCGGTCCAAACCGGTTCCCACCACGGCAATGGTGGCCAATTGGCCCGGCGCCGCACCCTGCAAAGCACCTGTGTGGGCGGCGGCGTCAATGCCGCTGGCCATGCCTGAGACGATGGTCAGTCCAGTTTGCGCAAAGGCCCGGGCAAATTGTGTGGCGTTTTCAAGCCCTTGGGGCGTCGGGTTGCGGCTGCCTACGATGGCGATGCTACGTATTGCACCAGTAGTCCAGGTCACCGGTTCCCCCATGGCATACAAAACAAAGGGCGGGTCTTCGATATCGAGTAGAGGGCTGGGGTAGGCGGTGTCCCCCAATGCCAGCAGGCGCCTATGGGTAGGGTCTGCTTGCAACCAGTCCCAGGTCGCGCGCGCGGTAGTGTCCAGGTTGGTCGGGGTGGCGTGCAGCGCCTTGGCCTGGCGTTCGGTAACAACTTCGCGCAGAGCACCCACGCTTTGTGAAAATACCTGTTGCGGCAGCCCGAAAGCGGTCAGTAACTGTCGCGCGGTGTTGCGTCCTATGCCCTCGGTGAGTTGCAGGCGCAGCCATAGCGCCATTTCTTCATAGGACAAGGGGTCTGGCTCAGTGCACTGCATGGGCGGATCAAGGCTTACGCATGCGGTCGCCGATGCGCACCGTGTCGGAGATTTCAACGACCAGCGCGTAAGACAGCTTTTCAAAAGTCAGGAACACCAACGCCAAGCCGTTGCGCTCGTCGGGCAATTGCAGGGCTAGCGGGATTCCCTGTGATCGGTCGATGAGTTGTTGGCCCCGCCTTTGAATAGCGAGGACATGGCCGGGCTCTAATCCGTTGGCTGCGCCGCGGTCGATCACCACCACCTGGTTTTGCGCGGCATTGACCACGGCGCTGCCGTAGACAGAAATGATTTGCGCCTCCACGTCCTGTTCGGGCGCGTGGGCGCTCAGGTCTTTCCAGGGCGACACGGGCCGCGCGATCAAGCGGTCGCCTCGGCGCAGTTCTTCTTTGGAACTGGTAATTTCTAAGGAGGCCGGCACCGCCGAGGTGATGGTTTGGCCTTCCGAGAGGGTGTCAGCGGTACTTTGTCCACGCACCAGGCGGGCGCTGCCAATGAACTGGGCCTCGTAGCCCAATACCTCGCCGGTGCCCAGGTCTTTTAAGGGCTTGGCATGGCGAAAAATTTGGAAGTATTGGTTGGCGTCGGGGTTCAAGATGAGCTCTGCGCCTGGTGCACCAAGTGCATAGGCGCGGTCGCCACGGGCCAAAAGCACGCGGTCTTCCGGCCCGCCCACGATGCGCGCTGCGTTCTGAACTGCCGCTTCATCGAGCACCAGGGGTTCGGCAAGAAAGGGCTCGATGGCGTTTCGTTTGAGGACCTCAATGATGCGCGCAGGCACCTCTTGCGCGCGCACCTGCGGCTTTAAGTGCTCGGTGGGTGGTGCTGGCGGTTCAGCGCCCAGCGCCAGTTGGGCGCTGAACAATCCGCAGGCTAGCGCCAGGACACCTCGCCTCTTTTTAGAGGTGGGGTTGTTGCAAGTGTGTGACGCCATAGCCGTATCCTCAGCAAATAAATTATGATTTTGCTAATTATTGCCGCGAAACTCGGACGGTGCCGGAGGTTTTGCCAATTTATCGGCGGCCCCGACCTTAAAAAGACGAAAATAGCGGGCTTTTGCATCCCGTCTATGGCTCTACTCCCTATCCTTTGTTATCCCGATCGCCGTCTGCACACAGTCGCTAAGCCCATTGCTGGGGTAGACGCACGGGTTGCTCAGCTGGTTCGTGACATGCTTGAGACCATGTACGACGCCAAGGGCATTGGTCTGGCGGCCAGCCAGGTCGATGTGCACGAGCGCCTGATCGTGATCGACGTGTCCCAGGAGCGTAACCAGCCGCTAGTGCTGATCAACCCCGAGCTGGTTTGGACCAGCGAAGCCACGCACCTGAACGAAGAAGGCTGTTTGTCCGTGCCCGGCATTTACGACGGCGTGACCCGGCATGACGAAGTGCATGTGCGCGCATGGGACGCCCAAGGCCAAAGCCGCACCATTGAAGCGCAAGAGCTGCTTGCGGTGTGTATCCAGCACGAGATGGACCACCTCATGGGCAAGGTATTTGTCGAATACCTCTCGCCGCTCAAGCGCAACCGCATCAAAACCAAAATGCTTAAAGCGCAACGTGAGGACGCCCGTTGAGGCTTATCTTTGCCGGTACGCCAGCGTTTGCCCGCACCGCCCTGGAGCAAATCGTGGCGGCAGGTCATACCATCGTGCTGGTACTGACCCAACCGGACCGGCCAGCCGGGCGCGGTATGAAGCTGCAGGCCTCTGCGGTCAAGCAATATGCCCTGGACCTTGGGCTGCCCTTGGCCCAGCCCCATGGTTTGCGTCTGGACGGCAAATATGCGGAAGATGCTGCCGCGGCGCGCAACGCCATTGCCGCCGCACAGGCTGATGCCATGGTGGTGGTGGCTTACGGCCTGATCCTGCCGCAGTGGGTGCTTGACGCCATGGCCGGGCCCGAGAAGTGGGGCTGCCTCAATATCCACGGCTCGTTGCTGCCACGCTGGCGCGGCGCGGCACCGATCCACCGCGCCATCGAAGCCGGCGACAGCCACACGGGCGTGACCATCATGCAAATGGACGCCAGCTTGGACACCGGTGCCATGTTGTTGCAGGCCCCCCTGCCGATTGAGCCGACCGATACCAGCGCCAGCTTGCATGACCGCGTGGCAGCGCTGGGCGCGCGCCTGGTGGTGCAGGCACTGGCCGATCCGTCGGCCTGGGTGGCCACTCCTCAGAGTGCCCAGGGCGTGAGTTACGCCCACAAAATTGAGAAAACCGAGGCGGCCATCGACTGGCGCATGAGCGCCGAAAACATAGCCCGCCAGGTGCGCGCTTTTGACCCCTTTCCAGGCGCTACGGCCCAGTGGGCCGGCGAGACCATCAAGGTGTGGGCCGCTAAGGCGCTGGCAGAAGGCGCCCAAGCCCTGTCTGGGCCGCCCCTGGCCGTGCCTGGGCAGGTGCTGGCGGCCGACGCACGGGGCATCGTGGTGCAGACCGGTGCGGGCGTATTGCGTTTGGATATCTTGCAACGCCCCGGCGCCAAGCGCCTGGCCGTGGCCGAGTTTTTGCGCGGCTTTGCGTTAGCGCCGGGCATGGCGTTTGACCTGGGTCTGCCCAAGACGCCCCCGCTCTGAGCCACACCGCATGTTTTTTCTACGCGTATACCGCCGCCATCCACAGTTTCGCGTCGGCTTCGTCGATATGCTGGGTGCGGCCCCCGGCATCGCCGCCTGGGGCCTGATGACGGGGGTGGCCATGGTCAAGTCGGGCATGGGAACGCTCGAAGCGCTGACCATGGCCTTGCTGGTGTTTGCCGGTAGCTCGCAGCTTGCGGCAATTCCGCTTTTCATCGCCGGGGCGCCGGTATGGGTGATTTTGGCAACCGCCTTTTGCGTCAACTTGCGGTTCGTGGTGTTCAGCGCGCACATGCGCACCTACCTCATGTATTTGCCGCGCTGGCAGCGCCTGGTCACCGGCTATTTCACCGCCGACCTGACCTATGTGATGTTCGTGCGGTGTAACCCGATGCCCGCTGTGGACGACGACGCGCGTGTGGCGCAAATGGCCTATCTGGCTGGCAATAGCAGCATCAACTGGTTTAGCTGGGTGTCAGCCAGCCTATTGGGCGTGGCACTGGCCAATTTCATTCCCGGCGCTTGGGGCCTGGGTTTTGCCGGTTTGCTGGCCTTGATCGGTATTTTGTGTTCCCTGGCCACCAGCCGCCTGCGCTGGATCGCCGGGGCTGTAGCGGGGGCGGTGGCCGTGGCCACTTACGCCTTGCCGCTCAAACTCAATATTCTGGTGGCCATTGGGGTGGCGGTGCTGGCGTGCATGGCGCTGGAGTCGCGCCCCGCTTTGGCGCCCCCGGTGCAGCCATGAGCCTGACCGCTCTGCTTGCCGGGTGGGATGCTTTTTGGGCCGATAGCCAACACAGCATCTTGCCAACCATCCTGCTCATGGCTGGAGTGACGGTGCTGGCGCGGTCGTTTTTCTTTATCCCGGACGCCGAGTGGACGCTGCCGCGCTGGGCCCAGCGCGGCCTCCAATACGCGCCCATTGCCGCGCTCTCTGCCGTGGTGATTCCAGAGCTGGTGATGACGCAAGGTGTTTTTATCCACACCCTTTTGGATGCGCGCCTATACGGCGCCCTGGCCGGAGCGGCCTACTTTTTCTGGCGCAAGGGCGTAGGCAACGCGGTGCTGGGAACGATTGTTTGCGGCATGGCGGTCTATCTGCCACTGCATATCGGCCTGGGCTGGTGAACGCAAGTAGCTGAGTGGGCACCGGTGAGCAGGCCTTGCCTAAAATACGCCGCAAACGCCTCCTTATTTCCCCACCATTCTTTTCGCACCATGAACGCTATCCGCTTTTCCGATCTCTGCGCCCAAGGGGCTGTTGCCAACCAGCGCGTGTTTATCCGCGCCGATCTGAATGTGCCGCAAGACGCCCACGGGGCTATCACCGAAGACACCCGCATCCGCGCCAGCGTGCCTTGCATCCAGATGGCGCTGGCTGCGGGAGCGGCGGTGATGGTCACCTCGCACCTGGGGCGCCCCACCGAAGGCGCCTTCAAGCCTGCCGACTCGCTGGCGCCGGTGGCGCAGCGTCTGGGCGAACTGCTCGGGCGCGCGGTGCCTCTGGTGGCTAATTGGGTGGATGGCGTGACGGTGGCTCCCGGCCAGGTGGTGATGCTAGAGAACTGCCGCGTGAACCCCGGCGAGAAGAAAAACGACGAGGCCTTGTCCCGCAAAATGGCGGCGCTGTGCGACATCTTTGTGCACGACGCCTTTGGCACCGCGCACCGGGCCGAAGCCAGCACCTACGGCATCGCCCAATTTGCGCCCGTGGCCTGTGCCGGCCCGCTGCTTGCAGCCGAAATGGACGCCATTTCCAAGGCCCTTCTCGCGCCGAAACGCCCGCTGGTCGCTATCGTGGCGGGCTCCAAGGTGTCCACCAAGCTCACGATATTGAAGAGTTTGTCAGCCAATGTGGACCAACTCATCGTGGGCGGCGGCATTGCCAATACCTTTATGCTTGCAGCGGGCTTGAAGATCGGCAAAAGCCTAGCCGAGCCCGATTTGCTGGACCAGGCCCGTGCGGTGATTGAGGCCATGCAAGCGCGCGGTGCGGCGGTGCCGATTCCTACCGACGTGGTCACCGCCAAGACCTTTGCCGCCGACGCACCGGCCACCATCAAGGCCGCCACCGACGTGACCGATGACGACTTGATTCTGGACATCGGCCCGCAGACCGCTCAGGCGCTGGCTGAGCAGCTGATGCGCGCGGGCACCATCGTCTGGAACGGCCCCGTGGGCGTGTTCGAATTTGCTGCGTTTGAGAACGGCACCAAAGTGATCGCCCAGGCAATTGCGGCGTCCAGCGCATTCAGCATCGCCGGGGGCGGTGATACGCTGGCGGCCATTGCCAAATACGGCATCGAGTCGCAGATTGGCTACATTTCCACCGGTGGGGGTGCGTTTTTGGAAGTCTTGGAGGGTAGAACCCTGCCCGCGTTTGAGGTCTTGGGCCGCCGCTGCGGAGGATAAATAACCCGGTCAACGGGCCAGGCTATCGGGCCGTTGAGCATCTGGATTGCTTAGGCGTTTGCGTACCGTTAAAGGCGCGTCGTCAGTCTAGGCGACAATAACCGTGGGTCTGCTATGGGGCGACCCCTTACTTTTTTGGAATATCAATATGTCAAATCGTCGTGAATTCGTGGTGCAAATGGGCGTAAGCGCGGGCGCCCTGGTGTCGGGTGCCGCTTTTGCCGAAGCGCCCATGGTGGCCGAGGCAGATGCCAACGCCAGCAGCTTGGGCTACAAGGCCGATGCCAGCAAAGTCGACAAAACCAAATTTCCCAAGTTTGCCGCTGGGCAAAATTGCGCTAGCTGCGCCCTGTTCCAGGGCAAAGCGGGCGACAAGGCTGGCAACTGCCCCCTGTTCGCAGGCAAGCAAGTGTCTAGCGCAGGCTGGTGCAGCGCGTACGCCAAAAAGGGCTGATTGCCGCGCGGCCCTGGCCGCGGTGACCACCGCAGGGTCCGGTTGTATGCCGGGAACTGCGGTGGTTTTTTATTGGGCGCAAAATCGGGACGCTGACGCACGAGTCACCCCAGGACCTTGTTGCCCGATCTCATCTTCTAGCCCCAACGATGCCTTTTTCTTCCCTCGGCCTTTCCGGCACCCTGTGCGCCGCAGCGCATGCTGCCGGTTTTGCGGCCCCGACTCCGGTGCAACAGGGCGCTATTGCTGCGGTGTTGCAGGGCCGTGATCTATTAGTACGCGCTCAAACCGGCTCAGGGAAAACCGCTGCCTTTGCCTTGCCATTGTTGCAACAGGTTTTGCCCCAGGAGGCCGGACGCGGCGCGCTGCGCCGGGTGCAGGCCTTGGTAGTGGTGCCTACGCGCGAATTAGCGGTGCAGGTGGGCGACGTGCTCAAAGGCCTAGCCGCTGACCTGAGCCCTGCGCCCAAAATCAGCGTGGTTTTTGGAGGCGTATCCATCAATCCACAAATGATGGGTTTGCGCGGGGGCACCGATATCGTGGTCGCCACGCCCGGGCGCCTGCTCGACCTGGTGGACCACAACGCACTGCAATTGGGAGATGTAAGGACCCTGGTGCTTGACGAAGCCGATCGGCTGCTCGATCAGGGCTTTAGCGAGGAACTGGCGCGCGTCAATGCCCTGCTGCCGCTGCAGCGCCAAAGCCTGTTTTTCTCGGCCACCTTCGGACCTCAGGTGAGCGCCTTGGCGCAGACCCTGCTGCGCGACCCGGTGCGCGTGGAAGTGCAAGACGCCCCTGACACCTTGCCTGACATCGCCCAAAGCGCCATCGCCGTCGACACCCGCTCGCGCACCCAGCTGCTGCGACACTTGATTCAGCAGTACGAATGGAGCCGCACGCTGGTGTTTGTGGCCACCAAATACGCCGCTGAAATCGTGGCCGACAAGCTGCGTAAAGCTGGGCTGGATGCAGAGCCCCTGCACGGCCAGCTCAGCCAGGGCAAGCGCAGCCAGGTGCTTGACGACTTCAAGGCCTCGCGCGTTCGCGTCGTGGTGGCCACCGACCTGGCTGCGCGCGGCCTCGACGTGGTGGAACTGCCGGTGGTGGTGAACTACGACCTGCCGCGCTCGGCCGACGATTACACCCACCGCATTGGCCGCACCGGCCGCGCGGGGCAGGCGGGCTTGGCGGTGAGCTTTGTCACGGCAGACACCGAGGCGCATTGGCGGCTGATCAAAAAACGCCAAGGCCTGGACGTGGTGTTGGAGGCGGTCGAGGGCTTCGAGCCCACCGAGGTGGCCGCATCCCCGCAAGCTTTGGTGGATATGAGCGGCAACGGCGGCGTCAAGGGCAAACGCCCGAGCAAGAAGGACAAGCTGCGCGCCGCAGCGGAAGTCAATCCTGGCGCCTGAGGCCTGTTACGACGCCATGTCCGACGCATCCCAAATCGACATCCCGGTATCGTTTTTGGCCTTGTTCGTGCCACCGGGGAAAACCCGCCCGATCGCTTCGCACGCTGACATTGCTGCGCGCTACGAGCTGTGCGAAGACCTGGCGCAAACCCTGGTGCCCACGGCGACCCAGTTGCAGCTGATGCGTGATTTGCACGCCTGGGCGGTGCTGGCGCAATGTCGGCAAGCCTTGTGCGGCCCCGACGCAGTCATCCTGCCCCTGGAGGCGCGCTGGGTGGTCTGCCGCCTGGCCGAGTTGCTGGGCTGGGAGCAGCCAGTGTTTCCTGCCGGGGATGCCGCAGTCTGATATGGAAGCGGTGGAAGGTCAGAGCATGCACAGGGTGCTGTCTGCGGCGCTGGTTTCCTACCGGCCGCGCAAGGCGCTGGCGTGGGCATTAGTCTTGCTGGCGGTGCTCTGGCTGCACGCACTGGCCCTGCAGGGGTTGGCAAGCGCGCTGCCGGGCATCGCGTCTGAGCGGCCTGCGGAGCAGGCCACGCGCGCCTTTATTACCCGCACGGTGCGCATCGACAACGCCGCGTCCAAATCCTTGGCTAAGCGCTTGCCCGCCGCGCAGGGGCGCGAAAGAATCCAAGCGCCCCAAGCGATTTCGCCCGCAGGCCAGCCTTTTGGGCCCGCAGTGTTGGAGGCACCGGTTTTGGCATCGGAGCCCCATGACGCAAGCAGTCCGACTCCGTACGAGCCACTTGCCGCCAAGCCCGTGGGCCCCAGCGAGGGTCTGGCGAGCAATGCATCGCCTGCGCCAGCCCCGGACACTGCCCCGGGTGCAGACACCACGGTCTCCCTTCCTGCGTCCAGCGCGGCTGCACAGCCGTTGCCGGTTTACGACTACTTGGTTCCGGGCTCGACCCGGCTCAAGTACGACGTCAGTGGTCTGGTCAAGGGCTTTAAGTACTACGTCAACGGCGAGCTGCTTTGGTTGCAAGACGGGAAGACCTACGACGCGCGTCTGGAAATCAGCCATTTCTTGCTCGGCTCAAGGGTGCAAACC
>CANHZG010000074.1 GCA_947464995.1 Comamonadaceae bacterium | reverse complement strand
GGCGCTGCTGGCGCACGCCACGCTGGTGGCGCACGCCGGGGAGCGCGTGCTGCTGCAAGGACCGTCGGGCGCGGGCAAGAGCACGCTGTTTAGAGCGCTGGCGGGCATTTGGCCTTTCGCCAGCGGCCAGGTGGCGCGCCCCGCAGACGCGATGTTCATCCCGCAGCGCCCGTACTTCCCCAACGGCCCGCTGCGCGATGCACTGGCCTACCCCGACCTACCCACGCGCTACAGCGAGGCGCAGCTGCGCCAGGCGCTGACCGATGCGCTGCTGCCCGACCTGACTGACCAGCTGGACCAATGGAACACCTGGGGCCAAAAACTCTCGGGCGGCGAACAGCAACGCCTGGCGCTGGCGCGGGTGTTTTTAAAGCAGCCGCAGTGGGTTTTTGCCGACGAAGCCACCAGCGCGTTGGACGCACCCACCGAGGCCACTTTGTACCAGCGCCTAGTGGACATGCTGGCGACGCGTGGCGGTGGACTGGTGTCGATTGCGCACCGGCCGGGGGTGGCGGCGTTTCACACCAAGGCCTGGGTGCTGGAGCCTGCGGCTAGCGGTGCAGATGCCCGGTTTGAGGTGGTGGAGAAGGTGCTTTAGGCGCACCTTAATGATGCGTGGGCGGCTTAGGGCCCGGATGTCGGCGGATACCAAGGCGCCGCGCGCCGCCACTGGCTCGGGCGCTTGGTCAGTCTTACGGCATGTCAGCAAGTGCGGTTGGTAGGACCTAGCTCAAAAAGGGACGTTTGCTCACTGCCTGCACTTCCGCCTTCGGCGCTGCTTCATCGGCGTCAAACACCCATTTGCCGTGCGTGTGATTTTGACCAAGCCTTATTGGTCAGGTCGTGCGAATCGCGGTCATCATCCCGGCATCAGCGTTACCGTTGGAGTGGAACACTCAGCTCAGAGTAAATGATTTTTTGCAAGGTGCCGGACGAATTAACCTCGTAACTCACCTGCTTTTTTAGCTCACTTGAATAAAATATGCCCAGGACCAGCGACGAGGGTAAGGGCTCAGTGCTACGGTAGATCAGTATCCTGCTTCCCCCGCTTAAGCTGATGCCCATGGGTGTGCCCAACGCAGACACTATCTCTGCCTCGGTGCTGATGCCCTCCTTGAATTGAGTGGCAACCGTCTGAGATATTCGTGCACCCTGCGTTGTACAGCCAAAAAGTGCCAGTGCAGATACTAGTACGAGGAGCTTCTTGAACATCATTTAATCCTTTCTGTTTGCGAACATTCGCCATAATTTGCGGTCGATAAATACTATTGAAAACCTTGATGCGCACAGCATATCCTGCCAATTAAATAAAAATTATTTATTTAACAAATATATCCTGGAAGTTGGTTGCCGCGCGGTAACCCAAGACTCGGTGCAACTGCGGTTTGGATTGCGTTACGAGCTGAACATCCACCTTACGACGCTGGACTCTGGTGCTGTTCGAAGCTAACCTACACGGCCGTCTCGCCCCTAGCGGGCAAAAGCACCTCGAACCGCACGTGGCCGAACCCGCGGTTCGCAGGTGCTAAGCCGGTAGACGGCTCGCCGGAGCAAAGAAACCAATTGTGGCTGTGAGCCCCCCTCTCTCGCCCGCTGGGCGAGAGAGGGGTTGGGGGAGAGAGTGGGCACCCCCCCGGTAGGGATTCAAAAGCAATAGCTAACAGACCTCACCGACGATCGGCACCCCGAAAGGCCGCAAAGCCCTTGACCCGCAAGTCGCAGGCCGGGCAACTGCCACAGCCATAGCCCCAATCATGTCGCTGGCTGCGCTCACCCAGGTAGCAGGTGTGCGTGTGCTCCACGATGAGATCGACCAGGGCCTGACCGCCACCCTGTGCGTCGGCCTGGGTGCCCAAGTCGTGGGCCATACGCCAGGTGGCGGCTTTGTCGATCCACATCAGCGGGGTTTCGATTAAAAAGCGCCGGTCCATGCCCAAAGACAAGGCCAGTTGCATGGCTTTCATGGTGTCGTCGCGGCAATCGGGGTAACCCGAAAAGTCGGTCTCGCACACGCCTGTGACGATCACCTGCAAGCCCCGGCGGTAGGCCAGCGCGGCGGCCAGGGTCAAAAACAGCAGGTTGCGCCCGGGCACAAAGCTGTTGGGCAGGCCGCTGGCCTCCATGGCGATGGCGGTGTCACGGGTCAGGGACGTGTCGCTGACCTCGCCTAGCACCGCCAAGTCCAGTAAATGGTCCTCGCCGAGTTTGGCCGCCCAGGCCGGGAAGCGTGCGCGCAGCTCATGCAGCACGTTCAGGCGTGCATCGAGCTCAATATGGTGGCGCTGGCGGTAGTCGAAGGCCACGGTTTCAACGCGCTGGTAGCGGGACAGCGCGTGCGCCAGGCAGGTGGTGGAGTCTTGGCCTCCGGAGAACAAAACAAGGGCGGTGGTATGCATAGGCGGCGATCTTAGGGGCTGCACCGGGCGGGCCTGCGTGGAAGTCAGGGCATGCGCTTGGACAGAGTTTCCAGCTGCGCCGAGAGCTGGCGCACCGCGTCTGTCAGCGCCAGCAGCTCTTGCTCTTTGAGGATGTCGATTTTTTCATGCAGCAGCTCGATTTCCAGCTCGGCCTTGACGTTGATCTCGTAGTCGCTTTGCGCGTGGCGGCGGTCGAGCTCAGACTGTCGGTTTTGGCTCATCATGATGGCCGGGGCGGTGTATGCGGCCTGAAACGACAGCAGCAAGTTAAGCAGGATGAAGGGATACGGATCCCAAGAATTGGCGCCCACCAACACGTTGCCGGTAATCCACAGCACGATGGCAGTGCTCTGGATAACGATAAAGCGCCAAGATCCAATGGTGGCAGCAACGCCGTCGGCCAGGCGCTGACCACGGGTGAGTAGCGGGGCCTGGGTGGCAACGCTGGCGTGCGCGGGCAACGCCACGGTGTTCGGCGCGATAGCTCGGTGTGCACGCCGATGCGCACGCAGCCGCGCCAGCTCGGCTTGGTCGATCTCGGTCGATCGCCAGGCAAAAACTGCGGGGCCTGGGCTGTCGGCGGTCAAAGCGGAGTCGGGGGGCGTTTGGGCCTTGGGCATGGTTACTCCTAGAAAAATACTGGCAAGACCTGGCGGGATCTCCACACAAGAACACAAGGTAAAAAAGGCATTGTGCCCCTTGCAAATGCCCAGCGGGCTTGGGTACTGCGCATAATCGGCTACCTTGTTACCAGACCGCCCAGCCATGACCCAACAACCCACGTTCTCACTGTCCATGCTAGACCTAGTGGCCGTGCGCGAAGGCGTCAGCGTGGGCCAGTCACTGGCCACCGCCCTGGCGACTGCGCAGCACGCCGAGGCGCTGGGGTTTAAGCGCTATTGGGTGGCGGAACACCACAATATGCAAGGCATTGCCAGCTCGGCCACGGCCGTGCTGGTGGGCTATTTGGCTGGGGGGACGCAGCGCATCCGCGTGGGCTCGGGGGGCATCATGCTCCCGAACCACGCGCCGCTGGTGGTGGCTGAGGCCTTTGGCACGCTGGCCGAGCTGTACCCCAACCGCATCGACCTAGGCCTGGGCCGCGCGCCGGGCACTGACCAAGCCACCATGCGCGCCCTGCGCCGCGACCGCACCGAGAGCGAGGATGATTTTCCGCGCGACGTGGCCGAGCTGCAACGCCTGCTCGCACCCGCACAAGACACCCAACGCATCGTCGCTATGCCGGGTGCGGGCACGCAGGTGCCGATCTGGCTGCTGGGGTCTAGCCTGTTTTCGGCCCAACTGGCGGCGCAGCGCGGCCTGCCCTACGCCTTTGCCTCGCACTTTGCGCCGCGCCTGCTGATGCAGGCGGTGGACCTGTACCGCCAGTTGTTTCAGCCGTCGGCGCATTTGGCCAAGCCCTATGTGGCCATTGGCGTACCCCTGATCGCCGCACCGACCGACGAAGAAGCTGACTTTTTGGCCAGCAGCGTGTACCAGCGGGTGCTGGGCATCTTGCGTGGCGACCGGCGGCGCTTGCAGGCCCCGCAGGCGCACTTTTTGGCCCGCTGCAGCCCCCAGGAGCGCGCAGCTATTGCTGACTTTTTAGGCGCTGCGGTGGTGGGTGGCCCGGACACTGTGGAAACACAGTTGCACGCGTTGGCCGACGCCACCGGCGCCGATGAACTACTGCTGGTGTGCGACGTGTTTGACCCGGCACTTCGCCTGCGCGCCCTGGACATTGCCGCGCAAGCGGTCGCTACCGAACGCAGTTTGTCACCGGCGTGACCAGCACGGCGCAGCAACTGGGGGCACCGCGCCCCCTGGGCTGCCCATAATCCGTGCGCCACGACTTGGCGTAACTTTTTTTTAGGAACCCCCATGCTCCAACCCGGCCTGATGATGGACCGCCCGCTGCTCTTGTCCAGCGTGATAGAACACGCCGCAGCGCAGTTCGGCGATGTGGAAGTGGTCTCGCGCGAGACGCACGGGCCGCTGTTTCGCTACACCTATGCCGCCTGCGCGGCGGGCGCGCGCAAGCTGGCCAACGCACTGGCAGGCCTAGGGCTGGTCGGTGGCGACGCCGTTGGCACGATTGCCTGGAATAACCACCGCCACCTGGAGGCCTACTACGCCGTCTCGGGCAGCGGCATGGTGATGCACACCTGCAACCCGCGCTTGCAGGCGCAGCAGCTGATCTACATCATCAACCACGCTGAGGACCGGGCAGTCTTGTTCGACGCCACCTTTGCGCCGCTGGTCAAGGGCATTGCCGCGCACTGCCCCGGCGTGCGCGCCTGGATCTGCTTGGCCGATGCAACCAACACCCCGACCATCGATGGCGTGGCCAATGTGCTGTCGTACGACGAACTGGTGGCACCCTGCAGCGCGGTGTTTGACTGGCCCAGCTTTGACGAACACTCGGCTGCGGCGCTGTGCTACACCTCGGGCACCACGGGCAACCCCAAGGGCGCGATGTATTCGCACCGCTCTATTGTGTTGAACGCCATGTCGTGCTGCATGCCCGGAGTGCTGTCGCTTTCGCCCCATGACGCGATGCTGCCCGTGGTGCCCATGTTTCACATCAACGCTTGGTGCATACCCTACGCGGCGCCGATTGGCGGAACCAAGTTGGTATTGCCAGGCCCGCGCCTGGACGGTCAATCGCTGTACGAGCTCATGGAGCTTGAGGGCGTAACCGTCAGCGCGGGCGTGTCTACCATCTGGCAGGGGCTGATCGCGCACCTGGAGCAAAACGGCCTGCGCTTTAGCACCATGCGCCGCACCGGCGTTGGCGGCTCGGCGATGCCGCAGGCGCTGATTGCAAAGTTCATGGACGTCTACGACGTCGACGTGCGCCACGGCTGGGGCATGACCGAGACCACGGCCATAGGCACCATAGGCAGCTTGCTGCCCAAGATGAAAGGCTGGACGTCCGAACAAAAACAGGCTCTGCTGGCCAGACAAGGCAAAAGCGTCTTTGGTGTCGAGATCCAGGTGGTGGACGACGCGGGCCACTGCCTGCCACGCGATGGTGTGTCCCAGGGCGAACTGATGGTGCGCGGCCAGTCCATCATTGCGTCGTACTACAAGGGCGAGGCTTCGCCCCTGGTCGACGGCTGGTTCCCCACCGGTGACATTGCCACCATCGATGCCGAGGGCGTGATGCAAATCCGCGACCGAACCAAAGATGTCATCAAGACCGGCGGCGAGTGGATCAGCTCCATCGACCTGGAAAGCGCCGCTGTGGGCCACCCCGCCGTCGCCATGGCCGCCGTCATCGGCGTCAAACACCCCAAATGGGACGAACGCCCCTTGCGGTTCATCGTGCGCAAGCCCGGTGCCACCTTGGAGAAGGAAGAAATTTTGAAGTTCCTGGAAACCAAAGTCGCCAAGTGGTGGGTTCCCGACGACGTGGTCTTCTTGGACGCCCTGCCCGTGGGTGGAACCGGCAAGGTGCAAAAGGGCGACCTGCGTAAGCAGTATGGCGGGGTGTTTAGCTGAAGTTGCCTCGCCCCAGCAGCGCGCCGCGCCTGGCGCTGCAACTTACTTGGGCAGCTTTGCTTGGTCGGCGATGCGCATTTCCTGCAACTGCTGCTGTAGCCACACAGCACTGGCAAGCGGTGTTTGCTTGGCGCACTGGACCAGGTAGGCCTGACCGGTGATGCTGCTCTTGCTGGCGGCCAGGGCGATGAACTCCTCAGCCGTTTTTGCGGAGGCGTTTTTTTCCACATAGTCCAGCTTGCGCAGCAGGTGTGCACGCGCCTCGGGGCCGCTATGCCAGCTGCTATTTCGCTTGAACTGGCAGCCAGACGATTCCAGGCGCCCAAGCATGGCCACCACCTCGGCTCTGGCTGCGGGTGGCAAAGGGTCTGCCACGGCGCTAAGCGACGCCCCCAGCAGGGCCAGCAGGCAGTACAGCGCAGGCTTGGGCAGCCCAGCCAGGGGGCCAAGTTCGTGCATATGGGATGGGGACAGTGTCAGACTTGGCGTCACACAAGCACAGCCAGCGCCGCGCTCAAACCCTCTCTTGAACCACACCCGGATCAAAGGCCTTGCGGCCAAACACCTCGCGCAGCATGGGCGCAAAGTAGGACAGTGGTTTAGTCGGGTAGACGGGGTCAAAGGCAGCTTGGTCGTACAGCTCGCAAAAACGGCAGCAACTACCAAACCACGGGTGGTCGGCATGGGCCAGGTAGCCGTCGGGCTGACCGCCGATGTGGTGGGCGAAGTACTTCATTTGAAACAGGCCGTGCATTTCAATCACCCAGGTCACCTCGGCGCGTACATAGGGGCGCAGAATGGCGGCGGCCATTTGCGAGTGGTTCTCGGGCGCCAGTGCGTCGCCAATGTCGTGCACCAGCGCGGCCACCACCATGTCGATGTCCGCACCGTCTGCCTCGGCTCGGGTGGCGGTTTGAAGCGAATGCTCCAGGCGGCTGATCTGGTAACCCGCCAAGGACTCGCCCAGGCCTTCGAGCGCCGTCAGCAAGCGGTCGGGCAGGCTGCGGATGTAGTTGTGCTCCAGCGTCTGCAAAAACTGGTATTCCTCGGCCGTGCCGTCTTTCATTTGGGTGAATGCAACATGGTTCATAGTGCTTTATCGCTCAAAAAAATGGCTTCGGTGACTCACGACCAGGACGGCTGGGCGCCGTTCACGGGCTCACCGGGCGCTCACTGGTCTCGGCCTCGGGTGTTCCGGCGTTACGCGGGTCCATTTGCAACACCGCTTGCGAGCTGGCGTCCATCATCACGTAGTCGGAGCGGTGCGCGGGCACGCTCGCCGTTCGCTGCTGCTGCGCGGTGTAGTACCACACCAAGCCCGCCAGAGCCGCCAGCACCAAGGCAAAGTACAGCATCAAGCCCTCGGGCCCGATGTAGTCCATCAGCCCGCCAGCCAGCGTCGGGCCAATGGTGGCGCCTATGCCATAGAGCAGCAGCAAGCCACCCGTCGTCTCCAGCACCTTGGAGGGCTCGATCAGGTCGTTGGTGTGGGCCACGCTCAGGCCGTAAATGGCAAAAGACATGGCGCCATACAGCACGCCCAACAGGATCAAAAAGTTTTCATATTCACGCGCCAGGTAGAAGCCCACGGCCGCCAGCACCGATGAAATGACGCAAATCCAAAACAAAATCCAACGCCGGTCGTAGCGGTCGGACACATGCCCCACCGGCCACTGAAAGGCCGCGCCGCTCAGAATAGTGACGGCCATGAACGCCGCAGTGCGGTTGTCGCTAAAGCCCACGCCCGCGCCAAACACATTGCCCAGGCTGTAAAACGTGCCGCTGATCAGCCCTGACCCCATGGACGCAATAGCGCCAATGGGCGAAATAACAAACAAGGCCAGCAGGTTCATGGACGGCGCCTTGGTCTGGCGCGGCTCGCGGATGGTGGTCATGGTGGTGGGAATGAGCGCAAACGAAAATAGCACCGACACCAGCGCAAAAGGCACAAAACCAAAGCGGTCACCCACCAAAATCAGCCACTGGCCCAGCGCCATGGACACGCCGCTAACCGCCATATAGGCCGCAAACACCTTGCCCCGGCTCTCGCGGTCGGCCACGACATTGAGCCAGCTCTCGATCACCATGTACAAGCCCACAATGCACAGGCCGGTGACAAAGCGCAGCAGGCCCCAAAACCAGGGGTTGGTCCATACCGCGTGCAGCACCGGCAGGGCCGAGGCCACCGAGGCCATCACAGCAAAAGCGCGGATATAGCCCACGCGGCGTATCAGCACGGGGCAGGCGTAGGTGCCGTAGACAAAACCGGCAAAGTAGGCCGACATGATCATGCCGGTGACCAGCGCCGAGTACTTGGCAAAGCCGGCTTGCGCACCGATAGCCACCGACAGGAGTGCGATCCCCACCACCAGCATGCTCACGCCGCTGAGCAGCGAGGCCAGGGGCCAGGTGAGTGCGTTTTTTCTGGGGGATGTCATGGGGAAAAGGGTCTGAGCGCAGGGAAAGCAGGTGCGCCTATGGTGACACAGTGCGCACAGCTGAACCACCCAAAAAGCGACCTTTTGCGAACTGGCCGGGAAATCACGGCCCCAGTGATGCGCCAAAATCGTCGCAGAATACCGAGAAATCGTCGTCCATGCGCCAGAAATGGCCGCATTTGCACCTTACAGTGCGCCAACTGACCGCTGCCTCCACGCCCTAACGCATGACAGATTTCACCGACGAGCACCAAGCGCGCATTGACCTGGCCGCCGCCTTTCGCTGGGCCGCGCGCTGGGACATGCACGAGGCCATTGCCAACCATTTCAGCCTGGCGCTCAACGAACCGGGCACGCAGTTCTTGCTGAACCCGGCGGGCAGCCATTTTTCGCGCATCCGGGCCAGCGATCTGCTCCGGGTCGACGCCGAACAGCCCACAGACGCCCATGCCCCTGACCCCACCGCCTGGCACCTGCACGCCGAGCTGCACCAGCGCCTGCCACAGGCGCGCTGCATTCTGCACACCCACATGCCCTACGCCACCACGCTGTGCTGCCTGCAAGACTTTGAATGGCTGGCGCTGGACCAAAACGCCTGCCGCTTCCATGGCCGCATCGCCTATGACCGCAACTACGCGGGTATGGCGTTGGATGCCACAGAAGGCAAGCGCGTGGCGGGCCTGCTGGGCGCGGGCAAAAGCGTGCTGTTCATGGGCAACCACGGCGTCATCGTCATTGGCCCCACGGTGGCCCAGGCTCTCGACGAACTGTATTACCTCGAAAAAGCCGCCAAGCTGCAAGTGCTGGCCTTGTCCACCCATCGGCAACTGGCGACCATCCCTGAGCGGCTGGCTGCGCTGGCCTGCGCGCAGTGGAACGACTACCCCACCGCCTATTGCGAAATGCACTTTGCGGCGCTCAAACAAATCCTTGACCACGAAGAACCGGAGTACAAAACATGAACCCTAACGTCATCATCACCTGCGCCCTGACCGGCGCTGGCGACACCGCTGGCAAAAGCCCGCACGTGCCAGTCACCCCCACGCAAATTGCCGCCGCTGCCGTGGAAGCGGCCAAGGCCGGTGCGACTGTGGTGCACTGCCATGTGCGCAACCCTGAGACTGGCAAATTCAGCCGCGACCCGGCCTTGTATGCCGAGGTGATGGACCGCATCCGCGACTCCGGCGTGGACATCATCGTCAACCTGACCGCTGGCATGGGTGGCGACCTGGACATTGGCCCGGGCGAAAACCCCATGGCCTTTGGCCCAGCCACCGATTTGATTGGCCCCATGGCGCGCCTGATCCATGTCGAGCAACTGCTGCCCGAGATCTGCACCCTGGACTGCGGCACGCTGAACTTTGGCGACGGCGACACGATTTACGTCTCCACCCCGGCCGCCCTGCGCGCCGGCGCCAAGCGCATCACCGAGCTGGGCGTGAAGGCCGAGCTGGAGATTTTTGACACCGGCCACCTGTGGTTTGCCAAGCAAATGATCAAAGAAGGCTTGCTGGACAACCCGCTGTTCCAGCTTTGCCTGGGCATTCCCTGGGGCGCACCGGCCGACACCACCACCATGAAAGCCATGGTGGACAACCTGCCGCCGGGCGCGGTGTGGTCGGGCTTTGGCATTGGCCGCACCCAAATGCCCATGGCCGCGCAGGCCATGCTGCTGGGTGGCAATGTGCGCGTGGGGCTAGAGGACAACCTGTGGCTGGACAAAGGCGTGCTGGCCACCAATGGCTCGCTCACCGAACGCGTGGTGGAAATCATCCTCCGATTGGGCAGCACGCCCATGACACCGGCCCAGGGTCGCGAAAAAATGGGCTTAAAGAAGCGCGGCTGATCCGCTTTATCCCCCGCAAACCATAAGAAACCATGAACTTCATTACCGACATCAAAACTTTCGCAGCCTTAGGCACCGGCGTCATTGGCAGCGGCTGGGTAGCACGCGCCCTGGCCCACGGCCTGGACGTGATCGCCTGGGACCCGGCGCCTGGGGCCGAGGCCGCCTTGCGCGCACGCACGGCCAAAGCCTGGGGCGCGCTGACCGCGCAAGGCCTGGCGCCGGGCGCCTCGCAAGACCGCCTGCGCTTTGTCGCCACGGTGGAGGAGTGCGTGGCGCACGCCGACTTCATCCAAGAAAGCGCGCCCGAGCGCCAAGACCTGAAACTGGCGCTGCATGCGCAAATTACCGCTGCGGCGCGCCCCAATGTGCTCATCGGTTCGAGCACCTCGGGCCTCCTGCCAACCGACTTTTATGCCAGCGCCCAGCACCCCGAGCGCTGCGTGGTCGGCCACCCGTTCAATCCGGTGTATTTGCTGCCGCTGGTGGAAGTGGTGGGCGGCGTCAACACCGCACCCGAGGCGATACAAGCCGCCATGCAGGTCTACCGCAGCTTGGGCATGCGCCCGCTGCATGTGCGCAAAGAGGTGCCCGGCTTTATCGCCGACCGGCTGTTGGAGGCCATGTGGCGCGAGTCGCTGCATTTGGTCAACGACGGTGTGGCCACCACTGGCGAGATTGACGACGCCATCCGCTTTGGCGCGGGCATGCGCTGGTCCTTCATGGGCAGCTTTTTGATCTACACCTTGGCCGGGGGCGACGCGGGCATGCGCCATTTCATGGCCCAGTTTGGCCCGGCGCTCAAGCTGCCCTGGACCAAGTTGGAGGCCCCGGAACTCACCGATTCGCTACTGGACGCCGTGGCCGAGGGCAGCGAAGAGCAACTTGGCACGCGCAGCATTGCCGACTGGGAACGCTACCGCGACGACTGCCTGATGGCGGTGCAGGCCGCCATCAAAGCCACCAAACTTAAACACGGAATCGCGCCCGATGCCTGAGACCGCTGCGGCCCCGGCGCTGCCCGTCATCTACCAAACCACCATCGGCGCTGAGTGGGTGGACTTCAATGGCCACCTGCGCGACGGCTATTACATGGTGCTGTTCAGCAGTGCCGTGGACGCGCTGATGGACTTGGC
>CANHZG010000073.1 GCA_947464995.1 Comamonadaceae bacterium | reverse complement strand
TCCGCAAGCTGCGATCTTCAGGAACGGGAAACCTCACCCCAGGGACAGTTTGTATGCCGCTATGTATGCAACAACACGGACAAATCCAAAATCGCGTTGGTTTACAGCAGTTCGGGCCTAAGCCAGTGCCGCACGGCGATTGAGCGCACCCTCAAGGTCGTCATCAAATAACCAAAAAAATGGGCTATGAGCCCATTGAATATTTCAGTCAATCACCGAATACCACCTGAGCAATATCGCCCAGGGGTACTTCAATGATGATCCGGACTTACGGTTTGCGTTGCTCTAACTTAAGCCCCACTGCAGTTCCTGGCGCAAAGCCCTTCCAGTAGGTGTGGTCACCTTTAGGCGTGCCGTTGGCCTCAGCGGACCACTTACCATCCTTGCCGTTTTCCACCAAATTCAGGTACGCGTCCATATTGGCGTCATTGCGCAAATACTTGGTCAAAAACGCAGTCACAAAATGCTGCGCAATATTATTCATGCGCACGTTGTCCCACACTGGGTCGGTGTAGTGCTCCGAGCAAGTCCACGTGCCGTCACCACATTTAAGGTCAAACATTTCTTTGGGGGATGGGATGGGTGCGCCCGCGTTGTGACCGGCGTTCTCGTAGGTCAGCAAATAGCGAGTCGCGTTCACGCTGGCCTCGTAAATATTACGAACTCCCGGCGAATAGCCTGAAATGCTATCGACGCTGCCAGCCACGAAAAACACGGGCGTTTTGATGCCTGCGAGCCCCGCCGCGTCCCAAAACCCGGCATTCCACCCCCAAGGGGCAAATGCGACGGCTGCCTTGACGCGCTTGTCGATCGAAGCCACATAAGCTGGGTTACCCGCTTGCCGCGCCGCCAAGGCGCCCTCGGGTGTTCCCCAGTTGTAAGCCACACTCGCCGCAGTCACGCCGCCGCCAACCGTATTCACCGCTCCATAAGCGCCCATCGAATAACCAATCAAGCCCGTACTATCGGCATTGACCATGCCTTTGAGCGTGCCTGATGGGTCATTGGTATTGAGGCGTGCCATCTGGTTGAGCACAAACAGCTGATCCAGCGAACGGTTAAGCAGTGTGCTGCCAAAAGCAGTCTGGTCGTTGTAGGTGCTGTCGGTGTGGTCAATAGACGCAATCACAAACCCCTTGCTCGCCAAATTTTCGGCCAAATGGCTCAGCAAAAAACGATTGCCTGGGTAGCCGTGGGAAATAATCAACAAAGGATACGGTCCTGCGGTGCTATCGGGCTGGGCATCACGCACCGCACGGCCATTGAGAACCACCTCCATCTTGCCATCCCGGGCAAGCACTTTGTACTGACCCACAGCTGCTTGACCCGCAGCAAGCTTGGCTGGGTACCACACCTCCACCGTCAGGGGTCGGTCATACGTGGGCATGGGCTGCCCCGCTTTGAACTTAGATATGTCGAGTTGCCCGGGGTTACTCAAATTAACGGTTTTCACGCCGATCGAAAACTTCCCATAAGAGGCAAGCTCGGGTGCATCCGAACGGATAGTGTCGATTCGGTTTTCGGCAGCTAGTGAAAATCCTGAAAACGCCATACAAATTGAAAATCCTACGGTAATGACTTTGCTGAACATAAAACGCCTTTCAAAGTTTGCTGTATTGCTCTTCGCGTTTCCAGCTTAATTGCAAGCAATTGAAAGTCTTTGTGGCGATGTAACCTGGGGGACAAGGTTGTCCTTATGGGTCGAAGGCGCAGACCCGCCATGTTTTTCACATGCGGCTGTATTTTCTCATTTCGAAAAATTACGATCGTAATCCTCCAAGACACGCATTTTTTCCGCTACGGGCAACTCAAAAAACAAGCACCAGCGCGAGGTTGCGCAAGGGTTTTAAAGGTGTCCTACGCAATGTAGGAAATCCACCCAAAACACTGTTCATGCCACGGAGTTCAACTGGAAATCGAATGGTTCAGCACTGAATCCCCCTCCACTCTTTTTCTGTAGAGCCACTGTGCGATGCGCGACACTGGCCACGTCTGACACGTCTATTCACAATGTTATTGAGTGCCTCTTAGCGCTTGCGTGGACAGGTCAACGTCGCGGGGTTGGCGATTGCTTTTGCGTTAATCGTAATGCGTCCACATCCGCAAGACACGAACCGTGCGCTGCTCCGAAAACACTTCATAAACCAGACGGTGTTGGATGTTGATCCGTCTCGAATACGCACCCGAGAGGTCGCCCATCAGCTTCTCAAAGGGCGGCGGGTTTTGGAAAGGATCGCTCTCAAGGACATGCAAGAGGGCTTGGGCGTTCTCTTTTAGCCCACCGGCCTTTACTTTTTTCGCGTCCTTCAACGCTTGCTTTGCGTAGACGACGGACCAGCTCACCATTTCAAGGCCTTGGCACTTTTGTCCAGCGGTTCGGACATGCCGGTCTTGATGGACTCCCGCATGCCCGGTACGGACAGCAGATACAGAGTCTCTTGTATTGCACTCCAATCATCTGCGGCAATCAGTACGGCATTGTTTCGTTTGCCCGAGATCAACACAGGCTGGTGTGAGCTTGCGGTCTCGTCCATAAGGCGATACAAATTGGCCCTTGCTTCACTGGCAGATAGCGTATTCATAAATTTCTCCAATAGCGAAAAGTGTACGTAATTTCGTACGCAGTGTCGAGGATTTTTAGGGCCAGCATTTTGAAAACTTGGTCAATTTCAGGTGCCGGGCGCAACCGGGCCCGCCCAAATACCCGGCAGCTGCGCGCCAGGGGGTCACGGTGAAGTGTCGGGTCAAACCGACACTTGGGTAATGTCCCCGGGAGTTGACCCTCTAAACACAATGCCCGGCAGGTTCTGCAAGGTCGCGCAAGTTCGTAGGGCAGGCCAAAACCGCCGCAGCCATCTGAAAAGCTACCGCGCTGTGCCATAATTCATTCCCACCGATTACCGCCCGGGTGGTGAAATTGGTAGACTCAGGGGACTCAAAATCCCCCGCCGCAAGGCGTGCCGGTTCGAGTCCGGCCCCGGGCACCATTGACCGAGCCGCATTGTTTGAACGCAATGCGGCTTTTTCTTTGTCCACGGGGCTTGGTCAGCGGCTTAAACTCGCGGCACCGCCATCCCGGAGCGCTTTTCAGCCATGCAAACATCTTCACCCGCCCTCGCCAACACCCTCAGCGCCACTCAAAACGGTTTCACCTGGTCCGACGACCTGTTAACCGGTGACGCGCGCATGGACCATACGCACGCGGAATTTGTGGACCAGCTCAACGCCCTGTTTGCCACGCCCGCACTCGACCAGTTGCCGCTGTACCAAGCTTTTTTGGACCACACGGTGGCGCACTTTGCCCAAGAAGACCGCTGGATGCAGGCCACCGGCTTTACGCCAAAAAACTGCCATAGCGATCAGCACGCCATGATCTTGGAAACCATGCAAACGGTAGTGGCGCACTACCAAAAGGGAGAAACTGACATCATCAACCGCATGGCCGAGGCACTAGCTGAGTGGTTTGCGCAGCATGCGATCAGCATGGACGCGGGGCTTGCCCAGCACCTCCAATCGGTAGGCTTTGACAGCGCCACCGAGACCCTGGCCGACCCCCAGGCCGTTCGCAATGTGACCGTCTCAGGTTGCGGCAGCATCAGCTGTAGCTAAAGGCTGGGCTTTCCCCGCAGACGGACTTACTCAAGAAATTTCAAAGGTCGCCCTGCGGCTTTCACGCCGCTATGGCGCTTGGGCGCGCTACCATTCGGTCACCTTTAGCCTCCCAGAAAGACACCCCATGGCTGTGATCACCAACATCGAAGACCTGCGCGTGCTGGCCGAAAAGCGCGTACCGCGCATGTTTTACGACTATGTCGATACCGGCAGTTGGACCGAGAGCACCTACCGCGCCAACGAAGCCGATTTTCAAAAAATCAAGCTGCGCCAGCGTGTGGCAGTCAACCTGGAAAACCGCAGTACTGCCACCAAAATGGTCGGTGTGAAGACAAAGATGCCAGTGGCGATTGCCCCGGTGGGCCTCACCGGCATGCAGTGCGCCGACGGCGAAATCAAGGCCGCCAAGGCGGCCGAGAAGTTTGGCATCCCCTTCATCCTCTCGACCATGAGCATTTGCTCCATTGAGGACATAGCCGCGCATACCACGGCGCCGTTCTGGTTTCAGCTGTACATGATGCGCGACCGCCAGGCCATGGCCGACATGATCGAGCGCACCCGCAAAGCAGGTTGCAACGCGCTGGTGCTGACCCTGGACTTGCAGGTGATCGGCCAGCGCCACAAAGACCTGAAAAACGGATTGACCGCCCCGCCCCGCCCCACGATCGCCAACATCATCAACCTGATGACCAAGCCGCGTTGGTGTTTGGGCATGGCGGGCACGCGTCGCCACAGCTTCGGCAACCTGGTGGGCCACGTCAAGAGCGTGAGCGATATGCGCTCGCTGGCGGCCTGGACCAACGAGCAGTTTGACCCCCGCCTGTCCTGGACCGACGTGGCCTGGGTGAAAGAGCAATGGGGTGGCAAGCTCATACTCAAGGGCATTCAAGATGTGGAGGACGCCAAGCTGGCGGTGGCCAGCGGCGCCGACGCCATCGTAGTGAGCAACCACGGCGGGCGCCAGTTGGACGGCGCGCAGTCCAGCATTGAGGCGCTGCCGGCCATCGTGGAGGCCGTGGGATCGCAAATTGAGGTGTGGATGGACGGCGGCATCCGCTCGGGGCAAGACGTGCTCAAAGCCTGGGCGCTGGGCGCGCGCGGCACGCTCATTGGCCGCGCCATGGTCTACGGCCTGGGCGCCATGGGCGAAGCCGGGGTGACGCGTGCACTGGAAATCATCCACAAAGAGCTCGATATCACCATGGCCTTTTGCGGTCATACCGACATCCAGACCGTGGGCAAGGGCATTTTGCTGCCTGGCACCTTCCCGGTCTAGCCAGCCCTTCGGGCGACCCGCGTGCCGATGACGCCGATTCGCCGCATCGCGCACCTGGACATGGACGCGTTTTACGCGTCGGTGGAGCTGCTGCGCTACCCGCAACTCAAAGGCCTCCCCGTGGTGATTGGCGGCGGGCGGCGGCGCGAGGACGATTTGCTGGGCCGCTTGGCCGCAGCCTATCCAGAACAGGAATGGACGCAAGACGACCTAAGCGCCATCCCACTGGACTTTTTTCCCCACCTCTCAAGCTACACCGGGCGCGGCGTCATCACCACCGCCACCTATGCCGCGCGCCAATTTGGTGTGGGTTCGGCCATGGGGCTGATGAAGGCGGCCAAACTGTGCCCACAGGCCATCCTGCTGCCGGTGGACTTTGCACAATACCGCCACTATTCACAGCGCTTCAAGGCCCTGATCGCAGAGGTGGCGCCAGTAATCGAAAACCGGGGCGTGGACGAGGTATTCATAGACTTCACCGAGGTACCTGGCGGCCAACGCGAGGGTGGGCGGGTGTTGGCGCGGCTGATCCAAAAAGCGATTTTTAACGACACAGGCCTGACCTGCTCAGTGGGCGTGGCGCCCAACAAGCTGCTGGCCAAGATGGCCAGTGAGTTCAACAAGCCCAATGGAATTTCCGTAGTCCTCGAAGACGACTTGCAAGGCCTGATCTGGCCCCTTGCTTGCCGCAAGATCAACGGCATTGGCCCCAAATCGGACGCAAAGCTTCAAAGCCACGGCATCCACACCATAGGCCAGCTCGCCGAGCGAGACGCCGATTGGCTGGTTGCCACCTTTGGCAACAAGACCGGAGCCTGGCTGCACAACGCGGCTTGGGGCCGGGACGCGCGCCCGGTGGTGACCAGCAGCGAACCGGTGAGCATGAGCCGCGAAACCACCTTTGAGCGTGACCTGCACGCGGTGCGCGACCGCGCTGAGTTGGGCGCCCTGTTCACCCAACTGTGCGAACAGGTGGCCGCCGACCTGCAACGCAAGGGCTACGTGGGCAAAACCATAGGCATCAAGCTGCGTTTTGACGACTTTTCCATCGTCACCCGCGACCACACACTGCCCTTCTACACCGACCAAGCGGCTGCGATTCGAGCCGCAGCGGGCCAATGCCTCAAGCGCGCGCCGCTGGCCAAACGCCTGCGTCTCTTGGGCGTCAGGGTCGGCTCGCTGCTGGGCGCGCAACACGCTAAGCTACTTTCAAACATTACGGAGACCCTGCCCCATGACCCCAATGCACTGCTTTTCCCTGACGATTGAAAACCACATCGCCCATTTGGTGCTGAACCAGCCCGACACGCTCAACACCATGGGCCCCGTTTTCTGGCGTGAGCTGGACACGGTGCTCACCGAGCTGCACCACGGCAGCGCGGCGCGCGCGCTGGTGATCAGCAGCACGGGCAAGCACTTCAGCGCGGGCATGGCGCTGGAAACCTTTGCCGGCGCCATTCAGATGGACGACCAAAGCCCCGAGGGGCGCGCCGCCTTCTTTGACTCTCTGACTGACATGCAAGCCACCTTCACTAAGCTGGAAAAACTGCGCATCCCGGTGATTGCCGCCCTCCAGGGCGGCTGCATTGGTGGCGCCGTAGACATGGTTACCGCCTGCTGCCTGCGTTACGCGTCAGCCGATGCGTTTTTTTGCATCCAGGAAATTAATATCGGCATGGTGGCCGACGTCGGTACCCTGCAGCGGCTGCCCAAGCTGATTCCGCTGGCGGTGGTCAAAGAGCTGGCCTACACCGGGCGGCGCATGAAAGCCGACCAGGCGCTGCAATACGGCCTGGTCAACGCCGTGCTGCCCACGCCTGAGGCAGCACTGGAAGCCGCCATGCAATGCGCGCGCGAGATTGCCAGCAAGCCACCCATCGCGATCTGGGGGACCAAGCAGGCCGTCCACTACGCCCGCGACCACACCGTGGACGAGTCTTTGGCGCAGATGGGCTGGTTGCAAGCGGCCATCTGGAGCAACCGGCATGTAGGTGAGGCCGTGACCGCCATGAAGAACAAGCGTGCGGGCGACTTTCCGGACTTGGCGGCAATAAAGCCGTTCAAGGACTTGGCCTAGCGCCCCGTCACCCAGCCAACGACACGGTCCGCGCAACCGCGCCTCAGGTGGCGTAATCGCCCAAGTCCATGGCCGGGTCGGTGACAGCCTCATCGGGCCAGTTGGAATACCAAATGCCGTGGCTGGCTGCGCCCGACTGCAAGGCACTGCGCACAAAACCAGGCACGGGCGGGAGCAAAGGTGCGACCACCACATCAAACCGGGGAACCGAAAAATAAGGAAACGACTGGCGTTGCAAGGCGCTGCGGTTGGTCACCCGGTGCGGCGTGGACACCAAGCGCCCGCCGGTGAGCAACTCCAGCATATCGCCCACATTGAGCACGTATTCCTGTTCGCCGCACCGGGCCTCTATCCAATGGCCGTCTTGGGTGCGCACTTCAAGCCCGCCCACCGGGTCGTGGGCCAGCAGGGTCAGAAAATTGAAATCCTTGTGCGGGTGTATGCCCCACACATCGTCCCGCAGCGGCGTGGGCGGGTAATTGAGCAGGGTCATATTGGTCAGGGGCTTGTCCATCATGGCCAGTACCGCGGCGGCGTCCATGCCCAGGGCCTGGCACAGCGCAGTCAATACGGCGTCGTTGACCCGCGTCATCTCGGCCCAATAGGCTTGCACGGCGCCTTGCACGTCAAAGCCAATCGGCGGCCAGCGGTTGGGACCATACAAGGTGGATGCCGCGCACACCGGGTCTGCGGCACTGGCCTCCCAGTGCAACTTCCAGGCCTCGTACTGATCGGCGCGCGCGCCACCGGCGTTCGGCGTGAAATAGCCCAGCGGCACGTAACCGCGGTAATTGTCTTTTTGCACCATCGCCTCGCGGTACTGGTGGCGCGGCGCATCAAAAACGGCCTTGACGGCACAACGCATGCGCTCCAAGGTCTGGGGTGGCACGCCCGTGCCACGCAGCACCGCAAAGCCGGTGTCGCGCAAGGCGCTGTGCAAGGCGTCTTGGCAGGCCACGCGGGCCTGTGCGCTGGCCTGGAGCGCAAACAGGCTGCTGACATCCACGGTGGCAAGGCCGGTCTGCATGCGGGCTCCTCAAGTTTGCGACACGGCCCGCTACTGGCGCGCCGTGCGTGTGTTGCCAGGCAGGGTCTGCGGGTGGCTGGTGCGAAAGGGGTTGATATCCAAACCCCCACGGCGTGTGTATCGCGCATACACCGTGAGCTTGATCGGTTTGCACCGCGTCCAGATGTCCATAAAGATGCGTTCCACACACTGCTCATGGAACTCGTTGTGGTTGCGAAAGCTAACCAGGTATTGCAGCAAACCTTCCTGGTCGATAGGCGCTCCGGTATAGCTGATCTGCACGCTGGCCCAGTCGGGCTGGCCAGTGACCAAGCAGTTGCTCTTGAGCAGGTTGCTGACCAACACTTCGGTGACCGGCCCCTCGTTTTCCGCGCGCTCGCGGGTGCGCAACAGGTCGGGTGCTGGCGTGAAGCGGCTGCATTCCACATCCAGGCGGTCCAGGTTCAACCCGTCTAGCTCATACACAGGCTCCCGGTCAAACAGCTCGGGGCCCAGCAAGCGCACGCCCACCGACGACTGCGCGACAACACCGCGCCACACCGCTTCCGTGAGATCGCGGCGAAGCAGAGCCAGCACCTCGGCGGCGGCGGCAAATCGGGTGTTGTTAAAACTGTTGAGGTAGAGCTTGAGAGATTTGCTCTCAATGATGCAAGGCGACTCGCAGGGCACGGTGAAATGTCCAAGGGCCACCTGCGGCTTACCGCGCGCATTGAGCCAACCCAGCTCAAACGCCGTCCAGAGATCTGCGCCAAAAAACGGCACCCGCGCACCGTCTGACAAACCGATTTCGGCGCGTTTTGTCGCGCGTGGCAAGGGAAACAGCAATCCCGCGTCGTACTGGTCCGCGTAACTGGAGGCGTGCCCCAGGGGGGACTGATCGGGGGTACCGGCCATCACGCAAGCCCCGGGCCGGTGCGCCTGAAAACCAAACGCTCGGGTGTGGATTCACTGGCGCACCAAGCATAGCCGTCGGCGTCAAAGGCGCGCAACTGCTCGGGGTGCTTCAGCTGCTGGTCAATGGCAAAGCGCGCCATCATGCCGCGCGCGCGCTTGGCAGCAAAGCTGATGATTTTGTACTGCCCACCCTTGTTTTCCTGGAACACACACTCCACCACGCGCGCTTTAAGCGCGCGGGTTTGGACCGATTTGAAGTACTCGACCGACGCCAGGTTCACCACCACCGGGCTGCTGTCGCTCTGCAGCCGTGAGTTGAGGTAGTCAGTAATGCGCTGGCCCCAAAACTGGTACAGGTCCTTGCCCTGCGGGTTGGGCAGGCGGGTTCCCATCTCCAAGCGGTAGGCCTGCATCAGGTCCAGCGGACGCAAAACGCCGTACAAGCCACTCAAAATGCACACGTGGTGCTGGGCCCAGTCCAGCGCATCGGCGTCCAGGCTGCGGGCGTTCAGCCCGTCGTACACATCGCCGTTGAAAGCCAGCAGCGCCTGGCGGGCATTTTTGGGTGTGGCCCGGGTCGACCAGGCCTGATAGCGCGCCACGTTGAGTCCCGAGAGCGTGTCGCTCAGGTCCATAAGCTGCGCAATCTGCACCGGCGTGTAGCCCCGCAATACGTCAATAAGCACTTTGGACTGGCCCGCAAACAGCGGTGCACTATGGGCCTGGGCGCCCAGCGGGCTCTCAAAGTCGAGCGATTTGGCAGGAGAAAGTAAAAACAGCATGCGGCCATTATCCGCAAAAGCGCTCGCAGTTCAGTCCTGCCTCACCACCGCGGCCGTGGCTTTGCGCACCAGCGGCAGCACTAGCAGCAGCGTGGGGAAAGCCACCAGCCACGACAACCCCCATGATCCCAGCCAAAGCGGGAAAAACCCAACACCAAAGCCCACCCCGCGCAAGGTGCTGATCAGCGACACCACGCAGGTCATGATCAGGGAGAGAAAAAACGGCAGCACCACCGAGGCGTAGCGTGCAGGTAGCTTGGCAAACCCGAACAGGCGGGGCGTGGAATCGGAGTCAGGTGGGTTCATAAGGGGCCCGGATCAACGCTCGCGAAACGAATTTTCACGCAAGGCAACCAGGGGTTTGGAGAGGAACTGCAGAATCGTTTTTTTGCCCGTAATGATGTCCACTGAAGCCTGCATGCCGGGCAGTTCTTTATCGCTCTGGGCTGCAACCGGACCCCACCAGACCAGGGCCATACAAGCCGCAAGGAAAAAATGCGTTCGATAAAAGGGGGATCGAACGCTGGGGTTGGGCATTAGATGTAGGTAAAACTGGTGGACGGCGCTAGATTGGCTGTCACATCTCCATAGAAATCGATCGCAATGATAGCGCTTATCGACGTTGTACCCGCGGCCGAATTGGTGTCGTAGCGGACTTGAAGGTGGGTCGTGTTTGAGGTCGAATCATAGGCCTCGACAAATCGAAATTGGTTGTCGCCAACGGTTCCTAATTCCGTCCCGTCTAAGGTTGTATTCGTCGTGGTCTCTGTTATGTATTTCAGCCGATTTGCGGTAACCGAGGAAGACGTGTAGACGGCTGCATTGGTGTATCCGTCAATGAGTGCAGTTAGATCGATCAAGGTACCCGACCCAAAACCAAATACAAGGTCTGTTAAGGCAGTGGTCGATCCGCTAGCCGCCGAAAGCGCCAGCGTGTCGCTCCCTCCAGCCATCCACACATAATTTTTCGAATCATCCAGGGTAAAGGTCTCATCGGCGGACGTACCATAAAGCACCGAGTAAAGGACCGAGTCAAGCACCTGGGTGGCCACCGTGTTGTCGTTGCCTGCTGCGTCGGTTGCCACCCCACCAGCGATGTCAACCGACAGGTCGGTCGGCGAGGTCGATTCAGAGGGAGTCACCACGAGCGTATAGACCGTGGTGCTTGTGGCGGCAAAGCTCGATGCCGTACCCCCGGATAGCGTGACGTCGTCCACCGTAAAGCCCGAAACCGCTTCACTAAAAGTAAACGTGTAGGTGAGCAGCCCTGTGGTGGCGTTGAAGCTGCTGGTGGTGACTTCGGTGGGTGCTGTGGTGTCGTAGTACAAGCTCAAAGCCGTCGATGTGGCTCCCACGTTCCCTGCGGCATCGGTGATAGTAGCCGTCAAGCTATTGGTAGCGTTAGCGGTTAGGTAGGTGGCGTCGACGGAGAAGGCGTGGCTTCCAGCCGATATGTCCTCATCTGTCAGAACATACGCGTCTGGGATGGTGCCGCCAATTAATAGGTTAACTGTGTCCCCCGTGGCGGCCGCAGTGGGTAGGGTAAAGGTCAGCGTAAACCCGTTAGTCGCTTCATCGTAGGTGAGCCCGCTGGACAAGCTGCTTTCGACGCTCAGCGTCCCCGCCGAGGGGGCGGTGGTGTCATAGGTCAGACTTATCGCTTCAGACGTGGTGCCCACGTTGCCTGCCGC
>CANHZG010000072.1 GCA_947464995.1 Comamonadaceae bacterium | reverse complement strand
TTTCCGCCAAGTCAATGCACTTACTTGGTGCGTTGAATTAACTGGAAATGATTGACGTTATATATTTATCGTCACGGAAACATTGATTTTTGATAATATCGCTAAACCCACCTACCACTTCCGACTTATTTTTTGGAGTCTCACCATGTCCGTAACCACATTTTCCCGTCGTTTTGTCCTCGCTGCTGTCTCGACGGCCGCCTTGGTTTTATCTGGTTGCGGCGGCACGGCCAGTACCACGTCCTCTTTGAGCGTAACCCCCGCGCTGGGTGCGGTGTATGGGGCCGTAGTTAACGTGTACAACGCGTCGGGCTCCCTGTTGGGTACCGGGACCACCGACTCAACGACTGGCAAGGTCACTGTGACGCTATATGGCTACACATCCGGAACCCCGATCATTGTGAAAGTCACCTTGCCTGCCGGTTCTTCGTACTACAACGAGAAAACCGGTGCCAACGAGACCATTACCTCCAGCAACACCACGTCCTTGCTTTCCGTTGTCGCTTCTGTCTCCAGTGGATCGAGCGTTGGTGTGACGGCCTTGACCAATATGGCGGCCAAATTCGCTGGGGTCGACGTGTCCACCGTTGGATCGGCTACCTTGTCGGTGGCTTTGACGGCAAGCGCAGTGAACACTGCGGTTGTACAAACCAATCTGGCGCTGGGCTTGCCGGCTGGTACGCTGATCACTGCGGCGCCCGTGGCCGCAACCTTGGCTGCGCCATCCCCAACCGATACCTACGGTAGTATTTTGGCCACTATGGCCAAGTACTCCACTGGCTCGCCTTTGACGCAGGCAACTTCACTGGCCGCTGCCGTGACGCTGACCAATGGTGTGGCTAGTATTTCTTCTACCGCGCCGACTATCGTGACGAGCATCAACAGTAATTTGTCTACCTATGCCAGCAGCACGGTGACGGTGTCTACCCCGAATACGGCACCCAGTGCGGCCGTGTTGGCTGCTGGTGTGACCTCGCAGGCCGCGGCGGTGACCACCGGTACGTTTGCTACCGGTACCGGAACTGGCAGCTCCAGCCTGTAATTTTCTTGCGGTAGGCCCGTGGGTTGCCGCTATTCACCTCAACAGTCCTCTTTCTCCAGCATGGCCGCTGCCATGCTGCGTTGTCCCTCGGGTGCTTATGAGCGGGTCTTGGATTTCACTCTTACGCCTGCTGCCTGTTGGACTGGTGGCGCTTATGCCTCTGGTGGCGCTGGCGCAGGGTTTATCAGACGTCCAAAGCCCTTCGGCGCCGGGCGGCTACAGCGGCGCGGTCAACACCCCGACGGCCAAAGTGCTCCCCATGGGCGTAGTCGCCATGTCACTGTCCAACTCCATTCCCGATATTCCTAATCCTTATCCTGGCCTGGGCAGTTTTGGTGTGCTGACCGGCGGCGTCGGCCTCTTGCCGGGCTTGGAGACCTTTGGACGCCTCAGCTTTTCGGGCGATACGCGTTGCAATATGTACGACCCCGACTACTGCACTGCGGGCGAACGCGACCTGTCGGTGTCTGCCAAGTACCAGCTGCCTTTTGTGTTGCCCGGAAATACCCGTTTGGCGGCGGGCTTTACCGACTACGGCGGTGCGGCCACGCAGTACCGCAGCACCTACGCGGTGGCGACGTCTGACCTGGGGCCAGTGGATGTTTCGCTGGGTTATGCCAAAAGGGTGTCGCCCAAAGCCCTGCTCGACGGGGTGTTTGCCAGCACCGTGGTGCGCCTGACCGATCGGCTGAGTGCCCAGTTGGAGAGCGACACGCGCGAGGTGCGGGCCGGCGTTGCCTATGTGCAGCAAATCAGCGGCGACAGCGACCTGGCCATGTCATTTAGCCAAAAGCTTACCGACACCTTTGGCCAGCAATCGGCTCAGATGTCTTTTTCTTGGGTGTTGTACCCCGAGCGTGCGCGCAGCCGGACCTTGCAGCAGCATGCGGCGCCCCTGACGCCCCTTTCGCCTAGCGTGCCAACGCCCGTCAGCACCAGCGTGGCAGCGCCTGACGCCCCGCAAACGGCGCCTGCCGCTGAACTGCCAACCGCTTCCGTGCAAGGGCTTGATGCGCTGGGGAGGGCTTTTGCCGACGCGGGCTTTGCCCATATCCGGATCCGGAGCATCGCCCGCTCCGATGCCGCGCCGCTGTTGGCGGTCTACCTGGAGCCGGTGGGCTGGCGCCAAAGCCGCGTTGCGGCCCTGGGGCAAGCGCTCAAAGTCTGGTTGCGCTGGAATGCCGCGCAAGAGACCGCGGATCAAGCGGCCCAGGCGCAACAGGCACTGCTGCTGGTGCTGACCCAGCGTGGGCAGCCCGTGATGGGCGTGCAAACCCGCGCCGATTGCGCCGCCGCGTTTCGCAGTGGTTTCGAAAGCTGTGGCGAGGCTACGTCCCTGCGCTTTGTTGCGGTGCAGGATCTGGAGCCAGCGCAAGATGGCCCGACCTTGGACAGCCAGTGGCTGCGCCCCCAGTTTGAGCTGGGCCTGGGCTTGCGCGCCACCGTGGGCACGGAGTACGGGCTGGTGGATTATTCGGCGGCGCTGGAAATCGGGGCCGAAATGGCGCTAGCACCGGGTCTGACGGCCTACGGTGTGGGCTCCACGCCGCTTTCCAACTCGGGCAGCTACGACGACTACCGCGTGTTTGCCTCCCAGCGCCACACCCAGTCGCAACTCACCCAACGCTACCTGACTTATTGGGCGCCGGTAGGGCCGTTGTTGGCCCAGGCTTCTTGGGGCTATTTCAACGCCACCGACCAGGGCACGCAGGCCGATGTGCTGTGGCTGTCGGACTCGGGTCGCTGGCGCCTGCATGGCTTGGCAGCGCACTACGTTAACACCACGAACGCCAGCCAGGCGGCCATGGAGCCGGTGATCGGCTCGGTGCGCTACAGCGTCCTGCCCAGCCTGTGGCACCTCGATCTGGCGGCTGGCCAGTATTACAACGGCGACCGGGGCTGGAACGTTGCGTCTTCGCACTTTATTGGCAATGCGGTGTTTCGCTTGTTCATGCGCCGCACCGGCGGTGATGAAAGCCCAGGAAAGCCGCAGACCAGTTTTGCCGGTTTTGACGTGTCGATTCCCTTCGGGCCAGAGCGGGCCGCTACGGCGGGTGCCATGTCGCTGCGCGGGCGCGACCGGTGGCGAACGGGCTTGGAAACCAAGGTCGGTGCCAACGACAACTACCTGACTGCCGGGTACGGCGTGGTGCCGCAGCTGCGCCACGGCTTGACCACGGACGTAACCGACTTTGACCGCATGGGCCAGGCCGACGTGTGGGCCGATAGGGCCCGCCTGCGCTACGCGATGCAATGACCATGGCCGTTCTAAATACCTGGTTGACCCCTGAAGTCGTGGCCTTTTTGACGGCCTGGCTGGTTGCCAGCGTGATTGTGCTGACCCAGCGCTGGCATGGCAAATGGAGCGTGGACTCCTTGGAGGGGATTCAAAAGTTTCATACCCAACCAACCCCGCGTGTAGGTGGCATTGCGATTGTTATCGGCGCTGTTTCGGCTTGGGGCGTGGTGCCGCAGGCTGATGTGGGCGCACTGTTGGGCCCCTTGTTGCTAGCGGGCTTGCCCGCGTTGGTGTTTGGGTTAACCGAGGACCTGACCAAACGCGTGGGAGTGGGCGCACGCCTGTTGGCGACCATGGCCTGCGGTGTGATGGGCTATGCGATGACCGGCATGGCTATTACCCACGCCAATCTGGTCGGGTTAGATTGGTTGCTCGGTTTTACCGTGGTGTCGGTGGCGTTTACGGCATTTGCGGTGGCCGGTGTGGCCAATGCGGTCAATATCATTGACGGAATGAACGGCCTGGCGGGTGGCTCAGTCGTCATCATGTTGGCCGGTTTGGGTGCCATCAGCCTTCAGCTGGGAGACCCGCAATTGGCCCATGTGTGCGTAATCTTGGCGGCGGCCGTGGCGGGGTTTTTGCTTGTGAATTGGCCCCTGGGGCGGATTTTTCTGGGCGATGGAGGCGCATACTGCGCTGGGTTTTCCTTGGCCTGGGTTTCCGTGCTTCTGCTGGCGCGTCACCCTGAGGTATCTGCCTGGGCGCCTCTGCTTGCATGCGGCTACCCGATTTTGGAGGTGCTATTTAGCATGCAACGCCGGCGGCGTCGCGGCTTGAGCGTGAGCGCGCCGGACCGCTTGCATTTACACAGTTTGGTAAAAAAGCGGGTGGTCGCGCGCTGGTTTCCTGGTGCCGGCAACCTGGCGCGTAATTCTATAACCGGCGCGCTGATGTGGCTGGCGGCCCTGGTGCCCGTGGGCCTGGCGATTTTTCGGCCCACAGATACGGCATTTTTGGTTTTGGCGCTGCTGGTTTGCGCTTTGTTGTACACCGCAGTGTATGCGCGGCTGACCCAGTTTTCCTGGTGTATTGGGGCCGCGACCATGCGCGCGGCGCGCGCTGACCAGTCGCAAGACGACTGAAAGGCGGCGAGCCCCTTTCAGCGAGCTGCCATACCTTGGTGGCGAAGCAAAGCGTCCAGCGCTGGTTCGCGGCCGCGAAAGGCCTTGAACGACTCCATGGCCGGGCGGCTGCCACCTGCTTCCAAAATGGTTTTTAAGTAGCGCTGGCCGGTCACCGGGTTGTGGGCGCCGTCGGGCGCAGCCGTTTCTTCAAAGGCCGCGTACACGTCGGCACTCAGCACCTCGGCCCACTTGTAGCTGTAGTAGCCCGCCGCATAGCCACCGGCAAAGATGTGGCTGAAGGTGTGGGCGCTGCGGCTAAAAGAGGGGCTGGGTAGCACGGCAACTTCTTTGCGCACGGTTTGCAGCAGCGCCATGGTGTCGTCGCTGGGGTGGTGGTCGGTGTGCAGCAGCATGTCAAACAGCGAGAACTCAATTTGCCGCAGGGTTTGCATGCCGCTTTGGAAGTTGCGCGCCGCCAGCATCTTGTCAAACAGGGCGCGCGGCAGGGCTTCGCCGGTGTCGATGTGGGCGGTCATTTGGGCTACAGCCGCCCATTCCCAGCAAAAGTTTTCCATGAACTGACTGGGCAACTCGACCGCGTCCCATTCCACGCCACTGATGCCTGCCACGTCGCGCTCGTTGACCTGGGTAAGTAGGTGGTGCAGGCCGTGGCCGAACTCGTGGAACAAGGTGGTGACATCGTCGTGGGACAGCAGGGCTGGCCGGTGCACGCCGTCGGTCTCGCTGCCTTCTGCGAAATTGCACACCAGGTGGGCGATGGGGGTTTGCAGGCGGCTGGTGTCGGGGCGCAGCCAGCGCGTGCGCACATCGTCCATCCAGGCGCCGCCGCGCTTGCCGCTGCGCGCACTGGGGTCGAGGTAAAACTGACCTACCAGCTCTAGACCGTTCGCCTGCTGGCGCTCGATGCGGTAGAACGACACGCTGGGGTTCCAAACTGGCGCGCTATCGGGCGAAATACGCACGTTAAACAAGGTTTGAACGATGGTAAATAGCCCGCTCAGCACCTTGGGCAGGGTGAAATACTGCTTCACCTCTTGTTCGCTAAAGGCGTAGCGGGCTTCCTTTAGCTTTTCACCCACATACGGCCAGTCCCAGGCCTGCGGGTCGGGCAGGGCCAGGTGCTCAGCGGCAAAAGCACGCAGCTCAGCCACGTCTTGCAGAGCAAAAGGCCGGGCTTTGGCCGCCAGATCGCGCAAAAAGGCCAGTACGGCGTCGGGTGATTTGGCCATTTTGGGCGCGACGGAGAGGGCGCCAAAATCTGTGTAGCCCAGCAACTGCGCCTCTTCGCGGCGCAGTGCCAAAATTTCGTGGATGACCGGCGTATTGTCGAACTGCTGGGCATCAGGCGCGGCTTCGAGCGAGGCCCGCGTGGCGTAGGCGCGGTACAACCTGGCACGCAGGTCACTGCGGGTCGCGAACTGCATCACCGGCAGGTAGCACGGCATTTTCAGGCTGAGTTTGAAACCCTCTTTGCCGTCTACCACCGCAGCCGTCCGCGCGGCTTGGATCACGTCGTCTGGCACGCCAGCCAACTCATCGGCCGTGGCGAAATAGCAATAGGCATCGGTGGCGTCGAGCGTGTTTTCGCTGAACTTTTGGCCCAACTCGGCCATTCGTTCCTGGATCTGGGCAAAACGCTGTCGCGCCGCACCCTGGAGTTCTGCACCGCCCAGCACGAAATTGCGCACGGCATTTTTGTGGGCCTGGCGCTGCTCGGGGGTCAGGCTCGCGGGGTCCATGGCTTTGTATTTGGCATACAGGCGCTCGTCGGCGCCCATGCGCGTCCAAAACTCGGTGACCAGGGGCAGGGCGGCGTTGTAGGCGGCGCGCAAGGCCGGGTTGTCGGCCACGCTATTGAGGTGGCTAACCGACCCCCAGGCCATGGACAGTCTTTCGTTTGCTACATCCAGCGAAGCGGAAATGGCCGTCCACTGGGGTGGGAAATTTTCGGCCGTGACTTGGTCGAGCGCGGCCTGTGCTTGTTCCAGCAACCTAGCAATGGCGGGAGCGACGTGCTCCGGCTTGATCTGGTCAAACAGGGGCGTGTCCGATACCTGCAACAACGGGTTCATACGCTGCGCTCGGCCGATTCCAGCGTGTTGACCAGTAACATGGTGATGGTCATGGGGCCCACGCCGCCCGGCACGGGCGTGATGTAACCCGCTACCTCGCGCACACCGGTGTAGTCGACATCGCCGCAGAGTTTGCCTTGGGGGTCGCGGTTCATGCCCACATCGATCACCACCGCGCCGGGTTTGACCATGTCGGCCGTCAGCACATTGCGTTTGCCCACGGCGGCGACGATCACATCGGCCTGCAATGTCATGGCCTTGAGGTTGGAGGTGGCGCTGTGGCAGATCGTGACGGTGGCATTTTTTTGCAGCAGCATGAGTGCCATGGGCTTGCCAACGATGTTGCTGCGGCCAATCACCACCGCGTGTTTGCCGCGCAGGTCATAGCCGATGGATTCGAGCATTTTCATGCAGCCGTAGGGCGTGCAAGGCCAAAAGCCAGGTTGGCCGACCATCAGGGCCCCTGCGCTGGCAATGTGGAAACCGTCCACGTCTTTGGCCGGGGAAATGGCTTCAATGACCTTGTTGGCGTCGATATGGGCGGGCACAGGCAGCTGTACCAAGATGCCGTGGATGCCGGGGTCGCGGTTGAGCGCGTCAATGCGCTCCAGCAGGGCCGCTTCGGTCATGTCGGCTTCGTAACGCTCAAGCACCGAATGCAGGCCCGAGTCGGCACAGGCTTTGACCTTGTTGCGCACATACACCTGCGACGCCGGGTTGTCGCCCACCAGCACCACCGCCAGGCCGGGGGTGATGCCACGCGCCTTGAGCGCCAGGGTGCGGCGCGTCACGTCGTGGCGCAACATGGCTGAAAGTGCGACGCCGTCGATGTTGGTTGCCGGTACTGCAGGTGTGGTGGTGGAGTGGTTCATAGCGTCATGAGCAAGAAAAAATGGGCCTTGCCAGCGTCAAGGCGCTGGGGCGCCGAAATCAGGATTTGGAACCGTTTTGGCCTAGCGCGATTTTGAGCAAATCGGCCACCGTGTTGGCACTGAGCTTTTCCATGATGTTGGCGCGGTGCGCCTCTACGGTTTTGATGCTGATGCCCAGGTCGTCGGCAATTTGCTTGTTCAAACGGCCGGCCACGATGCGCTCCAAGACCTGGGATTCGCGCAAGGTCAGTTTGGACAGCAGCGTCTCGCGGCTCGCTGCCAGTTGCGATCCCGCAAATGCGTCTTTGGCGTGGTCCAGCATTTGTTCGACCAGGGGAACCAGTTCCGCTTCATTAAAGGGTTTTTGAATGAAGTCCATAGCGCCTTTTTTCATGGTATCGACGGCCATGGGAACGTCGCCGTGGCCAGTAATGAAAACAATGGGCAAGGGCGAGCGGATGTCGATTAGGCGCGCTTGCAGCTCCAGCCCGGTCATGCCGCCCATGCGGATATCAACAATCAGGCATGCCACTTCGCGGGCATCGTAGCGGCTTAAGAACGATTCAGCGGAATCAAAGCAGCGCACGCGGTAGCCCTTGCCTTCAAGCAGCCACTGCAGAGAGTCACGTACCGCTTCGTCGTCATCAACGACGTACACAGTACCTTTTTTTGGGATCAAGCTCATGGGTGCATCCTGCTGATTTTGGGGTGCTGCTTGCAGCGTGCGCGCTGTAGGGCGCCGGCCTAGTTTAGGGGGATCCAGAACGAAAACCTGCACCCTGTTACGTGGCCTTCATTGTAAAGGTTCTCCACCATCATCCTGCCCCGGTGCGACTCGACGATGGAGCGACACAGGCTAAGGCCAATTCCCATGCCCTCGGCCTTGGTCGAATAAAAGGCCTCGTACAAGCGCGGCATGACATCGGGTGCGATGCCGTTGCCGCTATCTTGGACCGAGAATTCAATGCCACGTTTTCCTTCAAACAGCGTGGGACCCACGCTTAATTCCACCGCGCGCTCTGGGGCTGCACGTTGAGCCGTGTCAATCGATTCAGCCGCATTGCGTAGCAGGTTGACCAAGACCTGCTCGATCAGTATTCGGTCCACCAGCAAGGTCGGCAGGTCGTTCTCAATGTGGCGGTTCAGGCGTACGTTAAAGCGCCGCAATTCAATTTCTGCCAGTTCCAGTGCAGCGACTAGCATGGGGTCCACGTCGCACAGGGTGCGGTTGGGTTCGCTGCGTTTTACAAAGTTACGGATGCGGTGAATGATTTGGCCGGCACGCTGCGCCTGGCGGGCGGTTTTTTCCAGCGCCCCCAAGAGCTCATCCTGTGAAATTTGCTGATCTTTGATGCGCGAGACCATGCCGTTGCAGTAGTTGTTGATGGCGGTCAGCGGTTGGTTGAGCTCGTGCGCCACGCTGGACGCCATCTCACCCATGGTGATCATGCGGCTAGCCGTTTGTGCTTTTTCAGCCTGCGTGGCGGCTTGTTCCTCGGCCATCCGTCGGGAGGTGATGTCGGTTGCAATCACCATTTGCGCCAGGCGCCCGTCCACCCAGCCCAGGTAGCGTGTGCGCACCTCAAGCCACTTGCCCAAAGCGGCGATAAAAAGTTCGGCGCTTTCGGCGTCGGTATCGGGTAAATCGCCCAAGGGGAAGCCGGCAAAGAGGTCCACGTCGTCGGCGCTGTCGTGCTGGGTTTTTGTTGTGGGCACGCCAGCTTCGGCCACCAGTTGCAAATGCCCGCCAGCTTGGGTGCCGAACCACTGGCGGTACAACTTGTTGGCAAACACCAGCTCGTCGCTGCCCAGTGGCGCCACCGAAATGGACGCGTCCAAGGCTTCCAGTACCGTGGTGAAGCGCAGATGCGAGGCAGATAGTTGTTCGCGCACCCGGTTGGGCTCGGTGATGTCGGTCATGGAGGCGACCCAACCGGTTTGTGCGCCAACGGCGTCGATCAAAGGGGATACATACAAGCGTGCGTCAAACACGCCGCCGTCGCGCCGCTTGACCCGCACTTGTATGCCGCCTTGTTTGGTTTTTCCCGCCAACTCTTGGTCCAGCAAGGTCATGAGCTGGTCGCGGTCGTTTTCTGGCCAGTAAGGGAAGGGGGCAGTGCGGCCCACAAGTTCGGATTCGCTCCAGCCGGTCATCATGCAGAACGCCGCGTTCACGTAGGTGATGCGGCCTTGCAAGTCCATGGCACGCATGCCGGTGAGCATGGAGTTTTCCATGGCGCGGCGAAAGTTGGTTTCGGACAATAAGGCTTGCTGAGCTTGCAGCCGTTTGCGCGAGTGGCGCCAGTTGGCAATCAACATCCAGGCTGTGAGCAGACTGAGCACACTGACCAGCCAAAAGAGGCCACTGCCGATCACACCCAATGCCGCGCGGTAGGCTTGTGCCCGAACCACCAGATCACTGCCCACGGGCGACACGGGCATGGCGTAGCTGTTGGGTTCACGGGTCCAAGGCAACAACTGCCCGACGGTACGTTTGGCTGGCTGTGCCACGCCGGCTAGAACCGCGCCCTTGGCGTCTTGCAGGGACACTGCATAGCGGGCAGACACTTCGTTGGGAACGCCATAGCGGTATAGACCATCGACGCTGAATTCGGCCAGCACCACACCCGAAAATTTACCGTGGTCTGATAGTGGAATAAAGACCTGCAGCAGCGGCGCGTAGTCGCCGCTTTTTACCCTTTGTAGGTAGACGCTTTGGCGCTGTTCGCGGGCTCGGCGCAACGCCACTTCACCCTCGGCGCGCAAGGTAACCATACCGACGACGCGGTCTTGAAACATCCAGCTGGCGGTGGATCCGGCGCTGCCGCGGATACGGCGGTTTTCGTCGAGCCAGGCTGCACCCTGGAGCTCGGGGTATTGGTCCAGCATGGTCGCGATGCGGTTGTGGAAACCGTTGCCGTCGATTTCGCGGTTGGAAATTTCCCGGCCCAGCCGGGAGAGCTGCTCCTGGCGCTCCAGCAGCCGCAACCGCAGACGTTGCTGGGTGTATTCCACATCGCGTTGCACTGCTTCTTGCTCGCGGTCAATTTCTTCAACCTGCAAATATGCCAAGGCCGCCACAATGGCCGCCATGAACAAGCCCACCGCGGCCAGCGGTGCGAGCATCGCGACCCAGTCTTGCCGGTGCGGCGAAAGGCGGGTCCACCAGCGCTGCATCCGCTTTGCGGCAGAAGTTTCGATCCGTCCGGGGAGCGAAAGTATGTCGTGGATGGGCATGCGCCTGAGTGTAGATGCCCTGCTTGCAGAAATGCTGCACCGCAGTGTCAATATTTCATTATATGGAATTGAAACGCATGATTTGAAATTTTGGAAAAAGTATGAGAAAATTCATTTAGCCCGAACATCCCCAAAAATTGAGCCATGAGGAGACTCTATGACGAACGCAGCGCAAAGCCCCACCACGCCCTTGGGAGCCGATTCCGATAGCCAAGAAACCCGCGAATGGATGGACGCCCTGTCCGCCGTTATTGAAGCCGAAGGCCCCGAGCGTGCCCACTTTTTGCTTGAGCAACTGCTCGAGCATGCCCGGCAAAAAAGCATTGACATGCCGTTCTCAGCGACTACTGGCTATGTCAACACCATCGAGACCGAGCAGCAAGAACACGCACCCGGCAACCTCGAGATTGAAGAGCGCCTGCGTGCCTACATGCGCTGGAACGCCATGGCCATGGTCGTTAAGGCCAACCGGCACCATCCTGTGGATGGCGGCGACTTGGGTGGGCACATCGGTTCCTTTGCGTCGTTGGCCAGCCTTTTTGGTGCGGGCTTTAACCACTTTTGGCACGCCGAGAGCGAAAACCACGGTGGCGACTGCCTCTACATTCAGGGCCATGTGTCGCCCGGCGTCTATGCCCGCGCTTATCTCGAAGGCCGCTTGACCGAAGAGCAGTTGCTTAACTTCCGCCAGGAAGTCGATGGCAAGGGCCTGTCCAGCTATCCCCATCCCAAGCTGATGCCCGAGTTCTGGCAGTTCCCCACCGTATCGATGGGGCTGGGTCCGCTGATGGCGATCTACCAGGCGCGTTTTTTGAAGTATCTGCACGCCCGCGGCATTGCCAATACCGAAAACCGCAAGGTCTGGGTGTTCTGCGGCGACGGCGAAATGGACGAAGTCGAGTCCTTGGGCGCCATTGG
>CANHZG010000071.1 GCA_947464995.1 Comamonadaceae bacterium | reverse complement strand
TACACCTGCCATGTATCCAATAAAAACACCATAGGAGTTAGCAAGTTTATTGCTATCAACAGCCCATTCTTCTGCATATGCATTCGCGGATAAAAGACATACCACAAGAATAAAGTTTTTCACTTGGTTAATCCATTTTTCTATTCAATACTTTCTGTTTCCACGCTTGTACAACACCACTTCGCCGTTACGTACTTGTGTTAAGCTAGCGTTAACAAGTGTGACTGCAATTTTTGTCATCGTTACATATTCACAACAATCGTTCCAGCAAGTCTGTCGCCAAGTCTTCTGCGTATCGCACTGAATATCATTATTGCATCAATAAACGCAATGATTGGAAGTTTTGTTATGCTTCTAATAAATGATTCTTTAACGCTGCAAGCATTGCCTGTTTTCATGTTTACGACTTTTATTCCTAATATTTTTTTGCCAAAAGATTGTCCATTTGGCATAGCGTCGTGAAATAAACTGTATCCAAGAAATAAAATTAGCGATGCGATTTGAAAAAATATTTGATTTGCGATTACTGCGATAAGAATAGGAAACACGATTCCAATAATCTGGTCAATTAGTTGTGCGATGTATCGTTTTGGTATTGATGCTAAGTTATAAAAACCAATCTCTTTATCAAACTTTTTTGAGTGTGAGTAAACGTCGCCGCTTGCTTTGTATTCCTCTATTTCTTCTGTTTTTATTTTTCGCTTTGAAAGTTCAGCTTCTAAAATGCCTTTAGCCTCGTCTGTTAATTCACCCTTAATTTTTATTTCTATAAGAATTTCTGTATGCTGATTTGCATAGTGCTGTTCTAGCATTTCGGTGTAGCTTTGTGCCATATCTGCCCCACAGTGTTTGAATTTAGTGTATTGTCAAACACAAAAATTCGCTACCTTTTTATACTTGATGTGGTGTACGTTGGCGTTGTGCAGTGCAGCACTCACTTGTTTGTGCAGCTTGTAGGGTTGTTGGCTGCTGCACAGCAGCGAGTTTTTGACGTTTTACCCACTTGTATACCAAACATACAAAGTGACTTTTTTTGCTGTTTGGGGGGGGGTGGGACAGAAACCACACGTTTTCTGCCGCAGTGTGTGCAAAAACGTGTGACGTTCGTGCAATAGAAAAGCGTAGCACGTTTTCACCTGCTACGCCTTATAAAATGGTGGCCTGGGGCGGAATCGAACCACCGACACAAGGATTTTCAATCCTCTGCTCTACCGACTGAGCTACCGGGCCTGAGCCGGTGATTGTAGCAGTAGATTGCCCAGCATCGCCCCCCGCGCGCGCGCCTCATCAAACGCTGCGGGATGCCCCTGTCGCAGGGCTTGCAAGTGGGGCATGACACCCCCTCACAGTTTGCGCTCAGACACCAACCTAGGGTTTCTCCTAGTTTATTAGTCATACGTCTGATTTATAGTGAACGCATGACTTCTTACACAATCGATTGCCTGCTGAAATGCGACAACCATTTAGGCGAAAGCCCGGTGTGGGATGTGAAAGACGGTTGCCTCTACTGGGTGGATGGCACCGGCCCCCGTGTAGGCAAACCAGCGTTATGGCGCTATAGCCCGCATACAGGCGCGGTGGAGCATTGGAAGCTCGATCGTGACGTTGGCGCTATGGCGCTTCGGGAGCAGGGTGGTGCGGTGTTGGCGCTCAACGACGGCTTCTACCTTTACGACTTCGCAACTGGCGCGCTCGAATGCGTCGCCCGCGTTGATGACGACATCACGCGTGCCCGCCTGAACGACGGCAAGTGTGACCGTCGCGGGCGATTCTTCGCCGGCGGCATGGATGACAAAGAAGAGCTCGGGCTGTGCAGCCTGTGGCGCCTCGATACCGACCTCAGCCTGCACAAGATCGATACAGGCATCATCTGCTCAAACGGCCCTTGCTGGAGCCCGGACGACCGGGTGTTCTATTTTGCCGATACCTTCAAGCAGGAAATCTGGGCTTACGACTACGACATCGCGACCGGTGCAGCCAGTAATCGACGTCTGTTTGCCTCTACCGCCAAAGACAGCGGGTTTGCCGACGGGTCCACTGTCGATGCCGAAGGCTTCATGTGGAACGCGCAGGTGATCTCTGGGGACCTGATTCGCTATGCACCCGACGGCAGCGTCGACCTCAAGATCGGCATGCCTGTGCGCAACATCACCAGCGTGATGTTTGGCGGTGACAAGCTCGACGAAATCTACGTCACGTCTATGGCGCGCGTGTCCCATCCTGCCGTGCACGACAACTTCGCGGTGCAAAACCGACCGCAGTTTGGGGCCGGCAGCGTGTTTCGAATCACCGGGCTGGGCATCCGTGGCCTGCCCGAAACCCGTTTCGGCGGCTGATCCGCCACCACAACACAATCGCAAACCGGAAGGAGACGCATGAAACCCGCAGCATTCGCTTATGAGAGGCCGTCATCAATCGCGGCTGCATTGGACCTGTTGGCGCTCGATGACATAGAGACCAGAATCCTCGCGGGCGGGCAAAGCCTTGTGGCGATGATGAACCTGCGCTTTGCGCGCCCGGCGCGGCTCATCGACATCAACCGCTTGCCGGACCTGAACTACATCCGCCGCGAGGGCGACGAGCTTGCTATCGGCGCGCTGGCGCGGCATGCCGATATCAAGGCATCTGCCCTGGTGGCGCAATGCTGCCCGCTGATGCACATAGCGTACGAATGGGTGGCCCACGGTACCGTGCGTAACCGTGGCACCTTGTGTGGCAACCTGTGCCATGCCGACCCGGCCAGCGAAATGCCCGCCGTCGCACTGGCTGTGGGCGCGACGATGGTCTTGCGCAGCAAAAGCGGCGAGCGTCGCGTTGCAGCAGCAGACTTCTTTCAGGGCCTGTACAGCACCGCAACGCGCTCTGACGAGATGCTGGTCGAGGTGCGGGTGCCAGTGGCGCCGGCTGGTCAAAAAGCCGGCTTTGCCGAAGTGAGCATGCGCAAAGGCGACTTCGCCTGGGCTTTGGCGGCAGTTTTGCTGACAGTTTCCAACGGTCGCATTGCGCAAGCGGTCATCGCTTGCGCTGGTGTCGACGACCGTGCCCGTCGCTTGCACTCAGTGGAGCAGGCCATCACTGGCCAGGCTGCCGACGCGGCCACGTTCAAGCGCGCTGGCAGTTTGGCGCGCGATGCAGTCAACCCCCATGACGATGCCACCACGCCCGCCGAATACCGCAAGGACCTCGTTTGCTCGCTCGTCGAGAAGGCGCTCGTCGGCGCGGTCTGAATTAAACAACGTAAGAGTCAGGAGACGCCATGACAACACACGCCATTACGATCACCGTTAACGGCCGCAAACGCGAGGCTACGGTTCCTGCACGGATGCTGCTTAGCGATTGCCTGCGCCATACGCTGGGCTTGCCTGGCACCCACGTTGGCTGCGAACACGGTGTCTGCGGTGCTTGCACTGTGATGATGGACGGACGCACCGTGCGGTCTTGCCTCACGTTTGCGGTGCAAGCCGACGGCAGTCAGCTCACCACCATCGAAGGCCTAGCCAACGAAAGCCAACTGCATCCGATTCAGGAGGCATTTTGGGAAGAACATGGTCTGCAATGCGGCTTTTGCACGCCGGGCATGCTGATGGCAGCCAACGAGCTGCTCAGTGCCAACCCCAACCCCAGCGATGATGAGATCCGCGAGGCGATCTCTGGCAACCTGTGCCGCTGCACCGGCTATACCCAAATCATCAATGCCATCCGCTCGGCCGCAGCCAAGTTGCGGGCAGCTGTTCCCACCTCGGCCACCTGAATAGAAAAGAAAGGAGTCCCGATGAGCTCACATCTGGAAACCAACGTCCTGCCGCCTAGCCGCCAACGCGAGCTACCCGGTCAAACCCGTAAATGGGTAGGCCACAGCATGAAGCGCGTCGAAGACCGGCGCTTCCTGCTTGGCAAGGGCCAGTACATTGACGACCACGCGGTGCCCAATATGGCGCATGCGGCCACCGTCCGCAGCCCGCATGCCCATGCCCGCATCATCTCGATCGACACCTCAAAGGCCAAGGCCCTGCCGGGAGTGATAGGCGTCTACACCGGGACCGATCTCGCAACGGTGGTTGACCCCTGCCCGAGCTTTGCCAGCCCGCCGGTGACGCAGCGCGCCATTGCTATCGACAAAGTGCGCCATGTCGGCGAGGTGGTGGTCGCCATCGTGGCGGTCGACCGCTACATTGCCGAAGATGCGGCTGATCTGGTAGAAGTGGAATACGAGGTTCTGCCAGCCAATGTCGACATCGAGGCCACGCTGGAGGCTACTGGCGATTCCGTCATCCATCCGGCGGACCGCGAAGGCAACAAGGCCCATGACGAGTCGTTCAAATTCGGTCCAGTGGACGAAGACTTTGCGCGTGCCGATCACATTGTTCGGCGCCGGTTGCGCTGGAAGCGCAGCGGCGCCCAGCCCATAGAGACCTGCGGTTGCATCAGCGACTACAGCGTGGTGGACGGCGGTTACACGATTCACTGCAACACCAACTTTTCGAACTTTATCCCGTTCGTGATCGCCGGCTCTTTGCGCATCTCGCCCACGGTGCTGCGCATGCAGCCGATCGCGACCGGCGGCAGTTTTGGGTCCAAGGTGTTCATCCACAAGATCGTTATCTTGACCTCGGGTCTTTCGCGTCTGGCGGGGCAACCCGTGAAGTACATCGAAGACCGATTGGAGCACTTCACCAACTCCGACTCGCACGGTAGCGACCGGCTTTACGACGCCGAACTCGCGCTGGCCAAAGACGGCACGATGCTGTCGTTGCGCTTTGACGTCATCGACGATTACGGCGCCTACCTGCAGTTCGGGGTTGGCACGCACGGCAATGCGATGTCGCAGGTCACCGGACCTTACCGGATCGGCTCGTTCGGCATGCGTGTGCGGGCTGCTCTGACCAACAAATGCCAGCAGGGGCCGTATCGGGGCTTTGGCGCAGAGGTGACCAACTGGGTGCTGGAGCGCCTGGTGGACGCTGCTGCCGAAGAACTGGGCATGGACATGGTTGGGCTGCGTTTGCAGAACATGATCCAGCCGGATCAGTTTCCGTACATGATCCCAACGGGCAACATTTACGACAGCGGCAACTTCCAAGAGGTCTACAAGCAGGCGGAGGCACTCATTGGCCTGGCGGCCTGGCGCAAGAAGGCCGCTGACCTGCGCGCCCAAGGACGTTGCGTCGGCGTCGGGGTCGCCACCTGCCAGGAGCGTAGCGTCTACAGCCCAACCGAATGGTGGTCGCTGAACAACCTGGCGGCGCCCGGATTCGCGCTGAGCAGTACGCCCGAAGGCATTTCGCTGCGTATCGACCCGGTCGGCAAGATCTTCGCCACCCTGCACTCGGTGTTCATCGGCAATAGCCCCGAGACCATCGTTACCCAGGTGCTGGCCGAACAATTCACCGTGGACCCCTCGGACATCGTGGTGAGCTACTCCGACACGCATTCCGGCTTCAATGGCGTGGGGCCGCAGGGCAGCCGTTTCACCGCAATGATCACCGGCGCATGTGTGAGCGCCAGCTACAAGATCCAAACCAAGCTCAAGCGACTGGCGGGCCACCTGCTAGAAGCCGCTGAGGGCGATCTGGAGTTGCGCGACGGCGCCGTGACCGTGAAGGGGACCGACCGCAAGATCAGCATTGGCGACGTGGCGATGCAGGCCAGTTTCTTTCGCCTGAATTTCCCCGACACGCCCGATTTCGATAGCGGCCTTGAGACCACTGCCGTTTACGATCATCCGATCTCCACCTTGCCGCATCCTGAGCGCAAGCACCTTGGCGTCTTCTATCCCATGGTGGGTCACATCTGCCACATCGCCGTGGTGGAAGTCGACCCCGATACCGGCAAAGTCGCCATCCTGGACTACGCCGCAGTGCACGACAACGGCACCATCATGAACCCCATGACGCTCGAAGGCCAAGTGCTCGGCGGTACCGCCAATGGCATTGGCAGCACCTTGACCGAAGAGTTCATCTACGACGACCAGGGCCAGTTTGTGAATGCGAACTTTGCCGAATTTGCGATGTCGTCGGCCTGGGAAATGCCAGCCAATCTGAAAATCGGGCATGTGGAGACGCCCTCACCGTACACCGAGTACGGCGTCAAGGGCGGCGGCGAAGGTGGACGACTTGGCGCGCCTTCTGCGCTGAGCAGCGCCATCGACGATGCCCTACAGCGCTATGGCGTGAAGGTAGAGCAGATCCCGGTGCGACCGTCCACGCTGCGGGCCATGATCCGCGCCAGCGGTAAGTAAGGCTCTCGATGGCAGCACCAAGAAAGGTCATCATCACCTGCGCTGTGACCGGTGCGATTCACACGCCGTCGATGTCACCGCACCTGCCGATTACGCCGCAGCAAATCGCCGACGAGGCGATTGCGGCGGCTGAAGCGGGTGCAGCCATCCTGCACTTGCACGCGCGCGACCCTGCTACCGGCCGGCCAGACCAGACGCCAGAGGCCTTTGCGCGCTTCTTGCCGCTGATCCATGGGCGCAGCAATGCGGTGATCAACCTCACCACAGGCGGCAGCCCGTATATGCTGGCTGGCGAGCGCGTGCAGCCGGCAGCAGTGTTCAAGCCCGAAGTGGCGTCGCTGAACATGGGGTCTATGAATCTGGGCTTGTTTCCTATGCTCACGCGCTTCAAGACCTTCCAGCACGACTGGGAGCGCGGCCACCTCGAAGCCACGCGTGACATGGTGTTCAAAAACACCTTTGCCGATATTGAGATGATTTTGACCACGTGTAGCGAAAGTGGCACGCGCTTTGAGTTCGAGTGTTATGACACGGCGCATCTGTACAACCTGGCACACTTTGTCGATCGCGGCTTGGTCAAACCGCCTTTCTTTGTGCAGACGGTATTCGGCCTGCTGGGCGGCATCGGCTCGCATGGTGACGACGTCTCCCATATGCGGCGGACCGCCGACCGATTGTTTGGTAGTGACTACGAGTGGTCGGTTCTGGGTGCGGGCAAGTCGCAGATGCGGGTGGCGGCAATCTCGGCATCCATGGGCGGCCATGTACGGGTTGGCCTGGAAGACTCCTTGTGGGTGGGGCCGGGCCGCCTGGCCAGCAGCAACGCGCAGCAGGTCACCCAAGTGCGCAGCATCATCGAAGCGCTGGGCTTGGCTGTGGCCAGCCCTGACGACGCGCGCGAGCTCTTGTCTCTTAAAGGGCGAGCCGCCGTTGCGATCTGAACGGCCGCCTCCATGCTGACACTTACATGCCGATCCCATTGAAGCTGCCGAAGCTGCCCAAGATGCAAGACAAGGCGCCCTTGCCTGCGCGCGCTGCAGCCAAGCCCAAACTCGCGGGTCGGCCGCCTGGCCGCCATCCAGACGAAACCCGCGAACGCATCCTCGACGTGGCAGAGAAACTGTTCGCCAACAATGGCTACAACGGCACCTCGCTGCGCGATGTGGCGCGCGGGGCGGACCTGCAAACCGCAGCGATCGGGTACCACTACCCGACCAAGGAAGATTTGTTCGATACCGTGATCCGCCGTCGCGCGGCCGTGATGACTGAATGGCGCCAACGCGCGCTAGCTGAGATGCGCCAACGCCACGGCGCTGCAGCGATTCCTTTGGACGAACTCGTGCGCGCCTATGTTCAGCCGTTTTACGAATCAGCCAGCCACGGCAATGCCGGTTGGCGCCACTACGCCGCGCTGATGGGACGGTTGTCGAACTCGCCCATGGGTACGGAGGTGATCTCCCGCCACTACAACGCCACCGCGCGCGAATACATCGACGAGTTTTTGCGCTCCCTGCCTGGCGTTGCACTGCCTTCGATGATCGATGGCTTCACTTTCATGGTGGCGTCCATGCTGTCGCTTTGCGCCGGCACTGGCCGTTCGCAAAGCCTGATCGGTGTGAGCGGGGATGGGCGCCCGTTGAATGAACCGTTCAGCAACCTAGTGACCTTTCTGGTCTCGGGCTTTTTAGCGCTGCCGGCCGAGCCCCAAAACACAGCCGTGTCGCGAATACCGGCCTACGCTGCTTTTTGACCAAACCATGACTTTGCCTGACACCGAACCTATTGCCAGCATCAGCACCCTGGTAACGCCTGCGCTCACAGCCCGAGCGCTGGCTGACGGTGATGCCGAACGCTTGCCAGCGATGTTTGCCACTCCTTTCATGATCGCGATCATGGAGCGCGCCTGCGCACAACTGCTAGTCCCCCTGCTGAAACCGGGCGAGTTGTCGGTGGGTGCGCGCATCGAGGTGGCGCACCTGGCTCCAACGGCCGTTGGTTCGACTGTGGTTTGCAGTGCGCGATTTGTTGAGGCGCAAGGGCCGCTGTACTGGTTTGAGGTCTGGGCCGAAGATGAACGGCGGCGCATTGGCAAGGGCCGTATTGCGCGTGCAATCGTTGTCGAGGCCGAACTGACTGCACGCGCAAGCGCCTGAAGGCGGCGGCGTGGTGAACCACGCTAACATCATGTCTCGCGGACTGCGATCCGATTACTGCCTCAATACCAAGGAGACATCGATGCCTGTTACCGAACTCAATCACTACTTTGTCCGAGCCAACAACTTGGAAAAATCAAAAAACTTCTACTGTGAAGTGCTTGGTTTCGAGGTAATGCCTCGGCCTGACCTGCCTTTTCCGGGTTACTGGCTCGGTGTCGACGGCAAGATACAGGTGCATATGGGGCCGCACGGCATTGCAAATTCGGAGCTCTACTACTTAGGTACGCGTTCCGAATCGGCAACCAGCAACTCCGGCGTCGTCGACCACATTGCCTTTCTTGCCACCGACCCTCAGGCCGTCAGCGAGCGGCTCAAATTGATGGGCGTGGCCGGGCGCAAGCGCTATTTGCCGGCGGTCAGCCTGTTTCAGATCTTCGTGCAAGACCCAGACGGCCTAACGATCGAGCTCAACTTCCACGGCATAACAGGCGATCCGGCTTGGGCGGCCGACAGCGAAAACTACGCCGACATGGCGCGGGTCAGTTAACCCTGAGTGAATTTGCTGCTTCGTGAACTCATGCGGCGGCTCTCTGCGCCGCGCCGCCCGCGCACCGACTTGCCTTGCACTCTGGCCTCTGCCGCTTTTCGCCGAACAAGGCAGGCACGCTCTACAAAGCCAAATTAAGACGCCACGGCTGTATTTTCATGGCCAGAAAACAGCCCAACGTCGGCTCCGAATTGGCGCGCCTTCCGGCGAAATGAAAAAAGCCGGACGATAAAAAATCGTTCCGACTTCAAATTTGGTCCCGCCGACAGGAATCGAACCTGTATTTCACGCTTAGGAGGCATGCGCACTATCCATTGTGCTACGGCGAGGGACGGGGCATTTTAGGGTGCGACCTTCAAGTGGGTGGCGCTTTGGTGCGGTGGGGTGGCTGGTTGGGGTGAAGACTGGCTCAAATTCCGTGCGAACTCAGCGCTTTATTGGCTCAGTTTTACAGCGCAGTCAAAACAAACTACGGGTTTGTACTGATTTATTTATTGGTCAGTTGATTAATAATTAATCTGTTGAAAGGAAAATGCCATTCCTTTCATCATGTTCGCTGCATAAAGGTTTTCTGAATTTCGGGGGGGATCGTGCGGTACGCCCCGAAACACTTTGCATGCAGTTTTTTGTAGTAACGGTGTTCTATTGACAGGTGGAGCGGTTCAGAGCGCACTTGTAGCACATATAAATTTTTATATGTGAATGCCAATTGGAAATTCAACTATAGGAGAATGACATGAGAAAACAGCTATATACAATGAATCATATCGGTATCACTTTCCCAGATATTGATGCAGCATTTGTTTGGTACAGAGATGTATTGGGATGTTTTGTACTCGCAGAGCCTGCCGATGTGCTTAATGACGGATCACATTTCGGAAATATAGTTCATAATATTTTTGGCGATAAATGGGGCCAGGTAAAAATGGCTCACCTCACAACAGCTTGTGGTGTGGGTATAGAGATGTTTCAATTTGTTAAGCCTAAGACCTATATTCCAGAGAATACATTTGAGTACCACAGAACTGGAATTTTTCACTTCTGCTTAACTACATCCGATATTGATGCAGCTGCAGAATTAATCACTAAAAATGGAGGTAAAGTACTGAGTAAAACATGGAAATTATTCAATAAAGAATATCGCCATGTACTCTATACGCAGGATCCATGGGGAACCATTGTTGAGTTTTTTGATGCACCATATGACCAGTATTTCTCGAATATGGAAGGTGTATCATTTCCGGCTCCTTAAGGGTTATTGCGATGTGATCGATTGCATGAGCCCCCTGCGCCCACCACCCAATTGACTATCGCACCTGTTATTCCGATGCTCAAGTCAATTGCCCAAGCGCTAGAGCCCCTGGGGCTGCTGCTGCGCGGTGGCATGCACGTGGCGCCGGGCGACAAGGTTCCCGCACTGCCCGACGGCAGTGCGGCGCAGACCCTGCTGCTGGTTGGCAATGCCGGGCCCGCCCTGTGGCGGGCTTTTGCTGCCGCACCCGAATATGCAGATGGCCAATCGCACCCGTTAAACCGCTGGACGCGGCGCCAGTTAGACGCTGTCGCCGGCCCGTTGGGCGGAACGGTCCTGTACCCGTTTGACGAGGCACCCGCTTGGCCGTTTCAGCGCTGGGCGGCGCGCTGCGAGGCGGTACACCAGTCGCCGCTGGGCCTGCTGGTGCACCCGCAGTATGGTTTGTGGCATGCGTACCGGGGTGCTATTTTGGTCGCGCCCGTGCTAGAACTTGCAGCCCCTGCGCCGGCGCCCAGCCCGTGCCAGAGCTGCGCTGGCCAGCCCTGTCTGTCGCGCTGCCCGGTGGGCGCATTTACCCCGGGTGGCTACAACGTGGCCGCGTGCGCAGCCCATCTGGCGCTGCCAGAAGGCCAGGATTGTTTGGGTGCGGGCTGTCTTGCGCGGCGTGCATGCCCAGTGGGGGCTGACTTTGCCCAGGCGGCGGCCCAAAACGCCTTTCACATGCGCGCGTTTCGCGACGCCGTGGCTGGTGCCAAGCCTTAAGACCTGTCTTTGGCCTGCGTGTGCAGGCTTTGCAGCTCGGCAAGGGTGTTGGTGTTGAAAAACGCCTGCGGGTCGTCGCCGGGCAGGTCAAAAGGCACTAACACAGTAGTGTGCAAAGCCGTCCACGCGTCTATCTTGCGCCCGCCCCCAGCCGTGAATTGAACCAAGCTGTCTAACAAACCCGCGCGCAGAAGGCAAAAAACCGGCTGACTGCGCAGCCGGGTCTGTCCTTGGGCGTCGGTTTCGGGCGCCGCAACCATGGCGATATCGGCCTTATGGGTTTGCAAGGCATCGGCCAGCCGCGCCACCAGGTCCAGCGGCAAAAGCGGGGTGTCGCAGGGAACGGTAACCAGGTAAGGCGTTTCGCAGCGCTGCAGGCCCGTTAAAAAACCTGCCAGTGGGCCGGCGTAGTCGCTCAGGGTGTCGGGCCACACAGACACGCCCCAGGACGCGTATTCCGACAGATTGCGGTTGGCATTGACCAGGATGCGGTCCACGCCCCCGCCCATTTGCAGCCGCTGCAAGGCGTGCAGCGCCAAGGCCTTGCCATGGAACATCTGCAGGCCCTTGTCAACGCCGCCCATGCGGCTGCCGCGTCCACCGGCGAGGACCAGGCCGGTAATGTCCTTGGGGTGTATCAAAGCGGGCGCTGGTAGGACGCTTACTTGGTCAGCAGCCGCATGGCCTCTTCCAGGCCTTTGAGGGTGAGCGGGTACATGCGCTGCTGCATGAGCTGCTGGATGACGCTGATGCTTTGGCGGTATTGCCACAC
>CANHZG010000070.1 GCA_947464995.1 Comamonadaceae bacterium | reverse complement strand
GGCGACTACATTGTCGTCATCAACGCAGCCCAGCTGCGCGTCACGGGCGCCAAGTCCATTGACAAGGTGTACTACAGCCACTCCGGCTACCCCGGTGGTATTTCCGCCATCAACTTTCGCGACATGCAAGCCAAATTCCCTGGCCGCGCTTTGGAAAAAGCCGTCAAGGGCATGCTGCCAAAAGGCCCTCTGGGCTACGCGATGATCAAGAAACTCAAGGTTTATGGCGGTGCTGAGCATCCCCATACCGCCCAGCAGCCCAAAGTGCTGGAAATCCCAGGAGCAGGCAAATGATCGGTGATTGGAACAACGGAACTGGCCGTCGCAAATCCAGCGTCGCCCGTGTTTTCCTGAAAAAAGGCTCCGGCCAGATCGTGGTCAATGGCAAAGCCATTGAGAACTTTTTTGGTCGCGCCACCTCGATCATGATCTGCAAGCAACCTCTGCTGCTGACCAACCATGCCGAAACCTTCGACATCATGGTCAACGTGGCCGGTGGCGGCGAGTCGGGTCAAGCCGGTGCTACACGCCACGGCATTACCCGCGCCCTGATCGACTACGATGCAACGCTCAAGCCCATGCTGAGCCAAGCCGGCTTCGTGACGCGTGACGCGCGCGAAGTCGAACGTAAGAAGGTCGGCTTCCACGGTGCACGCCGTCGCAAGCAGTTCTCCAAGCGTTAATCCCGCACCGCGAATGCAAAAAGGCCGCCCGGGCACTGCTTGGGCGGTTTTTTGTTTTAAGGGAGGTCATATTCGTGCGATTTCGACTATTACGCCGCCGCCTGACCATTAGCGCCCCGCGCATGTCGGTGCGCAGCGCTTTACCTTGGCCGGTACGCTGGGCCATGGTGGCTTTGGTGTTTGGTTTTTGTGCCGCTATTGGCTTATGGGCGTTTGAATTTGGTCGTGACATTGCAGGCCTGGAAAACGGAAGCCAGGCTGAACTGCTGCAATTGCGTATCCAGACCAAAACCATGAAAGCTGAACTCGAGGAGGCCAAAGAACAGCGGATTCAGGCTCAATCGATCGCCAATACGGCAGGCGCTTTGGTGGCGGCAGAAAAAGCATCCACCGAGCGCATCGCCTCGCAGGTCAAGCAGCTCGAAGAAGATAACCGCCGCCTGCGTGACGACCTTGGGTTTTTCGAAAAACTGATTCCGGCCGCTTCTGCGGATCCGGTGGCGATCCGGGGCCTGCAGGCTGAGTCGCTGGATAATGGCAAAATTCGATGGCAGGTGTTAGTCATTCAAAACAAAAAGAACGCGCCGGAGTTGGTGGGCTTGCTGGAGGTTAGTTTTAGCGGCACTCTTAACGGGAAACCCTGGAATAGCGCTCAACCCGGCGCCAGCGCAGCACTCAAGGTTTTGCAGTACGGGCGTTTGGAGGGGACTTTTGAAGTGCCCGCCCAGGTGCTGGTAAAGGGCGTCACCGCGCGGGTGCTGGAGGGCACCGTGGTACGGGCCACCCATTCGATCAAGCTGTAGGCGCCAGGTCAAACCCGTTTAACCCACAAAAGGACTGCGATGTTCAACAAAAAGAAGCAACCGCCACTCAAAAGTTTGGTCGCACAAGGTGCGCGTGTGGTGGGCGACATCTATTTCGCCGAAGGGCTGCGGGTGGAGTGCGAGATCGTCGGCAATATTTCCCCGGTAGACGGCAATGCCAGTATTTTGGTGATTGCGGAGTCGGCGGCTGTTACCGGTGCGATCTTGGCCGACCACATCATCATCAATGGCAGTGTCAAGGGTGCGGTGAAAGCGCGTTTGATGCTCGAACTCCAACCCAATGCCCGTATTGAGGGTGATGTGGAATATGGCGCCCTTGAAATGCACCAGGGCGCCCTGATTGCCGGCCGACTCACTCCCCTGGTGGGTTCTGTGGCAAAGCCCACACTGGCATCCGAGTCAATTGGGGATTGAAACGATTCCCGAGTAAACTACTTTACTATTACGTATTCCCCCATTTTTCGGAGTTACCAATGAGCGCCCTTGCAGAGTCCATGCCCACGGAAATGCCCGCCCCCATCTTGTTTACCGACAGCGCAGCCGCCAAAGTGGCCGACCTGATCGCCGAAGAGGGCAATAACGAACTCAAATTGCGTGTATTTGTGCAGGGTGGTGGATGCTCCGGCTTCCAGTACGGCTTTACTTTTGACGAAATCACCAACGAAGACGACACCACCATGACCAAAAATGGCGTGTCCCTGCTGATTGACGCGATGAGCTACCAGTATTTGGTTGGTGCCGAGATCGACTACAAAGAAGACCTGCAAGGCGCGCAGTTCGTGATCAAAAACCCGAATGCGACCACCACATGCGGTTGCGGCTCGTCGTTCTCGACCTAAGGCCCGTAGCCGACAAAAGCAAGTTAAGCCGGGTAAACGGCCCCCAAGATACGGGTGCCTTGTGCGCCCGTCACGCTTGGCAGACTGGCCGCTTTACGCATCACCGTTTGCTGCGCTAGCCAGGCAAAAGCTAGCGCTTCCACCTCGGTTGGGGACACGCCGACGTCAGCGGAACTGCAAAGCTGGGTGGAGCCTATGGCGGTTTGCAGTCTTTGCATCAGGCCATCGTTATGCGCACCACCGCCGCACACTATCAGCATTTCGTAGGCCTGTGGCCCCCATTGCAAGGCGCGCGCGCAGGCCCAGGCGGTCAGCTGCGTCAGCGTGGCCTGAACGTCCTTAGCCGCAAGCTCTTCAAACCCCTGAAGGCGCTGGTGCAGCCAAGGCATGTTGAACAGGTCGCGCCCGGTGCTTTTGGGCGGCGGTTTGGCAAAAAACGCATCGTCTTGCATAGCCGCTAGCAGCCCCGTGTCCACTGCGCCGGTCGCGCCCCACTGGCCCCGGTTATCAAATGCCGCGCCTGTGTGCAACTGGCACCAGGCGTCCATCAGCGCATTGCCCGGTCCGCAGTCAAAGCCAATCAGCGGTGCCTCTGTTGATGTTTGTGCGCTGGGCAGAAGCGTGATGTTGGAGATGCCGCCGATATTGAGTACCGCCCGCACTTGGCTAGCGTGGCCAAAGGCCGCACGGTGAAACGGCGGAACCAGCGGCGCGCCCTGCCCACCAGCTGCCACGTCGCGGCTGCGAAAGTCGGCCACGACGTCGATGCCACACAGTTCTGCCAGCAAGGCTGGCTGGTTGAGCTGCAGGGTGTAGCCGGTGCCGTCAAATGCTTGCGGGCGGTGGCGCACTGTCTGCCCGTGGGCGCCTATGGCAGTCACGTCGTGGGCTTGTAACTGGCTGCTGGCCAATAAGTCAGCCACCACCTGCGCATAGATTCGCACCAGCGCATTGGCTGCTAAGGCGGCACGGTGCAGTTCGTTATCGCCGGGAGCATTGAGGGCCAGAAGTTCAGCATGAAGTGCTGGCGGGAAGGGTCTGCTGGCGCTGGCCCGCACGCAGGCGGGTCCGCTCGCATCATCGAAGTCGGCCAGCACGCCATCGACTCCGTCCATTGAGGTGCCGGACATCAGGCCGATGAACAGCGCCTGCGTTCGCACCGGCCTTGCCCTTTATTGCACGTTGCCGACTTGCACCTGCGCGGCAGCGCTGAGTTGCACGCGCACCGATTGCGCAGCCTTTTCAAACAGGGGTTTGACCGACGCCGCCAGGGGCACGGAGGTGTTGCCGCGCGCTAGGGTGAGCGGATCTTTATGCACGCCGTCCACCCGAAACTCAAAATGCAGATGTGGCCCTGTGGCCCACCCCGTAGAGCCTACCAGGCCAATGTTTTCAGCTTGCTGCACCCGCTGCCCGGCGCGTACATTGATTTTGCTCAAGTGCGCGTAAACGGTAGTGTTGCTGCCATTGTGTTTCACGATGACTACATTACCAAAGCCGTTTTGCACCCCGGCAAACTCGACCACACCATCGCCTACGGTGCGCACCGGCGTACCGGTGGCTGCGCCATAGTCGACGCCCAAGTGTGCGCGCCAGGTTTGCAAAATGGGGTGGAAGCGCATGGCAAAACCGCTGGTAACGCGAGAAAACACCATTGGCGACGCCAAGAAGGCGCGGCGCAAGCTTTCGCCCGTCAGCGTGTAGTAACTGCCTTTGGCCCGGGCTATGGCAGCTGGCTGACCGGCGACCACTGGTTCTTGGAACCACATGGCCTGGAAGGTTTTTCCGGCGTTGACAAATTCGGTGCTGAGTACGCGCCCGGCACGCAGGGGTTCGCCGTCGCCTTCGAGCGTCTCATAGACTACAGAAAAGCGGTCGCCCTTGCGCAGTGCGCGGTGGAAGTCAATGTCACCGGAGAAAATTTCCGCCATTTGCACCGCAATGGCGTCAGGAATGCGTGCGTCGTCGGTGGCCGCGAAAAGCGAGGACAAGATGGTGCCGCTGGCCATGCGCGTACTCACGCTCAAGGGCGCCGTCTCCAGCTTTGAGGTGTAGCCCTGCTCGGACTTGGTGATGGTCAGTCGCTTGAAGTTGCCGTCCTCCTCGGGGCTCCAGCGCGCGCTCAAGGACACAAGGGCGCTTCGCTCGTCCACTTCGGCGTTCACGCTGCGTCCGGCGCGGCCCATCAGGGTTTGTTGCACTAGCCGGTCGCTGCGCAAAAAGGCTGCTGCGCTGGCGTCTGCCACCCCCAGGCGCTTAAGAAGTATGTCGGCGGTGTCAGTGCTGCGGGTCAGGTCGGTCCGATATAAGCGCATGGCCTGAGTGGCCAAGGCGTCCAATTGCGGTTCCAGGGACAGGGGCTGCACCGACTCTACGACCGTGCGTTGGGTCAGGGGAGAGGCGTCTGGGGCCAAGGTGGCAACGGCAAAGCTGGCGCCAGCGCCGCCCAGCAGTAGCGCGGCCACACCGGCCAGCACACGCTGGGGGTGTTGCCGCAGTGCCCGGACTGCCCGCATTGCGGCAGCTTGCACGTTTGCAGATAGTTGAAAATTCAAATCGGGGCTCCTGGCAGGGCCGGGGACCGTCGTAGGACACCGCGCCGGGGTGCACGTCGGCGGTGACTAAAATCGTCAGCACAAGCCACAACGAGCGTGAAATTCAAGGGCCAGTATATCGGGCTTCAAAATTTGTCCGAAAAAGCGGCAGCCTTTCCCAGCCCCACACCAACTTTATGACCCAAGCAAGCCATTCCGCCCATCCCATCACCGACCGCGTGCGCGAGGCGCTCGCCGTGTCCCTGCGCGGCTGCGACGAACTGATTCCCCAGGAAGAATGGGTCAAAAAGCTGGCGCGCTCGGAGGCCACGGGCAAGCCGTTGCGCATCAAGCTCGGGCTGGACCCGACCGCGCCCGACATCCACCTGGGCCACACCGTGGTGCTGAACAAAATGCGCCAGTTGCAGGACCTGGGCCACCCGGTGATTTTTTTGATTGGCGACTTCACCAGCATGATTGGCGATCCGTCTGGGCGCAACACCACCCGCCCGCCGCTGACTGCTGAGCAAATCAAACTCAACGCCGAGACCTATTACAAACAAGCCAGCCTGGTTCTGGACCCGGCCAAGACCGAGATTCGCTACAACAGCGAGTGGAGCGACCCGTTGGGCGCGCGCGGCATGATCCAGCTTGCCAGTCGCTACACGGTGGCGCGCATGATGGAGCGCAACGACTTTCATGACCGCTACAAGGCCGGCCAGTCGATCAGCGTGCACGAGTTTTTGTACCCGCTGATGCAGGGCTACGACAGCGTGGCTTTGGAGAGCGACTTGGAGTTGGGTGGCACCGATCAAAAGTTCAATCTGCTGGTGGGGCGCCAGCTGCAGTCCGAATACGGTCAGGAGCCCCAATGCATTTTGACTATGCCGCTGCTCGAGGGCCTGGACGGCGTGGAGAAGATGTCCAAGAGCAAGAACAACTACATCGGCATCTCCGAAGAGCCCAACACCATGTTTGCCAAGGTGCTGAGCATCTCAGACGTGCTGATGTGGAAGTGGTACACGCTGTTGAGCTTCCAAAGCGAGGCCGCCATTGCCGCCTTGCAGGCCGAAGTGGCCGCCGGGCGCAACCCCAAAGACGCCAAGGTGGCGCTGGCCAAGGAGATCACAGCGCGCTTTCACTCGGCCGCAGCAGCGGATGCCGCCGAGCAAGACTTCATCAACCGCAGCCAGGGCGGCGTTCCGGACCAGATTGATGAGATGCAGCTCGGCCTGGGCGAAGGCGGCGCGGCGCTGGGCATTGGCGCCTTGCTGAAAATGGCCGGTCTGGCCGACTCCAGTGGCGCGGGCAACCGCCTCATTGATGGCGGCGGCGTGCGAGTGGACAGCGTGGTGGTGAGCGACAAAGGCCTCAAAGTGGGCGCGGGGACCTATGTGCTGCAGGTGGGCAAGCGCAAGTTTGTGCGAGTGACCCTGGCCTGAGCCACCATGCAGGCGCTAATCCAGCGGGTGCGCCGCGCCAGCGTCACCATTGACGGCGTGCTGAACGGGCAGATTGGCGTGGGCTTGCTGGTGCTGGTGTGCGCCGAACAGGGCGACACCCCGGCGCAGGCCGACAAGCTGCTGGCCAAAATACTCAAGCTGCGCATCTTTGGCGACGCCCAAGGCAAGATGAACCTCTGCGTTCAAGACTTGGACGGCGCAGGCAGCCACGGCGGCCTGCTGGTCGTGAGCCAGTTCACCCTGGCGGCTGATACCTCGGGCGGCAACCGCCCCAGCTTCAAAAATGTTGCATCCCCCGACCTGGGCCGCAACCTGTACGACTACTTTGTGCAGCAGGCGCGCGTTTTGCATAGCGAGGTACAAACCGGCGTGTTTGCGGCAGATATGCAAGTGGAACTGGTGAATGACGGGCCCGTGACGATTCCGATGCGGGTGGTGGCTTGAAAGTTGAGCTGGAACAGAATGGAAGCGTGTACATAACTGCCTGTCTTCACCGACTGTTTGCGACCCCAGTCCCGATGCAGCATTGTTGCGGCTGACGAGTTATTGACCCGCGGGGGATGCGGCAGAAATCTTGGGCTGGAGTATCGCTGCCGCTGCTAGGGGCCATTAGAACTGCAGGAAATCAATAAAGACCTTGTTTCGGTAAACCCTCATTCGGTCTGGAGGCGTGACGGCAGTGATTTGGTTACCAAACCTTGTTCTTGGCATCCATCCGGGCAACACTTTCAAGAGCGCGCCATCAAGAATTGCGTCTTTGCAAAGATAGGCAGGCAACAAGCCCACTCCCAAGCCCTGCATGCATGCTTCTAAAACAGATTCAGGGTTATCGACGTGGTAACGACTTTTGACTTTGACACGTTTGACTTCAGGACCGAGCTCCAATATCCACCAATCGTCCGACGTGTCTTTCCAATAAAACAAGCATGAATGATTTTCCAAGTCTTCGGGGCTCATTGGCTCGCCATGTAGCGCAATGTACTGAGGTGCACACACCAGCATCCATTCGATGGTGGCGACCGTTTTCATGTACAGGTCTTTGCTGTCTTGAGAGGTACTCCATCTAAAGGCAACGTCGATTCGTTCGTTTGCAAGATCCATCATTCGGTCCGACAACATGAGCTCAAGCTCTATGCCCGGGTGCATTCTCAGAAATTCAGGAATTTTTTTACTCAGTATGCGTTGCCCCCAAGAGACTGGCGCAGTCACCCGAATTTTTCCATTGAGGTCTGAGCGCAAAGCGGTGAGCATTTCTTCACCAGCGCTCATCGCCAATAAGGCTTTTTTGGCATGCTCGAGGTAGGCGTCTCCCGCAGAAGTTAGCGCCACCTGTCGGGTACTTCGGCTGAAGAGGGTGGCACCCAAATGGGATTCAAGCTGCGCAATTCTTTTGCTGATGACGCTTTTGCCAACGGCGAGTGCAATGGCCGTCTTGCTGACACTTAAGTTCTCAGCCACCCTCACAAAGGCTTGGAGCATGTCCGCAGTGATCATGGGAGCTGATGATTGTTTCTATATCGTGAACATTCGGTTCTCAATTAAGTATATTGCAGAAACCATACGCAGGTTTCAGAATCAGTTTGCGGTCAAACATTGACCGTAATCAAAGACAAATAAACAGGAAACAACTATGCAAATCTACGCCGACCCCATTACCGTCAATTGCCGCAAAGTCCTGGCTGGCCTGCAACTGATGAATGCGCCTTATGAACTGGCTTATGTTGACTATTTCAAAGCAGAACAGAAATCCGATAGCTATGTGGCAATGAACCCCATGGCTTCATTGCCCGCACTGAAGGATGGTGATTTTGTGCTCTGGGAGTCCAACGCCATTCTTCAGTATGCAGCTGACAAAATTAACGCCACGGCCCAATATCCCCAAGACCTAAAAATCCGTGCTGACATCAACCGCTGGTTGCTCTGGGAGTCTTCAAGCTGGTTTCCGAGCAGCTATTTGTTCCTGGTTGAGAACTGCGTCAAGCCGCTGCTCGGTGGTGAACCAGACAAGGCAGTTTTGGAAGCACAACTGGCAACATTCCACAAACTAGCTGGCATTTTGGACAACCGCCTCAAATCAAACAAATGGGTTGCTGGAACTGCTGAACCCACCATTGCCGATATTGCGATTGCAGCTCCTATGCACTTGCACGGATGGCAACAATTGCCGTTGGCTAACTACGCGAACATTCGTCGCTGGATGATTGAGGATATTGAGACCCTACCCTGCTGGAAAAATACATGGGTTGGAGAGGGATTCGTCACCAAGAAAGCAATTGCATGACCGTTTCTGCCGCAGTAAAAGCCAGCATGAATTACTCGGTCGACAACGGTCGACCGATCGATTACTACTTTTACGAACCGAGCCCCTCCGCAGATTTATTGCCCAATCCACCTGGGACCGATACGCACGATGTCGCCATCCACGATGGCTGGGGCGAGGTGGGTAACTTGTCTGTGGACAAGGAGGGATTTGAATTACATGACTTCGGTGCCGAGTTCGTGCAATTCGACAACGACAACCTGGTTCGTGAGGTGTTTTATCAGCAGGTCATTAGCTACGTGAAGCGCCATACTGGCGCCAAGCAAGTGTTGGTCTTTGACCACACTATTCGTAAACGAATGCCCTCTGATCTCAAAGTCCAGACTGAAGTCCAAAGACCCGCCGTAATGTTGGTGCACAGTGACTACACCGTAATCAGTGGGCCGCAACGCGTCAGAGACTTGATGAAAGAGGCGGCAGAGCCCTTGCTTCAAAAGAGGGTCGCCTTCTACAACGTCTGGAAACCTTTGTACAACCGAGTCGAAGAACTTCCGCTCGCGATGATCGATGCACAGACCCATGATCCGGCAGACCTGCTGCGAATGGATCTGAAATACAGCGACCGAACGGGTGAGATTTATGTCATGCGACACAACCCCAATCACCGCTGGTTGTACTTTCCGCTAATGGAATCAAAGCAAGCCTTGCTTTTGAAGACGTACGAATCGAGTACCGATGGTCGTTGCCGTTTCATGGGCCACTCTGCCTTTGAAGATCCGACAACGCCTGCGGGTGCCGCCAAGCGCGAAAGCATCGAAGTCCGGACTATGGCGTTCTTTTAGATGCATTGTTGAATGGCAAAAATCCGGGCTTTGGCCCGGTTTCTGTTTCAGGTGCTTATTCCAGCAGGTGTCCCGTTTTGACCAGGATTAAACAGCCCTCAACACTGAATGGCTTGTGCTGACTAAGGTGGGGGCTGCGGATCCAGCTCCCTTGGGTGTATCTTCCATGCTCGTCGGAAAACACACCTTCGACCACATAAACCTCTTCGCCCCCATGGTGCTGGTGGGGATTGAAATAAGTTCCCGGTGCCCACCTCACCATGGCGGTATGACTGGTCCCAAATTCAGAAAGTGGCATAACCGTTAGCCCATCTACCATCCCCCGAAACCAGGGAGATTGATGGGTATGCACTACTACTCGCTCACTGTCATCGGGTGCAAGATGGCGAAGTTTTACAAACAAGGTGCATCCGCTTTGAGAAAACGGTGCGTGGCTAGAACCCGAGGGGTTCTTTAGATAAGTGCCTGGTCCATAGTCTCCGAACTCATCGCTAAAAGTTCCATCGAGCACCAGAATTTCTTCCCCAAGTGCATGCAGGTGGGCGTGGAATGTAGCACCTGCGTCGTACCGCACAATGGAAGTAGCTCGGGCAACCTCTGCGCCATTGCGCTCCAAAAGCCTGCGGTGGACTAGAGGTGACGGAGTTGGCTGCCAGGCTAATGTGTTGCCATCGACAACACAGCGCTGCGATAAGTCAGCATTCACCAGATGATTGTTCATAGAAGAAGTTTCTCTTGAGCCTACCTTTCTCGACTGACCCATCATCGGCGTCAGAACCTATGGAAGCAAGTGACATGACTAAGGCAGCATTTGCGAAAAATTAAGACCCAGTAGTGACAGAGTTAAGGTGAACCGACCAGCAGTTGGCGTCTCAACTCACCCGCGCACATTGACACCGCTGCGTTGGCCTCATCAATAGCTCGGCCCATTGGAATAAAGCCATGGATCTGGCGCGAGAAGCAAACATAGCTTGCCACGTTGCCCGACTCGTTCAGACGCTGGGCATACTGCAACCCTTCGTCATGTAGCGGGTCATATCCAGCAGTTAGAACAAATGCAGGAGGCAGCTTAGACAAGTCAGCGCTGAGCAAAGGGGACGCTTTTAGATTGAGCTTTTCGGATTCATCCGTGAGGTAGTGCCTCAGGAAGTAGTCCATGGTGTCATTGGTCAGCATGTAACCCTGCCCGTTGGTCGTATGGGATTGCGCGCCACAGCGGGCATCAGTGATCGGATAGATCAGGAGCTGAAACGCAATCGCAAGATCACCTGCGTCCCGAGCCAGGATAGCAATAACGGCGGCCAGATTGCCTCCGGCGCTGTCACCACCGACGGCCACACGGGTAGGGTCAATTTTCAGTGACTGCGCGTTGTTTGCGACCCAATAAGTCGCTGCAAGGCAATCATCAACTGCGCAGGGGAAGCGAAACTCCGGTGCGAGCCGATAATCGACAGCCACTACCGCGCAGCCTGACCCATTGCATAGTTCCCGGCACAGCGTGTCGTGGGTCTCCAAGTCACCGATGACGAAGCCACCGCCGTGGTAGTACACCAGCACCGGAAGAACAGTGTCCACTTTGGCACCCGCGGGTCGATACATACGCAACGGGATCGGGCCATGCGGGCCGAACGACTGTAGTTCGCGCACCTCTTCAACGCTGGGTGGTACAGGCTGAGTAAGGTTCTTGCGTTCGCGATAGAGGATCCGCGCTTGCGCCGGCGGGAGGGTATGAAGGGGAGGTATTGCACGCTGCTCCATCAGGTTTAACAGCGCCTTGACGTGGGGGTTAAGCATGCCGCAATCCTTCCTGGTGCTCAATACTCATGGATATCAAATGATCTTATCAGAGGTATCCGCCCACCGTGAGCCTTAGAGCGGCATCGACTGTAGGCATCCTGTTTCTCAGCAAGTCAATTACCCATCCGGCCAAGACAAACCCCACCGACTGAGTAGGTGCGACGGCCTGCACTGCAGCAAGAAGGCACGGATCGCATTACACGAGGAAAACATTCCAGCAGTTGGCATTGTCGGAAAAAGAGTGGCTGGTAGCCGATTGATTTTCTGTTGCCGACCTGAATGTGTCTGCGGTGATGCTTCTCTTAAAGAGGATCGACTTCAGCTATTCGGAGCCCGCCCTTCATTTGCTCGCGCAAAGGCCAGGCCGTAGAAATAAGCGGGATGGTGTTTACACGTTTGATCGGGCAACCCCAAACGCCTACTCGAACAGCGGCACCAACGCCCTGGCCATGATCCGGGTTGCAAGGATAGGGGAGCTTGAATAGTTCGGATCCCATAACAGGCACTGCCAGT
>CANHZG010000069.1 GCA_947464995.1 Comamonadaceae bacterium | reverse complement strand
GGCGACGGGGCTTGGCACTGTGAAGCTCTGAAGGAGCTGAAGTCATGCTCGCCCAACAGGTATTTGGCTGCACTTCGGATCGCGTCCGGATCCAGCTTTCGGTAAGTCCAACCTACGCGACCCGCATCCACGGTGGGTCGGACATCTGATTCGCGGAGCACATAGGCATAGCGCCGCGAGGTCGCGCTGGCTCGGCAATGAAACGCTGTTGACGTTTCCATGGCCCATTCCACGGCAATGTCACTCGGCAGGTTGGCGTTGGTGCCCCGCAGCCACGATTGCTCGCTTCGTTGAACCTCGGTGTCAAAGTGAACCACCTGCATCAGCGCGTGCACGCCAGCGTCGGTTCTACCCGCGCAAAGTGTGGAGATGCGGTGCTGTGAAAAACTCCTTAAGGCCGATTCAAGTTTGTCTTGTACGGTACGGCCAGACAATTGGCTTTGCCAGCCCTGGTAAGCCAGCCCACAGTAGCTGATGCCTAGCGCAATCCGCATGCATGTTCCTGCCCACGGACCTGTGGCTTGTGGACTCCGGCTATCACGCTAGGTCAGCGAGCAAGTTTTTCGCTCTTTTTTGGAGCAGAGCATCACCGCATGCGATCACTTCATCCAGCAGGGCGCGCGCGCCGTCTTTTTCACCAATACCGATAAATTGCACGGCCAATGCCAGTGTCGTTTCTAGGCGCTCGGCATCTTCGGCGGGAAGCTGCGCGGCAGACGGCGCACGTTGGGCTTGGCCTGCGGCCATACCGCTCCTTGCGGACGTTAAGCCCGCTGGATTTGGGCTGTGAGTCAGCGCGGCGGTGCTATCCGATAGTTCAAAGCTGGGCGAAGTAGCGCTTGGTTGAAGGTGGCCGCCAGAAGGTTCCTTGACCTGGTGTCCAGGAGATTTCGCCGCTTCAAGAGTAAACATAGACTGGACAAAATTCTGCGTATCCAGAGGCGCGTTGGCCACCGGCGAGGGCTCGGCGGGTAGCATGTACCGGGGGTTGCTAGGGTCCAATTCCCGCCCAAGAGCCTTAACCTGATCCCATTCGGAGCCTTCGGTCCCGAGCAGTTTAGCAACCTCGTTTGCGCTGGCTTCAAAACTAACTGAGTCACCTCGTTTGGCATAGATGCCAAGCAATTTGATGTAAATCGCGACCCGGGTGGGAGTTTGGCGCAAGCCCTCTTTCAAAATTTCTTCGGCCGGCAGGTCTTTCCCATAGGCCAGGTACACCTCCGCTTCGGCCACCGGATCCAGGTCGTTGGATAAATCGACTTGGGTCTCGGGGTATGCAATGGTGCTGGAGCCGGCGCTTGTTAATTCGACTGAGGTGACTTGTTGCCCCTCACCCGTAGTCAATGCGAAACTTGAGTCACCGTCCCATTCAGATACCGCCCGTGCGTTTGCGACGGCAAGGGACCCATTGGCGTTTCGCTTGCGGTACCAGAGCAAGCCAGCCAGTGCAGCAATCACCGCTGAAAATCCGCCCAACAAGCCGGGGTTGTGCAGAAGTTCGTTCAGCGCGTCATCTTCGGGTGCAACCGCAACGCTTGGGGTGACGACGGTAACAGCCGCTTTGCTGATGTCGGCCTGCGCAACTGCAACCGGTGCGTCTGGCTTTGTCGGCTCTTGCACTGCAGCTACAGGTGTAGATACCACCGTTGCTGGTTGAGTAGCCACTTTCGTCAGCTGGTTGAGCTCTTCGATGTTGCGCGAAAGCTCTGCTGCCTGCGTGGCCGCATCGGCCTTGGTTCTTTGCCGGGCGATTTGCTCCATGCGCTCTTTTTCTGCTTGCTCCTGCACGGTGCCTTTGCTGAGCTTTAAGGCGTCTGTGGAGTTCGTGCCCGAGGCTGCTGGTGACGCCGCGTTCTTGTCTAAGGTTGCGGCATTGGATTTTGCGCTTCCCGCAACCCGGTTGCCGCTGCGGAAGGACTGATTTTGTTGTGCAACCATTTGGCGCGCCTGCAAGCTGCCGACCTTGGACACGGTGGCAGCGTCCGGAATGGTGATGATGGACCCGGCGCGAATTAAATTGACATTGCCCCGAATAAATGCTTCAGGATTGGCGTTGAGCATGGCCAGTAGCATCTGCTCAACCGTGGTTCCCGCAGGTTTTAGTGATTTGGCCAAATTGCCAGCCGTTTGACCGGCAGTAATTTCGACTTGCTGGGGCTTTTTAGGTTCCTGCCCCAGATCGCTAGCGGATTTCGGCAATGCCGCTATCGGTACCGCAACAGTGCGCTCGGCAGCGTTCGCAAGCGCGACGGTCCCCGGGGTCGGTGCATTGTTCACTTTGGTGCGAGTGTCTTTGACTTCGATGTCTACTTTTTCACTGGATACGGCGGTGGCGGGTGCCGTTGCAATGACCGGTGAGGAACTTATGGTTTCCGAGTTTTTTGGCGGATCCAGCAGCAACCGGTAAGGCCGTACCAGGCGTCCGGAGCCCCAGCTCAGTTCTATTGCCAGATCAACGAAGGGCTCATTGAGCGGGCGGTTGCTCACCAACTTAAGATATCTGCTCCCGTTGGGGCGCAGCAACATGGATACTTGCATCCCGTTGAGCGCGGCGTTGTACTCAAGTCCCATGCCTGCAAATGCCGCCGGTGATGCCAATGTCGGGCTAACCGCCTTGGCCTCGTCGTCGCTCAGGTCGGCAACGTCAATTTCGGCTGAAAGGTTTTGCCCCAAGGCGGACTGCACCCGAATTTTCCCCAACGAAACGGCATTGGCAGACGCAGCGCCCAGACATAACATAGTGGCTACCGCAACGGAAACCCCCGAGCGGCTCCAAAAGTGTTTGTTTGAATTCATTGCTACGTCCTACCTTTCCCTGGATCTGAAAATCGCTATGTGTTCGGTTGCAATCGAAAGACTCTGGACTTCACTGTCGAAATGCCCAGACACGCAATTGAACCGGTTTCCATTTTAATTAGGAATACCACCGCTAGGGTGACGAATTTCACATAAATAGTTCAGCTGGATGTCGTGGGTGGGCATTGAGGGCTTAGTTTAACCTTGCAAAAGAATACGCAGCATCCGGCGCAAAGGCTCCGCAGCACCCCACAAAAGTTGGTCGCCTACGGTGAATGCACCCACAAATTCCGGCCCCATGGCCAGCTTGCGTACCCGACCCACTGGAATCGTCATCCTGCCGGTCACCGCCACGGGGGTCAGGTCGCGAATGCTCGCTTCGCGCGTGTTGGGTACCAGTTTGACCCAGGCATTGTCGGCGGCGATCATGGCCTCGATGTCGGCCAAGGGCACGTTTTTCTTAAGCTTGAAAGTGAGCGCCTGGCTGTGGCACCGCATCGCACCAATGCGAACGCAAAAACCGTCCACCGGCACCGCAGCAGAGCCAAAGTCTTCGCCCTGGCCCAGAATCTTGTTCGTCTCGGCCATACCTTTCCACTCTTCTTTGGACATTCCGTTGCCCAGGTCCTTGTCGATCCAAGGTATCAGCGAGCCGCCCAGCGGCACGCCAAAGTTGACTGTTTCCGCGGCGCTTAAGCATCGCTGCTTGGCAGCCACCAGTCGGTCGATCTCCAAAATAGAGCTCTTCGGATCGTCCAGGAGCGCTTTGACTTCAGCGTTGAGTGTCCCGTATTGGGTCAGCAACTCGCGCATGTGCTGTGCTCCGCCGCCTGAAGCGGCTTGGTAAGTCTGGGTGCTCATCCACTCGACCAAGTCTGCTTTGTAGAGCGCGCCCACGCCCATCAGCATGCAGCTAACGGTGCAATTGCCGCCAATCCAATTTTTACCACCCGCAGCCATTGCCTTCCGGATGACGGGCAGATTGACCGGGTCTAAGATGATGACTGCGTCTTTTTCCATGCGCAGGGTGGATGCGGCATCAATCCAGTGGCCGTTCCAACCAGCGGCGCGCAGCTTGGGGAAAACCTCAGTCGTGTAGTCGCCTCCCTGGGTGCTGATGATGATTTCGCAGCGCTTGAGAGCGTCGATATTGAAGGCGTCTTGCAGCGTGGCTTCGTTCTTGGCCAGAGCCGGGGCTTTGCCGCCGGCATTTGAGGTGGAGAAAAACAGGGGCTCGATCAGGTCGAAATCACCTTCGCTCTGCATGCGGTCCATCAACACCGAACCGACCATGCCGCGCCAGCCAACCAATCCTACTAACTTGCTCATTTCAACGCCCTTTCAGTTTTAAAACATGCCCAGACCTGGCTGTTTGCCCGGCTCGTCTGGCCGGGGGGCGCACGACGAACCGAACTAAATCAGCCTTTAATGGTCGTGGTTTTGGTAGTGAATGCACGCGCACCGCCATCTGCCGCAGGGGCAATGGCGTAGTTCAAGGTGAACGGGTGGGCATGAAACATAGGGATTATTGTAACGAGACCGACTTATGGCTTGCTTACGCACAGTTCTGCTTCGCGTGACGCTGAAAATGCTAGGTCTGTGTGTGCGCCTGTTTTCTCTAAGCTAGCGCGTTCACCACCGCATCGCCCATCTCGCGCGTACCGACTTTGGTTGTGCCCGCGCTATAAATGTCTGGGGTGCGCAAGCCCTGGCTGAGCACGGCATCCACTGCGGCTTCTATGCGGGCAGCAGCAGCAGCTTGGTTCAGGCTAAAGCGCAACATCATGGCCGCGCTCAGGATGGTGGCCAGCGGGTTCGCTACACCTTTGCCCGCAATGTCGGGCGCGCTACCGTGGCTGGGCTCGTACAGTCCCTGGTTTTTGGCGTTCAGGCTGGCCGAGGGCAGCATTCCGATGCTGCCGGTGAGCATGGCAGCGGCGTCGCTCAAGATGTCGCCGAACATGTTGCCAGTCACCACCACGTCAAACTTCTTGGGCGCTTTGACGAGCTGCATGGCCGCGTTGTCCACGTACATATGGTCCAGCGCCACGTCGGGGTACTGCAGCCCGATCTCGGTGACCACGTCTTTCCAGAGTTGGAAGGTTTCCAGCACATTGGCTTTGTCAACGCTCGTGACGCGCTTGCCGCGTTTGCGGGCAGCCTGAAAGGCTACGTGCGCAATGCGCTCGATCTCGGGGCGCGAGTAGCGCATGGTGTCAAAAGCCTCTTCGCTTCCGGGGAAGTGCCCGTCAGTGGCGATGCGCCGGCCCCGTGGCTGGCCAAAGTAGATGTCGCCCGTGAGTTCGCGGATGATCAGAATGTCCAGGCCCGACACCAGCTCGGGCTTGAGGCTGGATGCATCGGTGAGTTGCTTGTAGCAAATCGCCGGGCGAAAGTTGGCGAACAGGCCCATGTTTTTGCGCAGGCCCAAAATGGCCTGCTCGGGCCGCAGCGGGCGGTCCAGGGTGTCATATTTCCAGTCCCCGACGGCGCCAAACAGCACGGCGTCGGAGTCCATCGCCAGTTTCAAGGTGGAATCGGGCAGGGGATGGCCGTGGGCCTCAAAAGCGGCGCCGCCGACCAGGGCGGTTTCCAGCGTGAGGTTCAGGTCCAAGACCTTGAGGACCTTGATGGCCTCAGCTACGATTTCGGTACCGATGCCGTCACCCGGCAAAACTGCAATTTTCATGGTGTCCTTGGGAAACTCAAACGTAAAAAAATTATCAGCTCACCATCGAGCGGGCCAGCCAGGGCTTTTGCGCCAGGCGTTGGGCTTCAAAGGCGCGGATCTTGTCTGCCTGGCGCAGGGTCAGGCCAATGTCGTCAAAGCCGTTTTGCAGGCAAAACTTGCGAAATGCCTGCACTTCAAACGGGATTTGCTCCCCCTGGGGCCGCACGACGACCTGCCGCTCCAGATCCACCGTCAGCGTAAAGCCCGGGAAAGCCAGCGCTTCGTTGAACAGCTGGTCCACCGTCGCCTCGGGCAAGACGATGGGCAGCAGGCCATTCTTAAAACTGTTGTTGAAAAAGATGTCGGCAAAACTGGGCGCAATGATGGCGCGAAAGCCGTATTGGTCCAGCGCCCAGGGCGCGTGTTCGCGTGAGGAGCCGCAGCCAAAGTTCTTGCGCGCCAACAGGATGGATGCGCCTTGGTAGCGAGGTTGGTTGAGAACAAAGTCGGGGTTGAGTCGACGGGTGGCTGGATCTTGTCCGGGTTGGCCGGAATCGAGATAGCGCCATTCGTCAAACAGGTTGGGGCCAAAGCCGGTTTTGCGGATGGATTTGAGGAATTGCTTGGGGATGATGGCGTCGGTGTCGACGTTTTCCCGGTCCATGGGCGCAACCAGCCCGGTGTGCAGATTGAATTTTTGCATGGGGTGAGCTCCAGGATAGGCGTCAGACGAACCGGCGCACGTCCACAAAGTGGCCGTGGATGGCAGCAGCAGCAGCCATGGCCGGACTGACCAGGTGGGTGCGGCCGCCGGCGCCTTGACGGCCTTCGAAGTTGCGGTTGCTTGTGGAGGCACAGCGCTCACCGGGCTCCAGCCGGTCGGCGTTCATCGCCAGGCACATGGAGCAACCCGGTTCGCGCCACTCAAAACCGGCGGCGATAAAAATTTTGTCCAGACCTTCGCGCTCAGCCTGTTCTTTGACCAGACCTGAGCCGGGTACGACCAGCGCCAGCCGTACGTTTTTAGCCACTTTTTGCCCCAACTTTTGCACCAGGGCAGCGGCTTCGCGCATGTCTTCTATGCGGCTGTTGGTGCAGGAGCCGATAAACACCTTGTCGACAAAAATGTCGTTCAGCGGTTTGCCGGGTGCCAGGCCCATGTAGGTCAGGGCGCGCTCGATGGCGCCGCGCTTGTTGCTGTCTTTTTCTTTGTCCGGGTCGGGCACGCGGTCTTCGATGGACAAGACCATCTCAGGCGAGGTGCCCCAGGTCACATGCGGTGCAATTTCACTGGCGTCTAGGTCGATCACGGCGTCGAAGTGCGCGTCGGTGTCGGAATGCAAAGTCTTCCAGTACGCCACCGCTTGGTCCCATTCCACGCCGGTGGGCGACAGCGGGCGGCCCTTGACATAGGCGATAGTTTTTTCATCCACTGCCACCAGGCCGGCGCGTGCGCCGCCTTCAATGGCCATGTTGCAGACGGTCATGCGGCCTTCCATGCTCAGGGCGCGGATGGCGGTGCCGGCAAATTCGATGGTGTAGCCGGTGCCGCCCGCAGTGCCGATCTTGCCGATGATGGCCAGCACCAGATCTTTGGCCGTGCAGCCTTTCGGCAAGACACCGTTGGCGCGAATTAGCATGTTGTTGGCTTTTTTGGCCAGCAGGGTTTGCGTGGCCATCACATGCTCGACCTCGCTGGTGCCAATGCCGTGCGCCAGCGCTCCAAAAGCGCCGTGCGTGGACGTGTGGCTGTCGCCGCAGACCACCGTCATCCCGGGCAGGGTGGCGCCGTTTTCCGGGCCAATCACGTGCACGATTCCCTGGCGCTTGGACATGAAGGGAAAAAACGCCGCTGAGCCAAACTCGGCGATATTGGTGTTGAGCGTGGTGATTTGCTCTTTGCTGACCGGGTCGGTGATGCCGTCGTAGCCCAGTTCCCATCCGGTCGTGGGCGTGTTGTGGTCGGCGGTGGCGACGATTGAGCTCACGCGCCAGACTTTGCGCCCGGCCTCTCGCAGACCCTCGAAGGCTTGGGGACTGGTGACTTCATGCACCAGGTGGCGGTCGATGTAGAGGATGGCGGTGCCGTCTTCTTCGGTGTGGACGACGTGTTCGTCCCAAATCTTGTCATACAGGGTGCGGCCCATGGAACTTCCTTGTGTGCGGGCTGGCATTTTATGCGCACAGTCCAGCATGAAAAATGCCCCGCAGGGCGGGGCATTGGAGCGGATTCGCAGACGGGTTAACGCTGGGCGATTTCCACCACGTCGCGCCGTTCAGCGCCGGTGAACAACTGGCGTGGGCGGCCGATTTTGTATTCGGGGTCGCCAATCATTTCGTTGAGCTGGGCGATCCAGCCTACGGTGCGTGCCAGGGCAAAAATGCCGGTGAACAGTTTCACTGGAATGCCGATGGCGCGCTGCACGATGCCCGAGTAGAAGTCCACATTGGGGTAGAGCTTGCGCGAGACAAAGTAGTCGTCTTCCAGGGCGATTTTTTCCAGGGCTTTGGCCAGCTTGAATAGCGGGTCGTTTTCCAGGCCCAGCGCGGCCAGCACTTCATTGCAGGTTTCTTGCATCAATTTAGCGCGCGGGTCGTAGTTTTTGTAGACGCGGTGGCCAAAGCCCATGAGCTTGACGCCAGAGTTCTTGTCCTTCACTTGGTTCATGAATTCGCCGACCTTGGACACGCCGCCCATGGCCTGAATTTCTTCAAGCATATTGAGACATGCTTCATTGGCGCCGCCGTGCGCGGGGCCCCACAGGCAAGCTACGCCAGCTGCAATGGCGGCAAATGGGTTGGTGCCCGACGATCCGCACAGGCGCACCGTGGAGGTGGACGCGTTTTGTTCGTGGTCAGCATGTAGTACAAAAATGCGGTCCAGTGCGCGCTCAATCACCGGGTTCACCACGTAGGGCTCGCAGGGCGTGGCAAACATCATGTGCAAGAAATTGCCAGCGTAGCTGAGGTCGTTCTTTGGGTACATAAAGGGTTGACCCACACTGTATTTGTAGGCCATTGCCACCAAGGTGGGCATTTTCGCGATCAGCCGAATAGCCGAAATTTCACGGTGTCCGGGGTTGTTGATGTCAGTGCTGTCGTGGTAGAAGGCCGAGAGGGCTCCCACCAGACCCGTCATGATGGCCATAGGGTGCGCGTCTCGGCGGAAACCGCGCAGGAAAAATTGCATCTGCTCGTTGACCATGGTGTGGTGGGTCACATTTTTGGTAAACGCTGCCTTGCCAGCAGCGTCTGGTAGGTTGCCGTATAGAAGCAAGTGGCAGGTTTCCATGAAGTCGCACTGGGTGGCCAATTGCTCAATCGGATAGCCACGGTACAAAAGTTCTCCTTTGTCGCCGTCGATATAGGTAATGGCCGACTGGCATGCAGCCGTGGACAAAAAGCCCGGGTCGTAGGTGAACATGCCGGTTTGGGCATAAAGCTTGCGAATGTCGATTACATCGGGGCCAATGCTGCCGCCATACACCGGCAGATCCACACTGGGACTGCCGTTGCTGAAGGACATCGTCGCTTTGTTGTCAGCTAATTTCATCTCGGAACCTTTCAACGAGTTTTTCTCACCATTTTCAAAATTTCTTGGAAGTCCGCGCTATCGAGCGTGGGCTCCACCTGTGACAGCGATTTGCGTGCCAAAAACAGGTCTAGCAAATCGTTGTCGCTCAAATCCATCAACACACCTAGCGCATCTGCCTGCCGAATGTTCAAGGTTTTGTCATAACGCTCAAAAAACTGGGCGATGAACAAGTCGTTTTCCAACAAGCCCCGGCGGCAGCGCCAGCGCAATTTGCTCAAGGCGCGCTCGTCGAGCAGTGCGTCGCCGGTTTGAACGACGGGGTTCACCGCTCAGACCGCTCGCAAAACCATCATTTCCTTGATTTTCCCAATCGCCTTAGTCGGGTTCAGCCCCTTAGGGCAAACGTCTACGCAATTCATGATGGTGTGGCAGCGGAACAGTCGGTAGGGGTCTTCCAAGTTGTCCAGGCGCTCGGCCGTTGCCTCGTCGCGGCTGTCGGCGATAAAGCGGTAGGCCTGCAGCAAACCGGCGGGCCCGACGAATTTGTCGGGGTTCCACCAAAAGCTGGGACAACTGGTGGAGCAGCTGGCGCACAGAATGCACTCGTACAAGCCATTGAGCTCTTCACGCTCCTCGGGGCTTTGAAGGCGCTCTTTCTCTGGCGGCACGTTTTCGTTGATCAGGTAGGGCTTGATGGAGTTGTACTGTTTGAAGAACTGCGTCATGTCCACGATCATGTCGCGGATCACGGGCAGGCCGGGCAAAGGCTTGAGCACAATGGTGCCGGGCAAGGTGCGCATATTGGTCAGACAGGCCAGTCCGTTCTTGCCGTTGATGTTCATGGCGTCAGACCCGCACACGCCTTCGCGGCAGGAGCGGCGAAACGAAATGGTGGGGTCGACTGCCTTGAGTTTCATCAGCGCGTCAAGCAGCATGCGCTCGGTGCCATCAAGCTCGACCTCGATGGTCTGCATATAGGGTTTGGCGTCCTTATCGGGGTCGTACCGGTAAATGGAAAAAGTGCGTTTGGACATGGAATGTGCTCGCTGGTTTCGATTTAGAAGGTGCGGGTTTTGAGCTCGATGCTCTCCACCGTCAGGGGCTTCATTTGTACGGGTTTGTAGCTCAGGCTGTTGGTGGCGCTGTGCCACAGGGTGTGTTTGTGCCATTCGGTGTCATTGCGGCCGTTGGGGTGCTCGGGCGTGTCGCCGTAGTCGTTGACCGTGTGTGCGCCACGACTCTCATGGCGCGCTGCGGCTGAGACGATGGTGGCTTGGGCGGCCTCGATCAGGTTTTCCACTTCCAGCGCTTCGATCCGGGCAGTATTGAAGACCTTGGACTTGTCCTTGAGGCCGATCTTGTTGACGCGTTCGCGCAGTTCGGCAATTTTTGCGACGCCTTCATCCATCGTGGCCTGGGTGCGGAACACGCCGGCGTGTTGTTGCATTGCCGCGCGGATGTCGTTGGCCACGTCCTGGGCGTATTCGCCGTCTGTCGCGTTGTCAAGGCGCGCCAGGCGGGCAATGGTGGCGTCAGCCGCAGTTGCGGGCAGCGGCTTGTGTTCCTTGCTGGTCTTGGCGAACTCGACGATGTGGTTGCCTGCCGCGCGGCCGAACACCAGCAGGTCGAGCAAAGAGTTGGTTCCTAGGCGATTGGCCCCGTGCACGCTGACGCAGGAGCATTCGCCCACCGCATAAAGGCCGTTGACAACCTGACTCTTGTTGTCGGCATCTTGGACTACGACCTGGCCGTTGATGTTGGTAGGAATACCGCCCATCTGGTAATGGATGGTGGGTACCACGGGAATGGGCTCTTTGGTGATGTCCACGTTGGCAAAGTTGTGGCCAATTTCCAGCACCGAAGGCAGGCGCTTCATGATGGTCTCGGCGCCCAGGTGGGTCATGTCGAGGTTGATGTAGTCCTTGTTCGGGCCGCAGCCACGGCCTTCTTTGATTTCCTGGTCCATGCAACGCGACACGTAATCGCGCGGTGCCAGATCTTTGTAGGCTGGTGCGTAACGCTCCATGAAGCGTTCACCATTCGCATTACGCAAAATCGCACCTTCGCCACGGCAGCCTTCGGTCAGCAATACGCCCGCACCATGCACTCCTGTGGGGTGGAACTGCCAGAACTCCATGTCTTCGAGCGGAATGCCCGCGCGCGCCGCCATGCCCAGGCCGTCGCCGGTATTGATGAAGGCATTGGTAGATGCCGCAAAAATACGCCCGGCACCGCCGGTGGCCAAGAGCGTGGTTTTGGCTTCCAGGATGTGGACGTCGCCGGTTTCCATCTCGATGGCGGTCACGCCCAGCACGTCGCCAGCGGCGTCACGGATCAGGTCCATGGCCAGCCATTCGACAAAAAAACTGGTTTTGGCAGCCACGTTTTGCTGGTACAGCGTGTGCAGCATAGCGTGGCCGGTGCGGTCGGCGGCGGCGCAGGCGCGCTCTACGGCTTTTTCGCCATAGTTGGCGGTGTGGCCGCCAAAGGGGCGCTGGTAAATCGTACCGTCGGGGTTGCGGTCAAAAGGCATGCCCATGTGCTCGAGGTCATAGACGACTTTGGGCGCTTCGCGGCACATGAACTCAATCGCGTCTTGGTCGCCCAGCCAGTCCGAGCCCTTGACGGTATCGTAAAAGTGGTAGTGCCAGTTGTCCTCGTTCATATTGCCCAAGGATGCGCCGATGCCACCTTGGGCCGCCACCGTATGCGAACGAGTGGGAACTACTTTGGATAGCACGGCGACGTTCAAACCGGCGCGCGCAAGCTGCAGCGAGGCGCGC
>CANHZG010000068.1 GCA_947464995.1 Comamonadaceae bacterium | reverse complement strand
CGGTTTGGGCGCCCGTAGACAAGAGCTCTTTCACCGAGCCCATCGCTTCATCCTGGCGATTGACCACATCGAGCCCGATCAAGTCGACCCAGTAGTACTCGTCCAAAGCAACGGACGGAAAGCTGGCGCGCGATACAAATACGCGGCTCCCACGCAAAGCTTGTGCGGCGTCACGGTCCAGCACATCATGGGCACTGGCAACCACCGTATCCGAATGTTCTTTGGCTTCTTTTATGGCCAGTTTTGCTACGCCATCAAAGGTCTTAAGACCTTGCTCGGCGGGTAACAAAAACCACTTTTTTGAGGAAAAAAGCGCCTCGGGCTGCGCGCTAAAGGCAAGGACTTTGAACCAGCCCTTGACGCCCCATGCGTCTGCAATGCGGCCAACCTCAATGGCGTCAGCCGGAAGTTCCGCGGGTTCTAGTCCTGCGATCATGCCGGCGCCAGCAAAACAAAAAGGTCAGGCATGCATTGCACAGGCCTGACCCTTTGAGTGCGCTTAGGCGGCAGCGGGTACAGCCGCAGCGGCCTGCGCAACCAGACGTTCCACGGTGGGAGACGCTTGGGCGCCCACGCCTCTCCAATACGTCAGGCGATCCTGGGCGATACGGATACGCTCCTCACTAGCCGTGGCGATTGGGTTGTAAAAACCAATGCGCTCGATGAATCGGCCATCGCGCCGGGTACGCTTGTCTGCCACCACAATACTGAAAAACGGGCGGGCTTTAGCACCACCACGAGCGAGTCGAATGACGACCATGATTAATCCTTTGGGTGATTGAATGAGAGTTCAACCATAAAATTCAGAGTTGAGACACGCAACTGGCCACCCGGCCAGAGACACTCAGAATAGCCCTCGATTATAACTATTTATCACCGCATGCCCACTATTCGCCCCAGCCAGGACCAAGATATCGCTTCTATTGCTGCGATTTACCAGCACCACGTTTTGCACGGAACGGGCACTTTTGAGATCGAGCCCCCATCGGCCTCCGAGATGCAAGCCCGCCGGACGGACGTTTTATCCAAAGGACTCCCCTATTTGGTGATCGAGTCACATGGCACTGTGGTTGGCTTTGCCTACTGCAATTGGTTCAAGCCCCGCCCGGCGTACCGCTTCAGCGCCGAAGACTCTATTTACCTCGCCGCCAGCGCCATGGGCAAGGGCTGGGGCGGATTGCTGCTGAGCGAACTGCTCGCAAGCGCGCAGCGCGCCGGGCTTCGCAAGCTCATTGCCGTTATTGGCGACTCGGCAAACCAGGGATCGATCAAGGTGCATAAGGCTTGCGGGTTTCGCCCCGTGGGAGTGCTGGGCGATTGCGGCTGGAAGTTTGACCGCTGGCTCGATGTGGTGCTAATGGAATGCCCGTTGGGCGCCGGTGCCAGCCTGCCTGCACCACAATCGGCCCATGAAAAATAAAACCGTCGCCGTGTGGGTCACCCTGATTGCCGGCCCTCTGGGATTGCAGCGCATCTATCTTGTCGGTCGGTATGACGCCTGGGCCTGGATTGCGCCCTTGCCCAGCCTGCTGGGCCTGTACGGCGTGTACCGCGCGCGCACCCTGGGGCTGGACGACCAAAGCAGCTGGCTATTAATTCCTTGGTTGGGCTTTGTAATCGCCGGCTGTGCATTAGCCGCTATCCGCTATGGACTGATGGCCGCCGCCGCCTGGAACCAGGGCTTTAACCCCGGCGTGGATGCCGAACACCGCAGCGGCCAAACCAACGGTCTCACGGTGCTGGGTTTGGGGACTGCGCTGTTCTTGGGAACCAGTGTTTTGATGGCAACGCTCGCCTTTAGCTTTCAGCGCTACTTCGAATACATGGTCTAAGAGACAGGCGAGCCGCAAGTAGGCTGCGCTTTCACTTGGCTTGCGTGGCCCGAAGCGACAAAACCAACTTGTCGTAGATAGAACCCAAATCGGGATCAATGTTTTGCAGAGACTCTTGCAGCTCGGCCTCAGGCGCCTGCCCAGGCGGTACTGGAGGCTCCTGCGGCAGCCCCTGTGCAAGCACCGCACCAGGGCTTGCTTGCACGGCGCCAAAACTTTGCAGACCGGTCATTTCCTCGGAGAGCCGGTTAAACATCGCATCAATGTGCGCCTGACTGTGCGCGGGTGATGCGGCGGCGATGCCTCTTTGGCGCCGGTCCATGCCACCCAACAGCGCAAAAGCCATCGACAAAACCAGGTGCAACGCAGCAAACACCAGCCAAAGCGCCCACAGCGCACCGGCGGCCACTGGTTGCATCGTAAAAACGCCCCCACATTCAGTTAAAAAATACGCCCACGGCAAATCCTGTAGCCACCCAAGTCCGTACGACGTTTCCACATTGAGCGCCACAGCGACCAACAAAACCAATGCCTGAAAAAGTGATACCCAAAGGTAGGCAGGTAAGTACATAAAGGAACGAGGTCGGGGATAAATGAAACGGTGAAATGCCAGCAAATCGCGCCTGCGCCGCTGCGTTACTGGAACTCCTTTAGGATTTTTTCGTGCAGCAGTGCGGCTAGGTGCGTGCGCGCTTCGGCAATCGCCAGCGTCTCTTTTTCTGCTGCAGCAGACTCGCCGGCAATAGCCACCAAATGCTGCTTGATGGCTGCGACTTTCGATTCCGACTCCTGCAATGCCGCGCGCAACTGCGACTCGCGCTCGTTTTCCTGCTTCAACTGGCCCAGCAACTCGAAAATGTCTTGTAAATAGTATTTGTTGCGCTTGCTTTGCTGCAGGTCTGCCAGAGCCATAAAACTTTGCATTTGCTGGCCTAACGCCCCATAGGCCGAATCCTTCGCCACGCCCACCGAAATATCACGCAGAAGCGGCGCAGCCTCAAGGGCAACCGGGCTGTCGGGGGCTGGGTCAGCAAAGGTTGACATAGATTTCACGTCCACAGAAAAAATGACCGGCGATTACCCCATGCCGCCTCTGCCTGGGGCGTCGGGCGATGGTGCGGGAACCAGTTTAACCGGCGCGCCACCGCTGTTTCTGCGGGCCCTGCCCAGGACCGTTGCGCTTCTTTTTTTCTTTGCCATTGGGCGGCCGCAGGCATCTGGCATACAGTTACCCTGACCCGCCAACGCACTGGCAACCGCCCAATCTTTCATGCGCACCAACGCTTCCCAACCCCTGCAGACCGGTCTTATCGCGTTTCACAGCAACCGCGCAGAGGACCTGGCGCGCGTGGTTTTTTCGTGGATGCACAAAAAGCCCTTGCTCGCTCTGGAAGAAGAAGTCATTTTGGTGCAAAGCATTGGCATGGCCGAGTGGGTCAAGATGGAGCTAGCGCATGCCGGTGGCGTTTGCGCTGCGGCGCGGGTGGAACTGCCTTCTCGATTTATGTGGCGCACCTACCGCCAGGTTTTGGGGTCGCAAACCGTGCCAAGCGAATCACCCTTGGACAAAGTGCCCATGACCTGGCGGCTCATGCAACTGCTTCCCACCCTGTTGGGCGAAGCGGTATTTGCCCCCGTGGCCGGGTTTCTGGCCGCCAATGAGCCGCAACGCATGCTTCAACTGGCATCCCAATTGGCCGATCTGTTTGACCAGTACCAAAACTACCGGGCCGACTGGCTCCAGGCTTGGGCAGAAGGCCAGGACACCATCGCCCTGGCCAGCGGAAAAAACCAAGAGTTGGCAACCGACCAGCGCTGGCAGGCGCACTTGTGGCGCGCCATCCTGCAAACCCTGGATGAGCACGCGCAACAGCATATTCGCCCCCGCCTGCACCAGCGTGTGCTGGACGTTTTGGCGTCCGGACAGGCGTTAGCGCAGCCCGTGGCGCGGCGTGTCACCGTTTTTGGCATGAGCCAAGTCCCCTGGAGCACCATGGAGCTGCTCGCAGGCCTGGCACCCCACAGCCAGGTGATGCTGGCCATACCCAACCCATGCCGCTTTTATTGGGGTGACATCATGGATGGGCGCGAACTGCTGCACGCCAGCCGACGGCGCCAAGCCCCGCGCACCCTGGCTGGGCAGCCCGCCCTGGCCCCGGACACGCGCGCACTGGAAGACATGCACGCCCACGCCCACCCGCTTTTGGCGGCCTGGGGGCGCCAAAGCCGCGACTTCATTCGCCTGCTCGATGTGTTTGACGATGCGGAACAAAGCCGCCAGCGATTTCAAGAGACGCGGCTCGACCTATTCGACGACCAAGAAGAGCAAGCCGACGATTCGCTGCTGCTGCGGGTACAAAAGCGCATCCGCGACCTGGTCCCCCTGCACGAGGGCCTGGCAGCACCCCTGCGCAGCCAGGACCGCTCCATCGTCTTTCACAGCGCCCACAGCCCGGTGCGAGAGCTCGAAATCCTGCACGACCAGTTGCTCCACCTGCTGGCCACCCCCGGCGATGCAGCGCTGAACCCGCGTGACGTGATCGTCATGGTGCCCGACATCGAGGCCCTAGCCCCGACCATTCGGGCCGTGTTTGGCCAATACAAGCGCCAGGACCCACGCTTTATCCCATTTGACATTGCCGACCTGGGTGCCCAGTCCAGCAGCCCGCTGATCGGCGCCGTCGCCTGGCTGCTGCAACTGCCCCAACAGCGCTGCCGCATGAGCGAGCTTGTCGATTTGCTCGAGGTACCGGCCATTGCCGCGCGGTTTGGCGTAGCGCAAGACGATGTGCCACGCCTGACGCAATGGATGACCGGCGCGGGTATTCGCTGGGGTCTGCATGAGGGCCACCGCGCCGACCTGGGCCTGTCGGCCTGCGGCGACCAAAACAGCGCCTGGTTTGGACTGCGCCGCATGCTGCTGGGCTTTGCCAGCGGTGCCGTAGCCGTTGACGACGCCCTGCCCAACCTGGGTGCGATTGAGCCCTATGCCGAAATCGGTGGGCTGGACGCCGAACTGGCAGGCTCGCTGGCCCACATGCTCCACGCGCTGGACCACTGGTGGGAGCAGGCACGCTGCGACGGCACACCCGCCCAGTGGATACAGCGCTGCGAAGCCCTGTTGGAATCGATGGTGCTAACCCAATCGGACACCGATCGCATGGCCTTGCGCGCTCTGGAAGACGGTCTACGAGACTGGCTGCTGGCCTGTGAACACGCGGCCTTTGACCAAAAAGTTTCTCTGGCGGTGGCGCGCGCGGCCTGGTTGCAGGCGGTGGAAGCGCCAAAGATGAACCAGCGCTTTCGGGCTGGGGGCGTCACGTTTTGTACGCTCATGCCCATGCGCGCCATTCCGTTTGAGGTGGTGTGTTTGCTGGGCATGAATGACGGCGACTACCCCCGCCACGACATGCGCAATGACTTCGACCTGATGGGCCAGACCGGCCTGGTTCGGCCTGGCGACCGCTCGCGCAAAGACGACGACCGCCAGCTCATGCTCGAATCATTGTTGTCGGCGCGGCGGGTGCTGTACGTGAGCTGGTGCGGCCACAGCGTACGTGACAACAGTGCGCAAGCGCCCTCCGTTTTGGTGTCGCAACTGCGTGACTACCTTAGCGCCGCCTGGGGCCCGGCGGCCGTGCATGAGCGAAGCACCGAGCACCCCTTGCAAGCGTTCAGCCGCCGCTACTTTGAGACCGAAAGCCCCTTGTTTACCTACGCCCGCGAATGGCGGGTCCTGCACCAGGACGCGCCCAAACTGCAACCGCGACCCAGCGTGTCCGATACGCCCTGGATGCCAGACCCGCATGTGCCGCTCAAGCTGGACCAGCTCACCGAGTTCCTACGCAACCCCGTGAAAGCCTTTTTTCGCCAACGCCTACTGGTGCGCTTCAGCCCAGAAGAGGACACGGCCTCAGACGACGAATGCTTTGGCTTGGTGGGCCTGGAGCGATACCGCCTTGTTGATGGCTTGCTTGCATCTGGCAGCACCAGCAGCGGCCTGCAAAGTGGCCAATCCCAGGTGGCCGCGTCGCTCGCGCGCTTGCGCAAAGCCGGGGCGCTGCCCCTAAAGGGGCTCGGAGACTTGGAGCAAACAACGCTGCACGACGGGCTCGCACGAATGTTGAGCGCCTGGTATGGCGTGCTGGCTCAATACCCGCTGACTGCGCCGCGCCAGTCTTTGCGGCTTCAGGAAGGCCCCGTTCTTTTGGAGGACTGGATAGACCACTTGCGCCACGAAGGCGACACCGACACGCCGGCCACGTGGCTGGAGCTCGATCCCGGCACGGTTTGCGAACAGGGCAAAACGCCGCTTGCGCGGGCCGACAAGCTTCTGAGGTATTGGATTCTCAGCCTAGCGGCGGCATCAGTCGGCCGTTGCGTAGCGGGCGTGGTGGTGGGGCGCGACGCCGTGCTGCGCATCAGCGCCATGACCGATCCAGAGCGGGCCCAGTCCTCCCTGCGCATGCTGTTGCAGCTCTGGCTAGACGGCATGAATGCGCCCCTTGCGCTGCCACCCAAAACCGCGCTGGCCTGGCTCAAGGGCAAAGACACAGCCGCAAAGCACCGGGACGCACGCGCCCGATACCAGGGCGGCCACCACCAATTCGGCGAAGTGCAAGAACCTTGTCTGGCGCGCGTGTACCCAGACTTTGAGGCACTGGTGCACGATGGCCGCTTTCAACACCTCGCCCATCAGGTCTACGGGCCCGTGCTGGCATGGCGAGACCAGCATGTGCTGGCCCAGCTTTTGGACCCAACCCAAGCCGAGTCAGCGGAGGTGCCCGCATGAGCGGTTTATCCCAGACTCACTCGGTAGCCGACTCCCCCGAACTACCGGGCGGCACGCACGTTTTGCGCCCGGAGACCTTCGACCTGTGGGGCAGCCGCCTGATTGAAGCCAGTGCCGGAACCGGCAAGACCTGGACGATCGCCGCGCTCTACCTGCGCTTGGTGTTGGGCCATGGCGGCGCGCAACACGGTTTTGAGCGCGCTTTGCGCCCGCCCGAAATCCTGGTGATGACCTTTACGCGCGCAGCAACGCGTGAACTTTCCGAGCGCATCCGCAAACGCCTGCACGAGGCGGCGGCGTACTTTCGTGCAGCACCCGGTGCCATGGGCCACGCACCAGACGCCTACCTGAACCTGCTGGCCCAGGACTACCCGCCGGGACCACAGCGCCAGCGGGCCGCCTGGGCCCTGGCCATGGCAGCCGACACCATGGACGACGCGGCCGTGCACACCATCGACGCCTGGTGCCAGCGCATGCTCAGGCAACATGCGTTTGACAGCGGCAGCCTGTTTGACGAAACACTGGTGGCCAACGAAGAAGCCATGCTGACTGAAGCGGTGCACGACTACTGGCGCCAATCTGTATACCCGCTGGCCGAAGAGCCCCTGAACCAGGTTCTGGCGGTTTGGAGTGGGGTGGACGCACTCTTGGCCGACATGCGCGTTTTGAAAGACCAGGATGTGCCGGCCACCCCCGGCGATCAAACGCTGGCCCAGGCGCTCACCCAGGCCACCGACCAGCGCGCCCAAGCGATCGCCTTGCTCAAGCTCGGATGGGGCCGGCGCGCGCTTTCCATGCAGCACTGGCTGGATGCCCAAACCGCCGCGCCCGGCAGCGCATGGGACGGGCGCAAACTGCAGTCCCGCCACTTCACGGCCTGGCTCAAAGCCCTGCAGGGCTGGGCCGATGGCAGCGACGCCCAAGAGCTGCCCACGCTCAGCGACACCGGCTGGGATCGCCTGAGCCCCGAGGGCTTGCTGCAAGCACGCAAAGCTAGCGCGCCCGCGCTGCAAATCCCCCCCGAGTTTTCCCAGTTTGCCGCTTTGAAGCAGTCTCTGGACGCGCTGCCCGGGATCCGGGTGGCGCTACTTATGCACGCGGCCCACCACACCCGCCGGCGCCTGCAGGCGCTCAAACGCCAGACCAGCAGCTTTGGTTTTTCTGACATGCTCGAGCGCCTGCATGCCGCCTTGCAGGGTGAAAACGGCGAGCGCCTGCGCCAACGCATCCGCCAACAGTACCCCGTGGCGCTGGTGGACGAGTTCCAAGACACCTCGCCACTGCAATACCAAATCCTTGACCGCATCTACCAAGTCGCGCACAACGACCGCAGCAGCGCCGTGCTGCTCATTGGCGATCCCAAGCAATCGATTTACGCGTTTCGCGGGGCCGACATCCAGAGCTATATGCAGGCGCGGCGGGCGAGCGCCGGGCGCCACTACGCACTACAAACCAACTTTCGCGCCACTGGGGCCTTGGTGGATGTGGTGAACCACTGGTTTTCGCATGCCGAGCGCTGGTGCGCCGAGGCCGCCTTTGCTTACCGCACGGCGCAGGACAACCCCCTGCCCTTTGTGCCGGTGCACGCCAACGGTCGCGCATCGCAGTTGCGCGATACACGCGGTGAGCTAGCCGCCATGACCCTGGTGCACGACCTAGAGCCGCGCAATGCAGACGGCATGCGCGCGCATCTGGCCCAGTTGTGCGCCGAACGCATCGTGCAATGGCTCAACGACCCGCAGGCTGGTTTTTACACGCCGGCTAGCCCAACCGAGCCGGAGCAGTTCAAGCGCCTGCAACCCGCCGACATCGCAATTTTGGTGCGTACGGGCACCGAAGCCACCGCCGTGCGCCAGGCGCTGGAGCGCCGAGCCGTGGCCTCGGTCTACCTGTCGGAGCGCGACTCGGTATTTGACAGCCCCGAGGCGCGTGACCTGGTGCTCTGGCTGCGCGCGGTGGATGCACCGCAAGACGTCCGCCTGGCCCGCGCCGCATGGGCCAGTGCCACCCTGGGCCTGAGCCTCAATACCCTGGCCGAACTGGCGCACGACGAAGAAGCCTTTGACGCACGCGCCGAGCAGCTGCGCCAGCTGCGCACCGTCTGGCAAACCCAGGGCGTGCTGGCCATGCTGCGCCAGTCCTTGCACCAGCTAGGCCTGGCCGCGCAGTGGTTGAGCCAGCCCCAGGGCGAGCGCACCCTGACCAATTTTTTGCACCTTGCCGAACTCTTGCAAGGCGCCAGCGCCCAGGTCGATGGCGAGCGCTCGCTGATCCGCTGGCTGGTACAGCAAACCCAGCAAGAGCACGCCCAGGCCGACGAGCAAGTCGTGCGACTGGAGAGCGATGCAGACCTGGTCAAGGTCGTGACCATTCACAAAAGCAAGGGCATGGAATACCCGGTCGTCTGCCTGCCCTACGCCAGCAGCTTTCGCGAAAAAGACGCAGCGCGCACGCTGTTTGTGCATGGCGCCGATGCCCAAGGGCAGCGCACGGTCTTGCTCAACTACAGCAAAGACCAGTTGGCGCAAGCCCAGCGCGAGCGCCTGCGCGAGGACTTGCGCTTGCTTTACGTGGCACTGACACGGGCACAGCACAGCGTGTGGATCGGGTTTTCTGCCCTCACCGCGGGCCAGAGCACGCAGTGCGTGTCGCACAAAAGCGGGGCCGGTTATGTTTTGGGAAGCGCCCAGGCATTCGAGAGCGGCCAGTGGCTGCAAGTGCTGCAGGCTTTTGCGGCACCGTGCGCGGACATGGTGCTCGAACAAGGCCTGGCGCCCTCGGACCTGGAATGCACGCCCTTGGCGCGCACCGATTCCCCTATGGGCTTGCGCGTGGTGCCAGACTACCAGGCGCCATTTGAACGCGATTGGAGCATTGGCAGCTTTTCGCGCCTGACCAAAGACCTTAGCGACCGGGGCTCCGAACTCTCGCCACTGCACAGTGCGCGCCCGGCGGACGACGAAGCGACTTGGAGCGGCAACGCACCCGAACCGGCGCCCACTGAAACCGCAGCGCTAGCGCCCTGGCACACAGTAGCGCGGGGCGCCAAAGGCGGCAACTTTTTACACGATCAATTGGAGTGGCTGGCCCGTGAGCGCTTTGCGCTGACCAGCACCCCGGCTTTGGCCGAGCGGTTGCACAAGCGCTGCGAGCGCAGCGACTACGCCGCCCACGCCACCGACCTGGCGCTGTGGCTGGCAGAAGTCGTGCAAACCCCGCTACCAGGCCCCGAAACCGCCCTGGCGAGCCTGGCCACGCTGCTGCCAGAAATGGAATTTTGGCTACCGGCACGCCATATGCCAGCGCAGGCGATTGACGCCTTGTGCCAACAACACCTGTTCCGGGGTGTGGCCCGGCCCGGCTTGTCCCACAGCCGCTTGCACGGCATGCTGATGGGCTTTATGGACTTGGTGTTCGAGCATGAAGGCGTGTACTGGGTGCTGGACTACAAGTCCAACCACCTGGGGCACACCGACGCGGCCTATACCAGCGAAGCCATGGTGCGGTCTATGGCAGAGCACCGCTACGACGTCCAAGCGGCCCTGTACCTCTTGGCCTTGCACCGGCTTCTCAAGAGCCGCCTGGGCCCAGCGTACCAGCCCGAAAAACAACTTGGCGGAGCACTCTACCTGTTTTTGCGCGGGGTGCGCGGGCCACAAAGCGGGGTTTGCCAGGTACCAGCCAAGATGGAACTGTTGCAGGCCCTGGACGACATGCTGGAGCCCAGTTCCCTATGACAACGACACACCGCCCGGTCGCCACTGCGGGCGCATTCACTGTGCTGGCCGCCTTACAGCGCTGGGCCGACAAGGGCTGGCTGCGCCGAATCGACAGCGCCTTGGCCAATTTTGTGCACGAACAGGACCCACAGGCCCAGCCTGCAGTCTTGGTCGCAGCGGCCCTGCTCACCCACCGCGAAGGACGCGGCCACACCTGCATGCCGCTGAACACGCTGCTGGTGCCGGGCGAGGCCTTGTTGGAGGCACCCCCAGAGGCCCAGCTGGAACTGGGTGTTCTGTGGGGCAGCCTGCCACACACACTGAACGAGTGGCTGCAAGCGCTTCGCGCCAGCCCGCTGGTGCGCTGCATCGCCCAGTCCGGTGCACAGGAGCCGAACGCAAGCGACCAGGGTCAGCCGCTGGTGCTGGCGGGAACCGCCCAGGAACCGCTCCTGTATTTACGCCGCTACTACCTCCATGAACGGCTCGTCGCCCGGTCGGTGCTGGCGCGCTGCGCTGCCAGCCATGCGGTTGACGAAGTGGCCGCCGCCCATTGGCTGGGCCTTTTGTTCGATGGCACATCCCCGGCAGAGGGTCCATCCCAGGCCATAGATTGGCAACAACTGGCCTGTGCGGTGGCGTTGCGGGCAGGCCTGACGGTCATCACCGGCGGGCCCGGAACCGGCAAAACCTACACCGCTGCGCGCTTGTTGGCCCTGCTGTTTGCCCTACAACCCGACGCCACGCCTCTGCGCGTAGGGCTGGCTGCACCCACCGGCAAAGCCGCCGCACGCCTGCGCCAGGCCATTGACACGTCCTTGGCAGAACTCAGCCAACGCCTGGGCGGGAAACTCGACTTGGCCACCTTCACCAGCCGCATCGGTGCAGCAAAAACCCTGCATGCCCTGCTGGGCGCGCGCCCAGACACGCGGCAATTTCGGTTTCACCAGGGCAATCCGCTGGACCTTGATGTGCTGATCGTCGACGAGGCGTCCATGGTGCACTTGGAAATGATGTCGGCTTTGCTCGAGGCCATGCCCATCGGCTCCCGGCTGGTCTTGCTGGGTGACAAAGACCAGCTGGCCTCAGTAGAAGCCGGGGCGGTCTTGGGCGATCTGTGCCGTGGTGCGGCCAGCGCGGTGTATGACAGCCAAACCGCGCGTTATGCGCTCGCAGTCACCGGCGGCGCACTGCCACCGGCCTTTGTGGCCAACGCGCAGCCCGTGCATCCCCTGGGTCAACAAACAGTGGTGTTGCAACAGAGTCGCCGTTTTGGGGGCGCAATTGGCCAACTGGCTCTGGCAGTCAACGCCGGCCAGAGCGCGCAGGCATTGGAGCTACTGAACACTAAGCTCGAGGGCGGCTTGCGGGGCTATCAGCCAAAGGGACCGGATACGGTGTGCCAGCTCGCGGTCCATGGGCGAGTCGGTGCAAGCGCCTGCTACGCCGACTACCTGCACACCATGCGCGCACGCCCACACGACAGCCTGCACGACGCTGACAGCCACCGCGCCT
>CANHZG010000067.1 GCA_947464995.1 Comamonadaceae bacterium | reverse complement strand
CTTCACATGCAAGCTCCGCGCGCCACCGGGCCACCCCAAGGCGTGCAACGGCCTCCCAGGGGGGCAGCGCGGTTCACGAAGTGACCAGTGTGGGGGCTCATATGGTGCGAGCGATTTCTTTGATCTCGAAGAATTCCAACTGGTCGCCCACCGCAATGTCGTTGTAGTTCTTGAGTTTGATGCCGCACTCGAAGCCTTCCTTCACCTCGCGCACATCGTCCTTCATCCGCTTAAGCGAATCAAGCTCGCCGGTATAAATGACTGCGTTGTCGCGCAGCAGGCGGAAATGGGCAGTGCGGTTGACAGAGCCACCTGTGACCATGCAACCGGCCACGGTACCAATCTTGGACGCCACAAACACGGTGCGAATCTCGGCAAAGCCAATGACTTCTTCGCGTTTTTCGGGCGCCAGCATGCCCGACATGGCGGCCTTGAGCTCGTCGACTGCGTCGTAAATGATGCTGTAGTAGTGGATGTCCACGCCATTGTGTTCGGCCAGCTTGCGCGCACCGGCGTCGGCGCGCACGTTGAAGCCGATCACCACCGCCTTGGACGCAATGGCCAAGTTGATGTCGGACTCGCTGATGCCACCCACGGCGGAATACACCATTTGCACCTTGACCTCGTCGGTCGAGAGCTTGAGCAAAGACGCGGCCAAGGCCTCTTGCGAGCCCTGCACGTCAGCCTTGACGATGATGGGCAGCATCTTGACGTCACCACCCGACATGTCGCTAAACATGTTTTCAAGCTTGGCCGCTTGCTGCTTGGCCAGTTTGGTGTTGCGGAATTTGCCGGCGCGGTAGGTGGAAATTTCACGGGCACGACGCTCGTCGGACATGACCATAAACTCGTCACCCGCCTGCGGCACGTCGGTCAGCCCCTGGATTTCCACTGGGATGGAGGGCCCCGCCTCTTTGATCGCCTTGCCGTTTTCGTCCAACATGGCGCGCACGCGGCCAAAGGTTTGGCCCGCCAGCACCACATCGCCGGTCTTGAGTGTGCCCGACTGCACCAAAATCGTAGCTACGGGGCCGCGGCCTTTGTCAAGACGCGCCTCAATGACCAGGCCCTTGGCCATGGAGGCCACCGGGGCGCGCAGTTCCAGCACCTCCGCCTGCAGCAGCACCTGTTCGAGCAACTGGTCAATGCCTTGACCGGTTTTGGCCGACACAGACACAAATGGCGAATCGCCACCAAATTCTTCGGGCACCACCTCTTCGACCACCAGCTCGTTTTTCACGCGCTCGGGGTTGGAGTCGGGCTTGTCTATCTTGTTGATCGCCACCACAATGGGCACGCCCGCCGCTTTGGCGTGTTTGATGGCTTCTTTGGTTTGTGGCATCACGCCGTCATCGGCGGCAACCACCAGAATCACGATATCGGTGGCCTTGGCGCCACGGGCACGCATCGCCGTAAACGCCTCGTGGCCCGGGGTGTCCAGGAAGGAAATCATGCCGCGCGGTGTTTCCACGTGGTAGGCGCCAATGTGCTGGGTGATACCACCGGCTTCGCCCGAGGCCACTTTGGCGCGGCGAATGTAGTCCAGCAAGGAGGTCTTGCCATGGTCTACGTGGCCCATGACGGTCACCACGGGAGCGCGTGGCAGCGACTCAAACTGGGCTTGCGCCACATCGTCATCGGTAAAAGCTTCGGGGTCGTCCAGCGCCGCAATCACAGCCGTGTGCCCCAGTTCTTCGACCACGATCATTGCGGTGTCTTGGTCCAAAGGCTGGTTAATGGTGACCATCTGGCCCAGCTTCATCAACTGCTTGATCACTTCCGAGGCCTTTACCGCCATCTTATGGGCGAGTTCGGCCACGGTAATCGTCTCTGGCACGTGGACTTCGAGCACCCGGACCTCGACCGGTGCAGCCTGCACGTGGTCTTCGCGGTCACGGTCATTCCCCCGTCGGCCACGCGGTCCTGCGCGCCAGTTGGTGGAACGTCCTGCGCCTGCACCGGTGTCGCCACGGGTTTTAATTTCTTTCTTCTTAGCCGGGTCACCCGCCCAGCTACTGGAGAGCTTGGCGGATTTAACCTCTTTGCCGGTACCGGCTGCTGCGCCTGCGCCGACGGCAGGCTTGGCGGCTTTGGCCACGGTCGACCCCGCAGCGGGCTTATGCAAGGTACCTTTGATGGCGCCTTTGGCATCGACTGCGGGCTTGGGAGGCTCCAACTTTTTAGGCGCAACAGCGACCTTGTTAGGGGTCGACATCATCATTCGAATGGCTGCAGCCTCGGCTTCAGCCCTGCGCCGGCGGTCACCAAGCTCTACTGCTCGCTGGGTTTCCTCCAAGGCCGCAGCCTTGGATGCCAGCGCAGCAAGGGCAGCTGCTTCTTCCCGGGCCAAGGCGGCCAATTGCGCAGCCTGGGCAACTGCAACGGCTTGTTCTTGCGGGTCCAATTTAGCCTTGGCTGCAGGCTTGCTGGTTTTCCCGGACGCTTGCGAGTCGTCAGTTGGCGTTTGGGCTTGGGCCAAGGCGTCGGCTGCAGCTTTTTCGTGCGCTGCACGAACCTTGGCCTCTTGTTCTTCGCGTTCCTGGCGGCGCAGGGCCAGCTCTTCCTCCTGGCGGCGGATGAACTCTGCCTGGTGGCGTGCCTCTTCTTCGCGGCGTACCAGCTCGGCGGTGTCGATCACCGCTGGGGTTGGAGGGGCTACAGATTCGTTGTCCAAAGACTCTGGCACCGAGTCCAGGCCGTCGTCTCGGCGCACAAAGGTGCGTTTTTTGCGCACTTCCACCTGAATGGTGCGCGCTTTGCCGCTGGCATCGGCTTGCTTGATCTCGGTGGTTTGCTTTTTAACCAAGGTGATCTTCTTGCGATCTGCACCCGCCGTGCCATGCGCACTTTGCAGGTAGTTGAGCAAGCTGTGCTTGTCTGCGTCTGTCAATACATCACTCGGTGTTGCCTTGGCAACGCCGGCCGACTTCAGTTGATCGAGCAGCGTTTCGGTAGATTTTTTGAGTTCATTTGCAAACTCGGCGACGGTCGTACTGGACATTTATGAGGTAACCTTTCATGGCCGTGACTCTTGAGAAGCGGCTTCATCGGTAAACCAATGTGCGCGCGCTTTCATGATCAGGGCTGTGGCTTCGTCCGCAGACTGGCCTGTAATTTCTGTAAGTTCGTCGGTGGCAAGGTCTGCCAGGTCGTCGAGCGTTTGCACACCCGCCTGGGCCAACATGCCGATGTGCTCTGCGCTCAATCCACTCAAGTCGCGCAAGTCTTGAGAAACGCTGCCGGTATTTTCTTCGCGCGCAATCTCCATCGTTAGCAGCGCGTCCTTGGCGCGGGTACGGAGTTCATTGACCGTATCCTCGTCAAAGCTCTCGATCTCCAACATTTCTTGCAGCGGTACGTATGCCACTTCTTCCAGGCTGGTAAAGCCTTCGGCAATCAGGATGTCGGCGATTTCCTCGTCCACATCGAGCTTGTCCATGAATAGTTTGCGACCAGAATCGGTTTCCACCGCCTGCTTCTGGGCCGACTCAGCGGCGTCCATAATGTTGATTTTCCAGCCCGTAAGCTCTGACGCCAAACGCACGTTTTGGCCGCCACGGCCGATCGCAATCGCCAGGTTTTCTTCATCTACCACCACATCCATGGCGTGGCGCTCTTCGTCTACCACGATGGACGACACATTGGCCGGGGCTAGGGCGCCGATAACGAACTGTGCCGGGTCTTCGCTCCACAGCACGATGTCAACGCGTTCGCCCGCGAGTTCGTTGGTCACGCCGTTGACGCGGGTTCCACGCACACCGACGCAGGTGCCGATCGGGTCGACGCGTTTGTCATGCGATAGCACGGCGATTTTCGCGCGTGAGCCCGCATCACGGGCACAAGATTTAATCTCCAGCAGACCTTGTTCGATCTCAGGCACTTCCTGGCGGAACAATTCGATCATGAAGTCAGGCGCCGAGCGCGACAACACAATCGGCGCGCCGCGCAGGGTGAGGTCCACTTCCATGATCATGGCGCGCACGCGGTCGCCGGCGCGGAAGTTCTCTTTGGGGATCATCTCGTTGCGTCGCAGGCGGCCTTCAACGCGACCGCTCTCGATAATCAAATCGCCCTTGTCCATGCGTTTGACGGTGCCGACAAAGATGTTATCGCCACGCGACATAAAGTCATTGAGCAGCATTTCACGTTCCGCATCGCGGATCTTTTGCAGGATCACCTGCTTAGCCGCCATCGCACCGATGCGCCCAATGGGGACGGACTCGATGGGCTCTTCGATGTATTCGTCGACCTCAATGTCTGAAATTTGCTCTTTCGCTTCAAACAATAATATTTCTTGGTCAGGCAGTTGCAGGCCAGCCTCATCGGGCACCACATGCCAGCGGCGGAAGGTCTCGTAATTGCCGCTGTCGCGGTCTAACGCGACACGGATGTCTACATCGCCGGCGTAGAGCTTCTTCGTGGCTTGCGCCAAGGCCGCTTCCACAGCCCCCAGCACCACATCACGCTCCACGTTTTTTTCACGTGAAATGGCTTCGACCAACATTAACAATTCGCGATTCATGCCTTGACTCTCCTGAATACTCTATTCAATGACTAAGAAAACGACCCTGGGCTCGCTGCGCAAAGCCACCGGTTCCAACGCTCTTAGCCGCCCGATTCATCACCAACCAAACCTTCGCCCCCTGCGGTCTCCAGGCCGCTTGCACCGCTGTTGCGGCCCTTGAAACTCACCAGTGGCGCCAAACGCACCTCGCGGCATTCATCCAGCGCGAAGCCCATTGCCTGCAATGGAGCGGGCGCTCGCTTCTTGCTCACGCGCTGCCCCGGCTTCACCGCTGGGGCATCGCTCCAGACGATTTGCCAGCCAGACAGCCCTTGTTCGTTCACCGTGCGCTCCAAAGTGCCCCGAAATTTCTTGCGGCTCGCATTCACCTGCCCTGCTGCAGCCATACCAATGGGCGCGCGCAAAGTCACATCAACCACCTGACCCGCAAAACGCTCAAAATCAGCCTCGTGACGCAGAGGGCGGTCAATGCCGGGGGAGGAAACTTCCAGCCGCCGGTACTCCACGCCATCAACCTCGAGCGCAAACTGCAACTGGCGCGTCACCTTCTCGCAATCTTCCACATTCACAAACTGCGCAGCCTGTACTTCGCCGTTGGCCGCTGGCCTCCAGGGCAAATCAATGGTCACCCTGAGCAAGCCGCCCGCCGAGCGCTCAATCTCCACCAGGTCGTAGCCCAAACCGGCCACAATTTGCGTCACGATGTCCTGCCAAGCCACGTACTTATTCCGCCTTCATCCGATCAGGAAGCCCTTGTTAGGCGGTCCCATCAAAAAACAATAGACCAAAAAAAACGGGCGGTAATTACCCGCCCGTTTGGTCGTGAAGCGCAGATTGTAGCCCAAAATGGCACAAGAAGACCTCTTTTTGGCGCCCTCTGTCGAGAGAAAAGCGCCTGGCTCGCCCCATAGGCCCAGCCCCTAACCGCCTCAATAATCATGAGATGCCTTACAAGGGCAGTGAGCGCTCCACCAATGCAGAAAACAGGGCCGCACCCAGCGGCAGGATGTCGTCGTTAAAGTCGTAGCGCGTGTTGTGCAAAAAGCAGCTGCCTTCGCCGCCTTGCCCGATACGGATGTAGGCGCCAGGCTTAGCCTGAAGCATGAAAGAAAAGTCTTCAGCTCCCATGCTGGGCGCCATCGCGCGCAGCACGTGTGATTCGCCCACTAGCGTGGCCGCCACGTCGCCAGCAAACGCCGCTTCGGGCGCGCTGTTGATAGTGGCTGGGTAATTGCGACGGTAGTTGATGCTGGCGCTGGCGCCAAAAGCCTGGGCGATAGACTGCACCAGGCCCTCCAGGCGCTGCTCCATCAGCGTTTGCACTGCGCCTGAGAAGCTGCGCACCGTACCCGCAATGCGCGCCTGACGCGGAATCACGCTGTAGGCGCCGGGGTCACCCGCGTGGATGGCGCACAGACTGAGCACTGCGTGGTCTATGGGGCTGACGTTGCGCGACACCAGTGACTGCGCCGCCGTGATGATGTGCGCGGCCACCAGCACCGGGTCTACCGCCAGCTCCGGGTGACCACCGTGGCCCCCCAGGCCAGTCACCACAATCTCCACCAGGTCCGATGCCGCCATCACCGGCCCGGTATTGACGTTGATAGTGCCCGGTGTCAGGGTGGGCCAGTTGTGCATGGCGTACACCGCCTCCACGGGAAAGCGATCAAACAGCCCGTCTTCGATCATTGCCCGGGCGCCGGCAAACCCTTCTTCGCCGGGCTGGAAGATCAGCACCGCGTCACCGGCAAAGTTGCGGCTGGCTGCCAGGTAGCGCGCCGCGCCTATGAGCATCGCCATATGCCCGTCGTGTCCGCAACCGTGCATCATGCCGGGTTGGGTGGACTTCCAGGCAAAGCCGTTTTCCTCGTGCATGGGCAGCGCATCCATGTCGGCGCGCAAGCCAATGGAGCGCCCGGATTTAGCCCCTCCGCCGTGGATGACGCCCACTACGCCGGTCTTGCCGATACCGGTGTGTACCTCGTCTACGCCGACCAGGCGGAGCATTTCAGCGATCCGCGCGCTGGTGCGAACCTCTTCAAAGCCGATTTCAGGATAGGTGTGCAGCTCGCGCCGCAGCGCGGTCAGCTCGCCTTGCCACTGCAGCAGACGGCTATAAGGTCCGCTGGAAATCAGGCCAGTATCGACAGACATTGATTGCTACTCCCAAAGGTATGCAGCACCGTGCAAGCGTGGTGGACTGCCGAGGAAAAAAAGTATGGGAACCATGCCGGGCACCCCAGCCATCCAACTCTCGTGCGCTTGCGCGCTAGCCATTATTGCCCGTCCCCGTACCGCACCGATCCGAAACGTCGCATGCGACAATTCCAGCTACACCGTAGTTCACATACAAAGAGGACCGACATGGGCTTTTTAGCAGGCAAGAAGTTGTTAATCACCGGCGTGTTATCCAACCGCTCTATCGCCTATGGCATCGCCAAATGCTGCCGAGCACAGGGCGCCGAGCTGGCATTTAGCTATGTGGGCGAGCGATTCAAAGACCGCATCACCGAATTTGCCGCTGACTTTGACTCCAAGCTAATTTTTGACTGCGACGTAGGCGACGATGCCCAGATTGAACGCTTGTTTGCCGACCTGACGACGCACTGGCCTACGTTTGACGGCTTTGTGCACGCCATTGGCTTTGCACCGCGCGAGGCTATTGCTGGTAATTTTTTGGACGGTTTGAGCCGCGAGGGCTACAAAATCGCCCATGACATCAGCGCCTACAGCTTTCCCGCTATGGCCAAAGCCGCCCTGCCCTACCTAAACCCCCAATCCGCATTACTGACGCTGACCTACTTGGGCGCTGAGCGCATCATCCCCAACTACAACACCATGGGCTTGGCCAAAGCGTCGCTGGAATCGTCGGTGCGCTACCTGGCCGAAGCCGTGGGCGCCAAAGGCATACGCGTCAACGGCATCAGCGCAGGACCCATCAAGACCCTAGCGGCCAGCGGCATCAAAGACTTTGGCAAGCTGCTGAGCCTAGTGGCCGGCGCCTCACCCATCCGACGAAACGTGACCACCGAAGACGTGGGCAACGTGGCCGCCTTTTTGCTCAGCGACCTGGCTGGCGGCGTGACGGCCGAGATCACCTATGTGGACGGTGGCTATAGCAAGACCATGGGCGTGGTGTCAGAGTGAGGTTTGTGGGCCACTTCTGACCAAAGTACCCAAACCATGCGCCTAGAATGGGCCCAGCTAGAGGTGTCACCGCCGGTGACTGAGAAACACTCTTTGAACCTGATCTGGGTCGTACCAGCGTAGGGAAGCAAGTCCGCTTTCGCCCACGCTTTGCCGGCCCCGGTTCTCCACCTATGAGGACGAATATGGCCCCCACTCCCTCGCTTACCCCCCAGGAACTTTGGTCCGATGTGGAAAAAGTGCGTTCTTCTGCGCCCCTGGTCCACAGCATCACCAACCATGTGGTGATGAACCTGAACGACAACGTGCCGCTAGCGGCAGGCGCCCATGGGTGGACCTTAGTGGGCAAGATTTGTGGTGCCAAAGACCCGGTTTTCGCAGCTCAGGAACTGCGCACAGTTTGGGAAAATGGAACATGAATCCATCCGTTACCACCGCGCCTTTTAATTTCGAATACCCACGCGTGCTGACCATCGCAGGCTCGGACAGCGGCGGCGGCGCAGGCATCCAGGCCGACCTGAAGACTTTTTCTGCGCTGGGCTGCTTTGGGATGAGCGCTATTACCGCGCTCACCGCACAAAACACCCAGGGCGTGCGCGCCATCCATGCCGTGCCACCCGAGATGCTGTGCCAGCAAATTGACGCCGTGGTGGACGACATGGGCGTGCACGCGGTCAAGGTTGGCATGTTGCATTCTGTGGAAGTGGTGGCCACCGTGGCCGACGCAATAGATCGCCACCAGTTGCCCCATGTGGTGCTGGACCCGGTGATGGTGGCCACTAGCGGTGCGGTGCTGATTGAGCAGCCGGCCGTGCAGGCACTGATTTCCCAACTGTTTGGCCGCGTAAGCCTGGTCACCCCCAACCTGGACGAGGCCGCGCTCTTGGTAGGTCGGCCGCTGGCCACGCAAGAAGATATGGAACGCGCGGCGAGTGACTTGCTGGCCATGGGCGCCCACGCGGTGCTGGTTAAAGGGGGCCACCTCGCTGGCGACATGGTGCACGACCTGCTGGCCACCCGCACTGGGCTGCGCCACTGGATGCACGCCCCGCGCATCGCCAGCGCCAACACCCACGGTACCGGTTGCACCCTATCGTCAGCCATCGCCGCCCATCTGGCGCTGGGTGCAGACCTACGCGACGCGGTGGAAAGTGCCCGCGCCTATGTGCGCGGCGCGCTGGAGCATGGCGCCGCCGCCCGCACGGGCCACGGCAGCGGACCGCTCAACCACGGCTTTGCGCCGCTGCCCATGCGGCTGCTGCCATTGCGCAGCTGAATCGGATATGCACCGCGTCCGAGCGCCGATAAAGACTACTTCTGGCGCGTTGCCCAAGCCAACACAAAAGTAGCCGCGAGCGTGGGCAACGCCGCCCCCCACTGTGGCGCCCATTGGCTAAGTGCGTGGTAGAGCGCAATGCCAGCAAGCCACAAAGCGGCGGCGCTCCAGTCCACGGTTTTGTCTTGCAATACCGCGTCACCAGGCGTTCCCATGCGCCCCAAAATCACGCCAAACAAAGGCACAAACACCGAACTGAGCAAGAGCAGAAAGGGCTCCAGATCGTGCATGGGCAGCACCAGCGCCAAGGCCGTGCAGGCTGCCGCAATGGCCAAACCCCAGCCGCGCACGGTCCAGCGCGTGTGCAAGCTGTGGGCGCTGACCGACGCGCTGTGCACGTCGCCATAAGCGTTGTCGATTTCGTCTACCAAGATCAGGCTCAACGCTACCAAGCCGCCTTGGGCCAGCAGCAACACGCCTACCAAGTCGGCACCGGGGGCGGCCACGCTCACCACCAGCAGGCCCAGGGCGTAACACCACACATTGGCCAGCGCATAACCCACCCAGGTGCCGCCCAGCGCGCCGCGTGGGCTACGGCCAAAGCGGGCGTAGTCGGCCACCAGCGGCAGCCAGGACACGGGCATGGCAATCACCAGGTCCAGGGCACCGGGCCAGCCCATGCTGCCGTCACCCGCTCGCGACCAAAACGCCTCCCATCCGTTCGCCTGCGCCTGCATTCCAAACTGGTATGTCAGCCAGAGTAAGGACGCAATCACCAAAGGCAGCGCGTAGCGGGCCAGCGTCTTGCGCACCAGCGTCACCATCGAACCAGCCAGCAACAGCGCCAGCACGCCGCCCCACAGCACGGTAAAGGCCAGCGTACCGCCCAGGCCCGAGGCGTCCCAGCCCAGCGCCTCTTTGGCAATGGCCACGCTGCCGTCGCGCATGATCACCAGCTCAAATGTGGTCCAGCCGATTAACTGTGCAATATTCAGCAGCACCGGCAAGCGCGCAAAGTGGCTGCCAAAGGTGTGGTGCATGATGCCCGCGCTGCTCAGGCCCGTGCGTGCGCCAATGTGCGCCGTCCAGGCCAACAGGCCTGCGCCCAGCACAGAGCCCAGCACAATGGCCAGCATTGCGTCGCGCGTGCCCAGCGCGGGCGTCAGGTACGAGCCCATTTGGATCACCAACAGTCCCACGCCCAGGCTAAACCACAGGCTGGCCTGGGTACGCCAGTCAAACACGCGCGCCTCCAGCGTGGTAGGGGTAAGGGCCGAATTGACGTCCTCGGACGTTAGTGGGGAATAGTTTTCAGATGCCATGTTGTTCTCCTAAATAAACAAAAGGCAGGTTGCCTGCGCCCACAGTAAAAAGGGCGCTGTGCTTCCCTGCGCGAGGATTACCTCAATCAGGTTCAAAGGGACTTTCTCAGTCGTCCGGCTGCTTAAACCGGGCAACACCCCCAGCGGATGCGTCTTACGTCACGGCCGCCTGCTTAGCGGCTGCACAGCGCCTAGTGATTCATGGGTTTTGAATGCCGAAAGTGAATGACTGCAACCCTGCGGTCGCCGCCGCCTGAGGGTCACTGGCTTGCGTTACCGCGCTAACAACAGCGACCCCATTGACACCGCAAGCCACTACATCAGGCAAACGTTCCAGCGAAATACCGCCAATGGCCACAACAGGGCAAGGGCTGACTTGCAGGGTCCAGGCCTTCAGTTGTTCGAGCCCCACAGGATCGTAGGGCATGACTTTGAGCGTCGTCGGGTACACCGGGCCTATCGCGATATAGGACGGTTTTGCAGCCTGAGCGATGGCCCATTCGTGCGGCGTATGGGTGCTCAGGCCAAGGCGTATGCCGGAGGCCCACAGGCGTTGGCGCTGCGCATCGCTGAGCGCTGCCCAGTCTTCTTGCCCCAGATGCACGCCATACGCGCCCTCGGCCAAGGCCAGTTCCCAATGGTCATTGATAAAGACCTGCGCACCCGCAACGTCTCGCGCCGCGGCTACCGACTCACGCACTTGCCGTACAAGGGCCTCATCGTCATGCATAAGGGGCTTATGGCGCAATTGAATACTGCGCACGCCCCAGCACAAGAGTCGTTTCACCCAATCCGCATCAGGGACTACGGGATAAAAACCCAGTGCGCCTATGAGCGCTTGAAAACCTGGTTGTGCCATAGCGATCTCCCTTATTGCGCGTGCCAAAACGGCATGCCCACCGTGGGCGTAGACGCTTGTGCGGCACTGCGCTCGGGGATGGGCGCTGACTCAAAGGCGCCGCGCCCTGCCGACACGGCTTGGGCAAAGGCCTGCGCCATGCGCACCGGGTCCCCAGCCTGGGCTACCGCTGTATTGAGCAACACGGCATCAAAACCAAATTCCATCACCTGGGCGGCATGGGAAGGCCGGCCCAGGCCCGCATCCACCACCAAGACGGCGTCCGGCATCCGCCGGCGCATGGTCTCCAAGGCATAGGGATTCATAGGACCACGGCCGGTTCCAATAGGCGCGGCCCATGGCATCACTGCCGCGCAGCCCGCGCCATGCAGGCGCTGTGCCATCACCAGGTCATCCGTGGTGTAGGCAAATACCGCAAAGCCATCTTTGCCTAGCTGGGTGGCCGCCTCCAGCGTCGCCATAAGGTCGGGCTGCAAGGTGTAGTCATCGCCAATGACCTCCAGCTTTATCCAGGCTGTGCCAAATATTTCCCGTGCCATGTGGGCCAAGGTGATGGCCTCTTGCGCGCTGTGGCAACCCGCCGTATTGGGCAGCACGTGGCAACCCAGCGACTGAATTTTTTGCCAAAAATGGTTTCCGCCGCCGCTCTCAGGCTGCAAACGGCGCAATCCGACCGTCAAGACCTCGGTGGCGCTGGAGGTCGCAGCGTCACTGAGCACCTGCAAGGAGGGATAGTGCGCCGTCCCCAAAAACAGGCGGCTTTTGAGCTTGACCCCGGCAACCTGCCAAGCGCCATCTGATTCATCGGT
>CANHZG010000066.1 GCA_947464995.1 Comamonadaceae bacterium | reverse complement strand
TTTTTTAACCATTGACGGAACGCCCACCGACCGGGTGGTGTTCGCGTGTGAGTAAATCTATGACTGATACTTTTGAAGTAACGGGCGATTTCGCGCCTGTTGAAATCCTTTCCATTCCATCGGCTGAGGTCCAAATGGCTTCTGCCGATGCTGAAATTTCGGCTGACGCTGTGGCAGAGCCCGAACTTCCCAACGGTTTCATCGAACTCGCGCTCGCACCCGAGCTGGTCCAGGCCTGTAAGGATCTTGGATACACCCAGCCAACCCCGGTGCAATCCAAGGTGATTCCGCTGGCCTTGCCTACGGCGGCATCGTCGGCTAAGGCCGTGAGCTTTATCGATCTGATGGTTTCCAGCCAAACCGGCAGCGGCAAAACGGCGGCATTTTTGCTGCCGGTGCTGCACACCCTGCTCAAGCAAGCCGCCGACGCTGAAGAGGCGGAGCGCCAGGAATACGAACAAGCCGTAGCGGACGCCGCCGCCAAGGGTGAACCTGCTCCCAAGCGTGCCAAGCGCAAAGACCCGACCAATCCCCGCAACTTCAAGGCTCCAACGCCAGGCGCGTTGATTGTGTGCCCGACCCGTGAGCTGGCACAGCAAGTGGCGCATGACGCCATCGACTTGGTGCAACACTGCCGCGGCCTGCGCGTCGCCAATATCGTGGGCGGCATGCCTTACCAGCTGCAAATTGCCAAGTTGCAAAACGCTAACTTGGTGGTGGCAACCCCCGGTCGTTTGCTTGATTTGCAACGCTCGATGCAAATCAAGCTCGACCAGGTGCAGTTTCTGGTGGTGGACGAAGCCGACCGTATGCTCGACCTGGGTTTCTCGGACGATCTGGCCGAAATCAACCAACTCACCATTGACCGCAAACAAACCATGATGTTCAGCGCCACCTTTGCGCCGCGCATTCAGCAGTTGGCTGCACGCGTCATGCGCGAACCCCAGCGCATCACCATCGACAACCCGCAGGAAAAGCACGCCAATATCAAGCAGGTGCTGTTTTGGGCCGACAACGCCCAGCACAAGCGCAAGCTGCTCGACCACTGGTTGCGCGACACCGGCATCAACCAGGCCATCGTGTTTGCCAGCACGCAAATCGAATGCGACGGATTGGCCAATGACTTGCAACAAGACGGCTTTGACGCCGTGGCCTTGCACGGTGCGCTGAGCCAGGGCCTGCGCAACCGCCGCCTGATGGCCTTGCGCCAAGGCCACGTGCAAATTTTGGTGGCTACCGACGTGGCCGCACGCGGCATTGACGTGCCCACCATCACCCACGTATTCAACTTCGGTTTGCCCATGAAGCCCGAGGATTACACCCACCGCATTGGCCGCACGGGCCGCGCCGGTCGCGATGGCCTGGCCATTACCTTTGCCGAAATGCGCGACCGCCGCAAGATCTTTGACATCGAGGCTTACACCCGCCAGCCCATCAAGGCTGAAGTGGTGCCGGGTCTGGAGCCGCAGCAGCGCATGCCTGAGTCGCGCCCCAATAGCGGCTTTGGTGGTCGTCCAAGCGGCGGTAACCGCGACAGCCGTCCGCAGGGACGCAGCTTTGGCGGCCCGCGCGAAGGTGGCTTTGGTGGCGGTGGCAACCGGGGCGGCTTCTCGGACAAACCCGAAGGCGGCAGCCGCGACTACAGCGGCGCAGCGCGCGAAGGCTTTAGCTACGAGCGCAAGGGTGGTTTTAACGACCGCTTTGCAGGCCAAGGCGCCCCCCGCGGTGACGCCCGCGGCCCGCGCAATGATTTCGCGCCCCGCCCTGACTTCTCGGCCCCGCGTCCCAACGCAGCACCGCGTGCGGACTTTGCGCCACGCGGCGATTTCGCGGCCCGCAAGCCTGCCTTTGGCAAGCCCACCGGCTTTGCCAAACCGGGCAACGGCGGCAAAGTGTTTGTGCCGCGTGACGCCAAAAAGCGCCCTACGCGCAACGTGGATTGACATTGCGCTAGCAACCCCCTTGTAGCCCGCTACCTGCCCAAGGTCTGGGCGACGCTCCAAGTGAAAACGGCGTGTTCCCAATAGGGACACGCCGTTTTTTCGTTTGAGGCCTTTTGCGCCTCAGTCCCGTGGTGTGACGCCTACATCAACAAATGCTCTGCCGCGTTGGTGCCGCCCAGGGTGACGTAGTTGACTTTGCGGATGTCCATCAGCTTTTTCCCACCGGAGTAGCTAATGGAGCTTTGCACGTCTTGCTCCATCTCGATCAGGGTGTCGGCAAGCTTGCCTTTGATGACTTCGAGGATGCGTTTACCCTCCACGTGCTTGTACTCGCCCTTGTTGAAGTCACTGGCCGACCCGTAATATTCCTTGTAGAGCTTGCCATCGACTTCGACCGTCTGGCCGGGAGACTCTTCGTGGCCTGCAAACAGCGAGCCGATCATGACCATGGACGCGCCAAAGCGCACGCTTTTGGCAATGTCGCCATGGTCACGGATGCCGCCGTCGGCAATGATGGGCTTGGTAGCCACACGCGCGCACCACTTGAGCGCGCTGAGTTGCCAGCCGCCGGTGCCAAAGCCCGTCTTGAGTTTGGTGATACAGACCTTGCCCGGGCCAATGCCGACTTTGGTGGCGTCTGCGCCCCAGTTTTCCAGGTCAATCACAGCTTCGGGAGTGCCTACGTTGCCCGCGATGACGAAGCTGGTTGGCAACTTTTCTTTCAAGTAGCCGATCATTTTCTTGACGCTCTCGGCGTGGCCGTGCGCGATATCGATGGTGATGTACTCGGGCGACAGACCGAGCGCCACGAATTGATCCACGGTGTCGTAGTCCGGCTTTTTTACACCGAGAGAAATGGATACATAGAGACCCTTGGCCACCATGTCCTGGGCGAAACGCACGTTGTCCAGGTCAAAACGGTGCATCACGTAAAAGTAGCCGTTCTGAGCCAGCCAGACGCAAATAGGCTCGTCCACCACCGTTTTCATGTTGGCCGGCACCACGGGCAGGCGAAAGCTCCTGCCACCAAGCACCACGCTGGCGTCACACTCGGAGCGACTTTCCACGCGGCACTGGCGCGGAAGCAGAAGAATGTTGTCGTAGTCAAAAATGTCCATGGCCCAAGCTCCAATAAGGTTGATTCGAAAAGGGACACTTGGATTGGAGCCGGCAAAAAAATACCGGGTGCCAAATGCTTGGGCCCGGTGTTTGATTTTACGCGCGCCTTGGCGCAAGCCCTTTCGGGGCTGCTATGACGCTGGCGTGGGCTTCCTACAATGGGCGCATGCCCCTGTACCTCGAACCGCGCGCGCCGCCAGCCTTCCCCCTTTCACCCCTGCTCAGCGCGCTCAACCACGAGCAGTGCGCCGCCGTCACTCTGCCGCCCGAGCCCGCGCTGATATTGGCCGGTGCCGGTTCAGGCAAAACCCGGGTGCTGACCACCCGCATCGCCTGGTTGCTGCAAAACGGCTATGTGTCGCAGGGCGGCATTTTGGCGGTGACTTTTACTAACAAGGCGGCCAAGGAGATGGTCACGCGGCTCTCCAGCATGCTGCCGGTTAACGCCCGGGGCATGTGGATTGGCACTTTTCATGGCCTGTGCAATCGCTTTTTGCGTGCGCACTTCAAGACCGCGAATTTGCCTCAGGCCTTTCAGATTCTGGACACGCAAGACCAGCTCAGCGCCGTCAAGCGCCTGTGCAAGCAAATTGGTGCGGACGAGGAGCGTTTTCCGCCCAAGCAACTGGTCTGGTTCATTGCCAGTTGCAAGGAAGACGGCCTGCGTCCGGCGGCGGTGGAAGTGCGCGACGCCGACACCCGGCGCAAGGTCGAGATTTACCAGCTGTATGAAGAGCAATGCCAGCGCGAAGGCGTGGTTGATTTTGGCGAGCTGATGTTGCGCAGTTACGAGGTGCTGCGCGACCACGCTGACATCCGAACCCACTACCAGCGGCGCTTTCGCCACATCCTGATCGACGAGTTTCAAGACACCAACAAGCTGCAATACGCCTGGATCAAGATGCTGGCTGGGGTGGGCGCTGATGGAGGCGCAGACGCCCAGGGCCAAGGCGGCGCGGTGTTGGCGGTGGGCGACGACGACCAGAGCATTTACGCCTTTCGCGGCGCGCGCGTGGGCAATATGGCGGACTTTGTGCGCGAATTTGGCGTGCAGCACCAGATCAAACTGGAGCAAAACTACCGCAGCCACAGCAACATCCTCGATTCGGCCAACGCGCTGATCAGCCACAACAGCCGGCGCTTGGGCAAAATCCTGCGCACCGACCAGGGCCCGGGTGAACCGGTGCGCGTCTATGAGGCGCCCAGCGACTTTGAAGAAGCGCAGTGGATGGTGGACGAAATGCGCCATCTGCTCAAAACCCCCAGTGAGCATCCGGGCGGCGACTGTTACCAGCGCAGCGAAATTGCGGTGCTTTACCGCTCCAACGCGCAAAGCCGGGTGATAGAGACCGCGCTGTTCAACGCCGGGCTGCCCTACCGGGTGTACGGCGGCCTGCGCTTTTTTGAGCGCGCTGAGATCAAGCACGCGCTGGCCTATTTGCGCTTGCTGGCCAACCCCAACGACGACACCAGCTTTATGCGGGTGGTGAACTTTCCGGCGCGCGGCATTGGCGCGCGCAGCATCGAGCAATTGCAAGACATGGCCAAGGCCTCGGGCTGCTCCTTCCATGACGCCGTGAGCGCGGTCAGCGGCAAGGCCGGCACGCTCTTGGGCGCTTTTGTGGCCAAAATTGATGTGCTGCGCGAACAAACCGCCACCTTGAGCCTGCGCGAAACAGTGGCCCTGATGCTCGACAGCAGCGGCCTGCTGGCCCACTACCGCCTGGAGCGCGAGGGCGAGGACCGCATCGAGAACTTGGAAGAACTGGTCAACGCCGCCGAGAGCTTTGTGCGCCTGGAAGGCTTTGGCCGGGCGGCGCCGGGCGGGCAGGGCGCTGACAGCGCGTTAACGCAAAGCCCAGCCAGCCAGGGCCTAGACCCCGACGCTGCACCGCCAGAGACCGAATTTGGCGAAACTGGCGAAACCCTGTCGCCCCTGGTCGCCTTCTTGACCCACGCTGCCTTGGAAGCGGGTGACAACATGGCCCAGGCTGGCCAAGACGCCATTCAGCTCATGACGGTGCACTCGGCCAAGGGCCTGGAATTTGACTGCGTGTTCATCACCGGCATGGAAGAGGGCCTGTTCCCTCACGAAAACTCGCTGAGCGACCGTGACGGCCTGGAAGAAGAACGCCGCCTGATGTACGTGGCCATTACCCGCGCACGCCAGCGCTTGTACCTGAGCCACTCGCAAACCCGCATGCTGCACGGCCAAACCCGCTACAACCTCAAAAGCCGGTTTTTTGACGAACTGCCCGAAGAATGTCTGAAGCTCTTGACGCCCAAACGCCAGCCCCTGCGCGGCAGTTGGGGGCAGGGTGGGGGCGCACCGGTTGGTGGATATGCAGGCTCCAGCCTGGGCTCGGCAGCCTATGGCGCTAGCGCAACGACAGCGGTGCCCCGCAAAGAGAGCGCCGCCCACGGCCTGCGCGTGGGCATGCAGGTGTTTCACAACAAGTTTGGCGAAGGCGCGGTGCTCACCCTGGAAGGCACGGGCGACGACGCACGCGCCCAAATCAACTTCCCGCGCCATGGCACCAAGTGGCTGGCGCTGAGCGTGGCCAAGCTGACGCCGGTTTAGATCCGACCCGGACGAAAAAAAGGCAGCCTGAGCTGCCTTTTTTTCGTCTCATGGCGCAAACGCTGAGATCTATTTCGCTTTCTTTGCGCTCCACGGCGCGGGCATCACCACGCCCTTAACCGCCGCCTGCGCCAGTTTGAAAAACACGTCCGTGTTGTCGATCACGCCGGTAAATGCATAGGCGCCGGGGCCAAATGCCGAGAGCGGGATGTCGGTGGCGGTGTGCACCGCGCTGTCGCCGGGAACCTGGCCGGTAACCATGTATTTGCCTTCGGCATCACGCGCCATGGGGCCTGCGGGGTAGGCGGACAGAGGTTCTTTTTTTACAAAAGGTTGTTGGCCATCTTGCAGGGGCCGCTCGTTGGTGCGGAAGTCCTCCATGCGGTCGCTGTTGGCGCCGTAACCCACCAGAAGGCGGTTGTCGATGTCGGCGGTTTCAGGGTAGCCGTCGGCTGCCATGCGGTATTTGGGAAAGCCCGCTTGCTCGTATACCCCCACCACGGCGTCGCGCAGCGCAGTGCCCCCGCCTTCACGCACCAGCGCTTGCAGGCGGGTGTCGCTGACCTTGGAGCCGCCAATCAGCGCCACACCGGCGCATTCATGGTCGGCGGTAACAATCACCAGGGTGTCGCCACGTTCTGCGGCAAAGGCCTTGGCGAGAGCAATAGCGCGGTCAAATTCCAGGGTGTCGAGCATCCAGCGCTCGGTGTCCATGTTGTGCGCCTGTTTGTCGATGGAGGCGCCCTCAATCATCAGCACAAAGCCTTTCTTATCGCGCTCGAGCACGCGCAGCGCTTTGGCTGCCATTTCGTCGAGCATGGGCTGGTCTGGGAAGCCATAGTCGTCCACCACGCGCCCGGTCACGCCGCGCGCCTTGTTGCGTCGGCCATCCATCTTGTCCAGCGCCACGTTCATGTTCGAGTGGGCAAACAGGCCGAGCAGGCGATCGGTTTTGCCACCGTCGATGGCGTCCATGCTGGTTTTGTCGCTGGCGTAGGTGAAACCGGCGCTTTGAAAGTCGGCCAGTAAATCACGGTCTTTGTCCATTTGGCCGGGCGCAGCGCCCCAGCGTTTCACGATGTCAGCGGTGTGTGCGTCGGTGGCAGAAAAAGCGTAGTCGGTGCGGTCGCCGCGCGCCGATCCGGGGGTGGTTGATGGCATGAACCACTTGCGCCCACCGCCCATGAGCACGCTCAGACCTGTGAGTTTGCGGTCGTCCAAGTACTGATCGACGATGCCGGTGCCTGCACCGCGGCTGCTGGTGTGCACCGCGTTGCCGGCCGGGGTGGCGTCAAAAACGTCAGCGGTGGTGACCAAGCCCAACGCTTTGCCCTGCGTGCGGTGCAGGTATTCGCTCAGGTATTCGATGCGCGGGTTATCGAAGGGGTCGGTCGTATCGTCAGGAAACACGCCTTCTTCGTTGTTGTTGTTCTTGTTGCCCGAGACGTAGGCTGTCATGCCAGGCGCCGAGTCGGTGACCACCGAGTTGAGCGAGGCGGTTTTTACCATGCCTGTGACCGGAAAGGTGTCCATGGCCAAGGGAGTAATCACCTTACCCTGCGCGTAGCCACCGGCCACGATGCGCGCGGCGGTACGCTGCGCCGCACCCATGCCGTCGCCGAGCAAGATGATGATGTTTTTCACCTTTTGTGCGCCGGGCACCAGCGGCACGATTTCGAAGTTGCCGGTGGCCGTCACGGTTTGGCCGTCGCTTTGTGTGGCAGTGACGGTGAGTTGGTGCACGCCGGGTTTGTCCACGCTCACGGCGCGTACGCTGGCCAGGGTAGCGTTGGCGGGCACGCCCTTGAGACAGGCCGCCTCACAAACTTTGAGCGCCACGTTGGCGAGCACTGCCTTGCCGTCGATCGCGAAGCTTGCGCTGGTGATGAACTTGCCGGCCTCGTCGGGGCGCAATGTGGCTTGCAGGTCAAAGCGCTGGCCGGGCAAGAAGCGGGCGATCACGGGCGCGGCCTGGCCGCTACTGAACAGCTCGCTGGGCGGTGTCAGGCGGGTGACGGTGGGCGCGGCTTGGGCGGCAAAGGCAAAAGCGCACAGGGCGATGGGGCTTAAGCGGCGCAGGATTGACAAATGCATAGCGTCTCCGTTTGGATAAAAGAAAATGTGGGTAATCAGCCGAGAGTGGCCTCAATGGCCGTGTTGCAGACTGTGTAGGTAGTTGGTGACTTCAAAGCGGCTCATGGGGCGTACAGCTTGCGAGTCGAGTTGGAGGCGAAACCAAGAAACGCGGCCGTCCGTCTCTTCTCGGCGTCCAACGTCGAGGATTCCGGTGACTTCGACAAGCCCGCGCGCGTGGGCTACAGCCCAGTCTTGCTGGCTGGCGTCTAGGCGCACAAATACGGTGGCGGGCGGCAGGTCATCGGCTTCGCCGTCGGCGTGCTGGCTCATTTGCACCGGGCGCGGGGTGAGCAAAAAGCGCCCCAACGTGGCTACTTCTTGCTGTACCACATACCCTGTCAACCGCACGCGTTGGCCTTGGGACTGCTTGAGAGTGTCGCTAATGACCAGGCCCTTGGGGCCGACGGGCAGCTGAAAGAAGGATTTCATCGCCAGCGAGACAGGCGCAAGTGGCTCAGGCGCAGCTTGTGCCCATGCGGGTGACAGCGCCAAAGCCAAAAGGGCGCCGCACGACCCATATGCGATGGTGCGGGTCAACGTGTGCAAGGGGAAGTGGAGGGACATGGTTCGCGGTCGACAGCTGGAAATCCAATAGTCAATGCGCGAAGGTTAAGGTGTTTGTGTGAACCCTTGGTGACATGGCCACTTGGCTGGCGTTGTCCGCACCCGCTCTTCTTTTAGGCTAGGTGCTCGACCGTGGCGCCAAAGGTGTCAGTGAAGCTGAAGTAAATAGACGTAAAAAACATGGCTGCCATCACCATTGCGCACGGCAGCAAGATGGCTGCAACAAGGTCTTCGCTGCCGGACAGGCTCGCCAGCAGCGCGATGGTGGTGCCGACCAATACAAACACCGCCACCCAGACCAGGCCATAAACGGCAAAGGCGCCAAAGTTGCGGCTGCATGCCACGATACTGAAGAACATACTTTTTACAGGCGTAATGCCATGCCAGTGCACCAAAGCCGGCGCATGCCAGAACATCAGGGACAAGGGCAGGTACATAGCCATGGCCACCAGGGCTGCGAGTTCGAAATTGCTGTCGGCAACGGTTTCTGCACCGATGGCACCTCCTATCAGGTAAAGCTGCGCAAACTTCCCGCCATCGACCAGCGCCGAAATCCCGAGCAGCAGCACAAAGCCCGAGGCGTACAAAACGCCCAGGACCAGCATGGCGCGCAGCTGCTTGCGCCCGGCCCGAAAGCCACTGAACAAGACCCCAGGCATAGGGAACTTGCCCTTGAGGGCTTCTTGCGTGGCGGCCATCAAACCCAGTGTGGCGCCCGGCAGCAAGGTCAAAGCCAGGACGCTGCCCAGCACGGGCACCAGGCTCAGGACGGACATGACGGCCATAAAGATGAAAAACAAACCCGACAGGGCCAACGGTTGCCGCAAAAAGGTGGTTATCCCCATCTTGACCCAAAGAACTCCATGGCGGGCGGGAATGGCGTTGAGTTTCATGGATAGGGGTGCTGGTGTGACGAAAAAAGGTTCATTGTCAGCGGGTTTGCGATTCTTTGGCGCAAAACACGTTCGAAGTGGCGGGGATCGTGGGGTTTGAGCATGCTGGCTTCGCGGGGCAAATACCAGTCCCACAGGCGCGAGATCCAAAAACGAAGTGCGGCGGCGCGCAGCATGGCGCTCAGCAGGGAGCATTCGGCGGCTTCCAGCGGGCGCACGGCCTCATAGGCCGTCAAAAAAGCCTGTGTGCGCTCGGCGTGGCATTCACCCGTTGCCAGGTCAACGCACCAGTCGTTGAGCGTCACGGCCAGGTCAAAGACCCACGCATCGTTGCCGGCAAAGTAAAAGTCAAAAAAACCGCTCAGCACCGGCACGGCGCTTGGGGCGAACATCACGTTATCCCGAAACAGGTCGGCGTGGATGGGGCCTCGCGGTAGCGCCGCGTAGGCGGCAAGCGTGGCCACGTGGTTTTGGTAGGCCAGCTCAGACTGCAGCAAGGTCGCTTGCGCGCCCTCAAGGTGGGGTAGCACCACGGGCACGGTGTCGTTCCACCAAGGTAGGGCGCGCAAATTATCTTGTTGCATAGCAAAACTGCGCCCCACCAGGTGCATGCGCGCCAGCATATCGCCCACCTGGGCGCAGTGCGCGGGGCCGGGCGAAAGTTCGCAGGCACCCGTGAGCAGGTTGACGATGGCGGCGGGCTTGCCGCCTAAGGAATGCAACACCTGGCCGCTTGCGTCGGCAGCCGGGTTGGGCACGGCGATGCCATGGGCCGCCAGATGCGCCATCAGCCGCAGGTAGTAGGGCAGTTGGGTGGCCGTGAGCCGCTCAAACAAGGTGAGCACGTAGCGCGCTTGCACGGTGTCGGCAAAATAATTGGTGTTTTCAATGCCCCCGGAGCAGCCTTCAAGGCGAGTGAGTGGGCCAAGCCCCAGGCTCTTGAACAAGGCGCTGGCCTGGGTGACTGAAACTTCCGTGTAAACCGCCATGAATCCAACCCGTGTGAAAAACGCTGAACCAACTGCAGCGCGCGGGCCGCCCGGTGCCAAAAAAGGCCATAGTTCATTGTAGTTTGCCCAGTCCAGGCGGCGGTCGAAGGCAAAATGACCGCATGCACCAAGCCTCCAACACCCTTTTGCTGATCGACGGATCGAGCTATTTGTACCGCGCCTTCCACGCCATGCCCGACTTGCGGGCCATCCCCGGCGACCCCAACAGCAGCCCCACCGGTGCTTTGCGTGGCATGGTCAACATGATGCAGGCGCTGCAAAAAGAAGTGCCTGCGGCCTATGTGGCCTGCGTGTTTGACGCCAAAGGCCCGACCTTTCGCGACGCCATTTACCCCCAGTACAAGGCCCAGCGGGCGCCCATGCCTGACGATTTGCGCTTGCAAATTGCGCCCATCCATGAAGTAGTGCACCTTTTGGGCATGCGGGTGCTGGACGTGCCCGGCGTGGAGGCGGACGACGTAATCGGCACCCTGGCGGTGCTGGCTGCGGGGCGCGGCATGGACGTGGTGGTCAGCAGCGGCGACAAAGACCTGGCACAACTGGTCAACGAGCGCATCACCATCATCGACACCATGAACGGCAAGCGGCGTGATCTGGCTGGTGTGCAGGAAGAGTTTGGCGTGCCCGCGCACCTGATGCTGGACTACCAAACCCTGGTGGGCGACACGGTGGACAACGTGCCCGGCGTATCCAAAGTCGGCCCCAAAACCGCCGTCAAGTGGTTGCAGGAATTTGGGAGCTTGCAGGCGGTCGTGGCCAATGCCGACCACATCAAAGGGGTGGTGGGTGAGAACCTGCGCAAAGCACTGGACTGGCTGCCCACTGGGCGCGAGTTGCTGACCATCAAGACCGATTGCGACCTGCGCGACTGGCTTCCTGGCCTGCCCGCGTTTGACGAGCTGGTGACGCGCCCGCAAGAGACGGCGGCTTTGCATGATTTCTATGAGCGCGTGGGCTTCAAGGGCCTGGCGCGTGCGGCGGCAGCCGAGATGGCCAAACAGGCGCCACGCGCCAGCGCCACGGGCGAAGCGGACTTGTTTTCGGACGGCCCGGCGCACCAGAGCGACTTGGCGGCGGCACCGAGCGAAAGCAGCCCTGACGCGCCCAGCCAATCCACTTTGTTTGTTGAAGAAGCCCCACTGCGCCCCACTCACTACGAGACAGTGTTGACCCTGGACGCGCTGGAGCGCTGGGTCGCGCTGGTGCAAGCCGCCGACCTGGTGGCCGTGGACACAGAGACCACGTCCTTGGACGAAATGCGCGCCGAAATCGTGGGCATTAGCCTCTGCGTAGTGGCGGGCGAGGCGGCCTATATCCCGCTGGCGCACCGCTATCCCGGCGCTCCTGAGCAATTGCCGCGCGAACAGGTGCTGGCGCTCCTAAAACCCTGGCTGGAAAGTCCGCTGCACCCCAAACTGGGCCAGCACGTCAAATACGACCGCCACGTGTTTGCCAACCACGGCATTGAGGTGAAGGGCTACGCCCACGACACCATGCTGCAAAGCTATGTGCTTGAAGTACACAAACCCCACGGCCTGGCCAGCCTGGCCGAGCGCCACCTGGGGCGCAGCGGCTTGAGCTTTGAAGACCTGTGTGGTAAGGGCGCAAGCCAGATTTGCTTTGACCAGGTGGACATAGAGCGCGCGTCGCAATACGCCTGCGAAGACGCCGACATGACGCTTGAAGTGCACCAATTGCTTTGGCCACAGATCGCCGCGAACGAAAAGCTGCGCTTTGTTTACGAGCTGGAAATCGCCAGCAGCGAGGCG
>CANHZG010000065.1 GCA_947464995.1 Comamonadaceae bacterium | reverse complement strand
GTTGATCTGGTACAGATTGCGCAGGTCGTACATGCTGGGCGCGGTCAGGCCCAGGTGGCGCTGCTGCTCTACGGACGCGGGCTCGGTATCGCCTTGGGTGACGATGATGCGGCGCAGGTTGGCGCGGTATTCGCCGGGCACGTCTTGCCAGGCGGTTTCACCCTTGTGGTCGCCGAAATGGATCTTGCGGTCGGCTTCACCGGGGTTCAAAAAAACGCCCCAACGGTAGTCGCGCATCTTGACGTGGCCAAACTGCGCCCAACCTTGTGGGTCCACGCTCACGGCGGTGCGCAAATACACCTCGGAATCGGTGCTGCCGGTGGGGCCCATGTCGTCCCACCAGCTCAAAAAGTTGGGCTGCCATTGCTCCAGGGCGCGCTGAAGGGTGCGGTCTTCGCTCAGGTTGACGTTGTTGGGGATCTTGTCGCTGTAATTCATGGATGACATAAGAGGCTCCGTGGCGTTGGGGGGGACTAAAAAAGGGGTGAGGGAAGGCGGGGTTTAAACGCGGTTCCAGTCAAAGGCAGCGCGCTCGCCTTTGCCGTAGACCTTGAGCGCGCCTTTTTCGCCCACAGCATTGGGGCGCTGGAAAATCCAGTTCTGCCAGGCGGTGAGGCGGCCAAACACGCGGGTGGCCATGGTTTCCACACTGTTAAAGCGCAGACTGGCCTCCATGCCGGTCAGGGCGTCGGGGGACATGGACACGCGCTCTTCAACGGCAATGCGCACCTCGTCGGTCCAGTCAATATCGTCCGGGTTGGCGGTGACCAGGCCCAGGGCGAAAGCGGCGTCGGCGTCCAGCGCCTGGCCTTTGACAGCAGCAATCGCGTCCAGCGCAGGCTGTTCACCGTAGAAGCGGCGCACCAGGCGGGTCTGGTTGGTGGCCATGGGGTAAAGCGCAAAGTTGACCTCGCCCACGGTGATGCGGGGGGACGCTGCCTCGTCGTCGGGCAGCATGAGCTGGTAGCTGCGGTCGCAGGCCAGGGCCAACTCCAAGAAACTGCCCGCAAAGCAAGAACCCGCCTCAATCAGCGCAAACAGGCTGCGCGATGAAACGTCCAGACGGCTGAAAGTGCGGCGCAGCAGGCCAATGGTTTCGCGCACCAGCCAGTGGTTTTGGTTGGCCAACAGCGCGGCGTCCATGGCCAGCACAGCAGCGGCGTCGCCCTGCGTTTTGATCAGCCAGGTGCCAATCTCGTTCTCGTTGGTGCGCATCAGCAAAATAGCGTCTTCCAACTCGCGTGCCAGCACCAGCGGGTACCAGTTCGAGCCTGCGGCCTCAATCTCGGCGACGGTGGCGGGTTGCGCTCCACTGGGGGCGTGCACGGTAAACACGGCCGTGCGCTTGGCGCGGTCGATGTCCACCTTGACATGGCTGTAATGCAGGGCGTCGGCGCTGTGGCTGCGTTGCAAGGGGGTGAGCGCGACGCCTTTCCCGTTGGCGGGGCGGTCGCTCAGGGCGGCGAGTTCCAGGGCGCGCGCTTGCACGCGGGCGGCAAAGTCGGCGGGGCGCACGGCCTCGTCCACCAGACGCCATTCCACCGCCTTTTTGCCACGCACGCCTTCGACGCTGGTGCAAAACAGGTCGGCCAGGTCATGGCGCACATGGCGCTTGTCGGTCACGCGGGTCAGGCCGCCGGTGCCGGGCAGCACGCCCAAGAGCGGCACTTCGGGCAGGCTCACCGCGCTGGAGCGGTCGTCCACCAAGATGATTTCGTCACAAGCCAGGGCCAGCTCGTAGCCGCCGCCAGCGCAGGCGCCGTTGACCGCCGCCAAGAATTTAAGGCCGCTGTGGGCCGACGAGTCTTCCAGGCCGTTGCGGGTCTCGTTGGTGAACTTGCAAAAGTTCACTTTCCAGGCGTGGCTGCTCACGCCCAGCATGAAGATGTTGGCGCCGGAGCAAAACACCTTGTCTTTGGCGCTGGTCACCACCACGGTGCGCACTTCGGGGTGTTCAAAGCGGATGCGCTGGATGGCGTCGTTGAGCTCGATGTCCACGCCCAGGTCGTAGCTGTTGAGCTTGAGTTTGTAGCCCGGGCGCAGGCCGGCGTTTTCGTCAAAGTCGGCCTTGAGGGTGGCCACTGCGCCGTCAAAGCTGAGTTTCCAATGCTTGTACTGCGCGGGCTGGGTTTCGTAACTGACGGTGTTGGACGTTGACACGGTGGGGGCTCCTAAAAGAATGCGCACAAAAATACACTTTTTGACGATTAAGCATCATAGTGCATGTTTTGAACAAGCGTCAAGCAATTTTCTGCATCTTCTTTCAGGTCTGCATTTGCAAGCCTTGGCGCACCGTGCGGCGCAACAGCTCAAAGGTGGCGTCCAGTGGCTGGGCGCTGGTGTTCACGCGCAACTGCGCCTTGGAATAAAACGGCGCCCGGCCATTCAAAATGCCCTTGAGGTCTGCCATCGCCTCCTTGCTAGCGGCCATGGGACGCATGTCGCCCTGTGCGGCCACCCGGCGCATATGGTCTTCGGGCTCGGCGTGAAGCCATACGGTTGTGCAATGCGCCAAAAGCAGGTTAAAGCTCGCTACATCGGACACCAGTCCGCCCGGGGTCGCAATAACGGCCTCGGGGTAAATCTGAATAGCTTCTTCCAGCGCCCGGCGCTCGTAGCGGCGGTAGGCGTTGACGCCGTACAGCGCCTGTATTTCGGCGATACCGCAGCCGGCAAATTTTTCGATCTCCTGGCTGAGCTCCACAAAGGGAAACCCCAGGTCTTGCGCCAGCATCTGCCCCAGTGTGGATTTGCCCGCGCCGCGCAGACCGATCAGCGCCACGCGTGGGCTCAAACCGGCGTTGCCCCCGCCCGTGCCCAGCATTTCACCAATGGCCACGCGCACTTTTTGCAAGGTGGCATCGTCACGCTGCTCCAGCATTTCGCGGATCATTAGCCACTCGGGCGAGGAGGTGGTGACGTCGCCAATGAGTTCGCTCACCGTGCACTGCAAGGCGCCCGCTACCTGCAAGAGCACCAGCACCGAGGCGTTGCCCAGACCGTATTCCATATTGGCCAGGTGGCGCTCGGACACGTCCGCCGCTAGTGCCAGGGCCTTTCGAGTCATGCCCCTGCGTGCCCGCAAGGCGCCTACCCGAGCGCCCAAAGCGACCAGAAAAGGGTGCTTGGACGGCGGGGGAGCGTCTTTCGAGGTGTCGACTTCGCTCGGTGTTAACCCTGATATATGCAATATAGTGCTTGACATACTGAAAATTCCGATTTATCTTTCATATGCAGAATAATTCATTCCTTCAAAAATCACAAGCCACCAGGACAATGCCGCATGCCTTTTTCTACTTCTATTGCCCAATTTCACGGCCACTTGGCGCAGTTGTGCGGCGAATTGGTGGGCAAACCACTCAACGCGGGGCTGGCGGACTGGCTAAACGCCGAACACGGCGCGGGCAGCCGCACTTTTGCCGCCCTGCAAGCCGCCCACCACCTCACCATCACCCAAGGCCGAGCCGGGGTACTGTATTTGCTGCCCGAGGGCGACATCGCCTTCACCCGTTAAGCTGGCTTATCCTTTTCTCAGAACCTTAGCGACGGCCGGGATAACGCCATGACAAACACCAGCGCCTTGGGGCCCAACAGCCCTTATTTCAACTTTGCGCAGTACCTGATGGACTGCAATGCGCAGCGGCCCGAAAAATTGGCGTTTGTGGATGACCATGGCAGCCTAAGTTACGGCGCATTGGTCCAGCGCATCCGCGCCGTGGGCGGCGCCTTGCTGGGCTGCGGCGTGCACCGCGAAGAGCGCGTGCTGCTGCTCATGCACGACTGCAATGACTGGCCCGTCAGCTTTTTGGGCGCCATGTACGCGGGCATCGTGCCGGTGGCGGTGAACACCCTGCTCACGGTGGAAGACTACGCCTACATGCTGCAAAAAAGCCGCGCCCAGGTGGCGCTGGTGTCGCAGGCGCTGCTACCGGTCTTGCAGCAAGCCCTGGCGCTGGCCGCGCAAGGTGGCGGGCATGAGGTGCAACATATTGTGGTGTCGGTACCGCAAGCGCCGCTGCCTCAGGGGGTGCTGGCGCTGGACGACTTTTTGGCGGCGCACGCGCCCTTGGCCGAATGCGCCCAAACCGGCTCGCACGATCCTGGTTTTTGGTTGTTCTCTTCGGGCTCCACAGGGCGACCCAAGGCCACGGTGCATAGCCAGATCAATCCCTACTGGACCGCCGTTCTGTACGGCCAAAAGGTGCTGGAGCTCAGCGCACAAGACGTTTGCTTCTCGGCGGCAAAGCTCTTTTTTGCCTACGGCCTGGGCAACGCGCTGAGTTTTCCGCTCAGCGTGGGCGCTACCACCTTGCTGATGGCCGAGCGGCCCACGCCAGACGCTGTGTTCAAACGTTGGCGCGGCCTGGTGGGCGGCGTGCAACCCACGGCGTTCTTTGGTGCGCCCACTGGCTTTGCCGGCATGCTGGCCTCACCCGGCTTGCCGCCACAGGGTGATGTCCGGCTGCGTCTGGTGTCCTCCGCTGGTGAGGCGCTGCCCAGCGAACTCGGCCAGCGTTTCAAAGCGCATTTCGGCGTGGACATTGTGGACGGCATTGGTTCGACCGAGATGCTGCATATCTACCTGTCCAACTTGCCACACCGTGTGCGCTACGGCACCACGGGTTGGGCGGTGCCGGGTTACGAGTTGTCGCTGCGCGGCGACGAGGGCCAAAACGTGCCCGACGGCGAGATTGGCGACCTGTTTATCCAGGGCCCGAGCGCGGCGTTGATGTACTGGGGCAACCGCGAAAAGACCTGCGAAACCTTTCAGGGCGTATGGACGCGCAGCGGCGACAAATACGTGCGCAATGTGGACGGCAGCTACACCTACAGCGGGCGCAGCGACGACATGCTCAAGGTCAGCGGCATTTATGTGTCGCCCTTTGAAGTCGAATCCACCTTGGTGCAGCACCCCGGCGTGCTGGAAGCGGCGGTGATTGGCGCCCCCGACCGCGACGGTCTGACCAAAACCCGCGCCTACGTGGTGTGCAAACCGGGTGTCGCGCTGCAGGCCGACGAACTAAAGGCCTTTGTCAAAGACCGGCTGGCACCCTACAAATACCCGCGCGTGATTGAGTTTGTGGACGAGTTGCCCAAGACGGCCACTGGCAAGATCCAGCGTTTCAAACTGCGTGAACGGGCATTGCAAAAACCATGATCCAAGCGGCTGCGCAGGTTCAGATCGATTGGGATGGTCAGCGCATGGCGCTGGAGTACCAATGGCTGGGCGCGCCTGATGTTGGCGCTTCAAGGCCGCTACTGGTGTTTTTGCATGAGGGTGTTGGTTCTGTGGCCATGTGGAAAGACTTTCCGCAGCAGCTGTGCAAAGCTGCGCACTGCCGAGGCTTGGTGTATTCCCGCCCCGGCTACGGCCATTCAACGCCGCTGGCGCCCGGTGCGCTCTGGGGCCTAGACTTTATGGAGCGACAAGCGACCGAATTGCTGCCCGCCGCGCTGGCCGCTTTGGGTGTGGACGCGCAGGCGCAGCCCCTGTGGTTGCTGGGCCACAGCGATGGGGCCTCGATTGCGTTGCTGTTTGCTGCCGCCTTTCCCGACCAGGTGGCGGGCTTGGTGGCGCTGGCGCCGCACTGGTTTGTAGAAGACCAGACCGTGGCCAGCATCGCCGCGCTGCAAAGGCATGAGGTCAAGGCGCCCCTGCTGCAGCGTTTGGCCCGCTACCACTGCCACCCAAAGCCCATGTTTGAGGCCTGGAGCCGCATTTGGTTGGACCCGGTTTTTAGGCACTGGTCGATTGCTGACAGAATCCCCCGCATTGGCTGTCCGGTTCTTGCGGTGCAAGGACTGGATGACGAATATGGATCGCTGGAGCAAATTCGCGGTATTGCGCGCGCCTGCAGTGGCACGCGTTTGCTGGAGCTTGCGCCCTGCGGTCACTCCCCCCACCGCGATCAGACCGATAGGCTGATTTTGGCAATTTGCAGTTTTATGAACCCTAAAGAAGGAGACTTTCGATGAACCATTCCCTGAACCTGCTCACCCGTCGCGCCGCACACGTGCTGACCCTCACGGCTCTGACGGCATCCATGGCTGCAGCGCAAACTCCGGGCAAACTCAAAGTCGGTCTGATGCTGCCCTACACCGGCACCTTTGCCGCCTTGGGCACCGCGATTGAAAACGGTTTTCGCCAGCATGTCACCGAACTCGGTGGCAAGATCGCCGGTCGCGAGGTCGAGTACTTCAAGGTCGATGACGAATCCGACCCGTCCAAGGCGACTGACAACGTCAACAAACTCATCAAGCGCGACCAGGTAGATGTGCTGGTTGGCAGCGTGCACTCCGGCGTGGCCATGGCGATGGCCAAGGCCGCCAAAGAAAGCGGCACCTTGTTGATCGTTCCTAACGCAGGTGCAGACGCGGTCACCGGCGCTATGTGCGCCAACAACATCTTCCGCAGCTCGTTCTCGAACTGGCAGCCGGGCTACGCCATGGGCGAAGTCATGGCCAAGAAGGGCATCAAAAAAGTGGTCACCATCACCTGGAAGTACGCAGCCGGTGATGAGTCGGTGCGCGGCTTCAAGGAAAGCTTTGAGAAGGGCGGCGGCACCGTCGTCAAGGAACTCAACCTGCCTTTTCCTGGCGTGGAATTTCAGGGTCTGCTGACCGAAATTGCTGCAGCCAAGCCCGACGCGGTGTTCACCTTCTTTGCCGGTGGCGGCGCGGTCAAGTTCGTTAAGGACTACGCAGCAGCCGGCCTGAAGAAGTCGATCCCCCTGTATGGCTCGGGCTTTCTGACCGACGGCACGCTGGACGCCCAAGGCGATGCCGCTGAGGGCCTGTTCACCGCCTTGCATTACGCCGACAGTCTGGACACCAAACGTGACAACGCGTTTCGCCTGACCTACGCCAAGACCTACAAGCTGCAGCCCGATGTGTACGCGGTGCAGGGCTATGACGCCGCGCAAATGCTGGCCATTGGCCTCAACGCCACCAAGGGTGACGCCACCAAATCAGCCGACATTTCTGCCGCCCTGGGCAAAGCCACGATCGACAGCCCACGCGGCCCGTTCACCCTGTCCAAGGCGCACAACCCGGTGCAAGACTTTTACCTGCGCCAAGTAGGTGCCAAGGAAAACAAAAAGGTCGGCATTGCTAGCGCCAAGTTGGAAGATCCGGCGCGCGGCTGCAAGCTCTAAGCCTGCCCTGACGATGTAAACCCCCGCCGGGTCCGGCCTTGCGCCGCCCCCGGTGTCAAAGAGCTTTTTGCTGCAAACCCCATGGACGTGACGACTTTTTTGATTCAGTGCCTGAACTCGCTGCAGTACGGGTTGTTGCTGTTTTTGGTCGCCTCGGGCCTGACGCTGATTTTCGGCATCATGGGTGTTATCAACCTGGCGCACGGGAGCTTTTATATGGTGGGCGCCTACCTCGCGTTCAGCCTCGCGCCAGTGGTGGGTGCGACCATCGGCGGGGGCTTTTTTGCGACGCTGCTGGTGGGCGTTGTGCTGGCGGTGCTGTTTGGTTACTTTTTGGAGTGGGCATTTTTCAGCTTTTTGTACGAGCGCGAACACCTGCAACAAGTGCTGATGACCTACGGCCTGATTTTGGTGTTTGAAGAATTGCGCAGCCTGCTGGTGGGCGACGACGTACACGGCGTCCAGCCGCCCGACATCCTGAACGGCAGCATCGCGCTGGGCGACATGATGACGTACCCGGTCTACCGCCTGTTTATCTCGGGCGTGTGCCTGGCGCTGGCGCTGGGTATGTACTTTGTGTTCACCCGCACCCGCCTTGGCATGATGATCCGAGCGGGCAGCACCAACCGCGAGATGGTGCAGTCGCTGGGCATTGACATCAAGTTTTTGTACCGCGTGGTGTTTGCTGCCGGGGTGGCGATTGCGGTGCTGGCCGGTATGGTGGCGGCGCCCGTGTCCTCGGTTTATCCGGGCATGGGCAGTACGGTGCTGATTATTTGCTTTGTGGTGGTGGTGATTGGCGGGATTGGCTCGATTCGGGGTGCCCTGTTTGCCTCGCTGCTCATCGGCTTTGTCGACACCTTTGGCAAGGTGATGCTGCCCTCGGCGGCTGGCGTGCTGGTGTATGTGTTGATGGCGCTCATTCTGCTTTGGAAGCCCGATGGGCTATTTAAAGCGGGCTAAGCGCCAAAGGGCTGATTGATGAACTATTCCAAAGTGGGTTTTGTGGCCCTGGCATTTCTGGCGCTGGCGGCGTTTCCGGCAGTGTCGGGCCAGTACGGCTTGGACCTGGCCACCAAGATCATGGTGTTTGCCATATTTGCTCTCAGCCTAGAGCTGCTGGTGGGAACCACCGGGTTGGTGTGTTTTGGCCAAGCGGCGTTTTTGGGCATAGGCGCGTATTCCACCGTGCTGTTGTCGCCTCCCGACCAAGCGGGCAGCGTGCTGTGGCTAATGCCCGCGGCCATGCTGCTGGCTGGGGGCTATGCGCTAGCGGTTGGGGCGCTCTCACTACGCACCAAGGGTGTGTACTTCATCATGGTCACGCTGGCGTTTGCCCAAATGGCCTATTACGTGGCGCATGACACGCCGCTGGGCGGTGGCACGGATGGCATTTACCTGCTGATGAAACCCGGCATGGGCGATTGGCTCGACCTAGATAAGCCGCTGGTGCTGTACCAATTTACCCTGGCCTGTTTGCTGGCCACTTTTGCGTTTCTCGCGCTGCTGGGGCGCTCGCGCTTTGGCCGGGCGTTATCGGGCATCCGTGTCAACGAGCAGCGCATGCGCGCCACTGGTTTTTCCACCTACCCCTACAAGCTGGCGGCCTTTGTGATCTCTGGCGCGCTTTCGGGTTTGGCCGGTTTTTTGTTTGCCGTGAAAGATGGCTACGTTAACCCCGAACTCATGGGTTGGCATGTGTCGGGCGAGGTGCTGATCATCGTGATTTTGGGCGGCATGGGACATTTGCGCGGCGCGCTGATCGGCGCCTTTGCGTTTGCGCTACTGCAGGAGTTCTTCAAGTCTGAAGCGGTGTTTGGCGAGTTTGCCAAGCATTGGCACTTGGGCTTGGGTCTTACCATCATCGCCAGCGTAGCGCTCTTGCCACGCGGTCTGGTGGGTGTGCCGGGGCAAATTACCGCACGCTTGCGCGGCGCCGCGCTGGGCGAAGCAAGCAACGCAGCCAATGCAGGAGGCAGGCATGGCGGACGCTGATCTGTTGTTGCGCGGCAAACACATCAGTCGCCGCTGGGGCGGTTTGCTGGCCTTGAACGACGTGTCCATTGAGGTGGTGCGTGGCACGGTGCACGCCGTCATTGGCACCAACGGGGCGGGCAAATCGACCCTGGTGAATATTTTGTCTGGCGAGATTGCGCCCTCGGGCGGCAGCGTGGAGTTGCTAGGCCAGGATGTGACGCACTGGACCCAGCCCCGGCGCGCCCGCGCGGGCTTGGGTCGTAGCTACCAGCGCAACACCATTTACCCCAGCTTTAGCGTGCTGGAAAACTGCCGCTTAGCGGCCCAGGCCAGGGTGCAAAAACCGTGGGCCTTTTGGCAAGACGCGCGCCGCTGCCCGGCCAGCAGCGCCGCCGCCCTGGCCGCTGCCGAACGCGCAGGCTTGGGTGATGTGCTCGAGCGTGAGGCCGGTTTGCTCTCACACGGGCAAAAGCGCCAGTTAGAAATCGCCATGTGCCTGGCCACCGCGCCGCAGGTGCTGCTCTTGGACGAGCCGCTGGCGGGCATGGGCGCCGAAGAAACCGAACGCATGCTGGCGCTATTGCAGTCGCTCAAGGCCACGCATGCAATATTGCTCATTGAGCACGACATGGATGCGGTGTTTCGTGTGGCGGACTGCATTACCGTGATGGTTAACGGTGGCGTGATCGCCTCGGGCAGCCCGGACTTTGTGCGCAACAGCGCCGAAGTGCGGGTGGCCTATTTGGGAGAGCACTGAGATGGTGCAAGACCTGATTTTGGACGCTAAGGGCATCCACGCCTGGTACGGCTCCAGCCACATCTTGCATGGGGTGGACATGCAAATTGCGCGTGGCCAAACCGTGGGCCTACTCGGGCGCAACGGTATGGGCAAGTCCACCTTGATACGCACCCTGCTGGGCCATGTGGCGCAACGCAGCGGTGAGATCCATTTCTTTGGTGTAGACGCATCGCGCAGCAAGCCGCATGAGGTGGCGCGCCTGGGCGTTGCCTATGTGCCCGAAGGCCGGGGCGTGTTCCCCAATCTGTCGGTGTTGGAGAACCTGCAAATGGCCGCCCGCGTGGGCCGTGACGGCCGCTGTGACTGGCCGCTGGACCGGGTGCTGGCCACCTTTCCGCGCCTAGCTGAGCGCCTGAAAAATTGGGGCGCCCAACTCTCGGGCGGCGAGCAGCAAATGCTGTCCATTGGCCGCGCGCTGATGACGCACCCCGAACTGATGGTGCTCGATGAGGCCACCGAAGGCCTGGCCCCGCTGATCGTGGCCGAAATCTGGCGCGTGATTGGTGAGATCCGCGCCAGCGGCATCGCCACCCTGATCGTGGACCGCGACTACCGCAAAGTGCTGGAGCGCGCCGACCAAGCCCTGGTGCTGCAAAAAGGCCAGGTGGTGATGCATGGCACCGGTGCGGCCCTGCTGGGGGATACGGCGCTGGCGACTTATTTGGGGGTGTGAGTAGGGGAATCCTTTGGTGACGGCCATAGCCGCTTTCTGGCACCATGAGTCCATGACCACCCACCTGACCCCAGCTCAAACCGCCCAAGTCCTGCCGTACCCGGCCCTGGCCCGGCAGCTGGAATCGCTGCTGCGTGACCCGACGGTCACGGTGCCCGCGCGCCTGGTGCAACCACTGGTCGGGGGCGGCAGTTTGTTTGTCATGCCAGCCACCGACGCGTGCTTGGCGATCAGCAAGCTCATTACCTTTATTCCGGACAACGCCACACGCGGTTTGCCCAGCATCCAGGGCGACGTGGTGGTGTTCGACGCCACCACCGGTCAGCGTCTGTGTATCTTGGACGGCCCCACGGTGACGGCGCGCCGTACGGCTGCGGTGTCGCTGCTGGCCGCGCAAAAGCTGCCGTGCAATACCGATGGCCCACTGCTGGTTGTGGGAGCGGGCGTGCAAGGGCATTCACACGTGGAGGCTTTTGCGGCAGGCCTGGGCGTGCGCGAAGTGTGGGTGGCGTCGCGCACCGCGCACTCGGCCGACGCCCTGGTGCGCCACTGCCACAGCCTGGGCCTGCGCGCCAAACGGGTGGACGATGCCAACGCCGCACTCATCCATTGCCCGCTGGTGGTCAGCACTACTTCGGCCCAGGCCGTAGCCTTGCGCGCCATGCCCCGCCCCGACGCCTTTGTGGCCGCCGTGGGCTCCTTTACGCCGCGCATGGTGGAGTGGGACGCCGCCATTTGCCGGCGCCTGGCGCTTGAGGGCACGTTGGTGGTGGACACCCGCGACGCCGACCACGAGGCGGGCGACTTGCTTCAGGCGGGTGTCGATGTAGGCGCCTTGCCAACGCTGGGCGATGTCGTCACCCAAACGCCAGCCTGGACGGGCTGCGCGTCCAGTCGCAGCGCTGGCCCCGTGTTCTTCAAGAGCTGCGGCTGGGCGGGCTGGGATCTGGCGGCGGCGCGCTGTGCGGTGGAGGCGGGCGGCTTGGCGCGCTGAACAAAATCCACAGCGGGTAAGCCGACGCACCAAAAAAACGGCACCCACAGGTGCCGTTTTCGCAAGCGCCCTAAGGCGCAAGTTGCAGGCTTAAGCCTTGGCCTTAACCTTCAGCCGCCAGGCATGCAGCAGCGGCTCGGTGTAGCCGCTGGGTTGCGCCAGGCCTTTGAACACCAGGTCACACGCGGCCTTGTAGGCCATAGAGTTTTTGAAGTGGCCGGCCATGGGCTGGTATGCAGCGTCACCGGCGTTTTGCTGGTCCACCACACCGGCCATGCGCTCAAAGGTTTCTTGCACCTGCTTCTTTGTCACCACGCGGTGCAGCAGCCAGTTGGCGATGTGCTGGCTGGAAATACGAAGAGTGGCGCGGTCTTCCATCAGGCCCACGTTGTGGATGTCGGGCACCTTGGAGCAGCCCACGCCCTGGTCGATCCAGCGCACCACGTAACCCAGGATGCCTTGGGCGTTGTTGTCGAGTTCTTGCTGCTTCTCGGTTGCGCTCCAGTTGGGCGAAGTGGCGACGGGGATGGTCAACAAGCCGGTCAACAATGCGGCGCGTTCTTTCTTCACGTCGATAGCCTCCAGCGCCTTTTGCACGTCGCTGACCAGCACTTGGTGGTAGTGCAGGGCGTGCAGCGTGGCGCCGGTGGGGCTGGGCACCCAGGCGGTGTTGGCGCCGGCTTTGGGGTGGCCGATCTTTTGTTCCAGCATGGCCTTCATCAGGTCGGGCATGGCCCACATGCCTTTGCC
>CANHZG010000064.1 GCA_947464995.1 Comamonadaceae bacterium | reverse complement strand
TTTCGCCCCACACCTGCGCACACCGAATTGGCGGTGCCGTTTTCCGAGCCTGAGCTGGCCACCTACCGCGCCCAGTTACACCACGACCATCCCACAGTAGCCCAGCGCGCGCTGGTACTGCTCTACGCCGGGGGCGGCATCTTGCCCGAGCGGGCTTGGCCGGCAGCGCATTACGGGCGAGTAGCACAATGCCTGTGCGCGGCGGGGTTTGCCGTTGGGCTGATTGGCCTGAAGGACGATGCGCAATTGGCCAAGGATTTGCAGGCACAAATCCAGAGCGATTTCTGCATCGACCTGACCGGCTACACCCGCAGCATCCGCGAACTGCTGATGCTGTTTTACGCCGCGCAGTTGCTGATCACCAACGACGGCGGACCCGGCCACTTTGCCACGCTCACGCCCATCCAGACCATGGTTTTTTTTGGGCCAGAGACCGGTCGCCTGTACGGCCCACTGGGTACGCGCAACCAAGTTATTGAGTCCGGCATTGCCTGCTCGCCCTGCCTGAGCGCCTATAACCACCGCCTGACGTTTTGCGATGGCGACAACCAATGCCTCAAACGCATTGCGCCAGATCCGGTGCTGGCCGACGCGCTGCGCTATTTGCGGGCTGAGACCACGCTCGCCACAGGCTCTGCAACATGAGCGCCGCACTGGGCTGGCGAGCCCGCGCCATTGACACCCTGACCTGGCTGACGCGCTTTCGCTACCTGAAGTTTGGCCTGGTAGGCGCCAGCGGCACGGTGGTCAATATCTTGGTGCTGTACCTCGGCCATGAATACCTGTTCCAGGCTCTGGAAGGCCCGCAAGGCAAGCCTTGGGCCTCCTTAGCGCTGGCCATTGCCGTGGCCACGGTCAACAACTTCACCTGGAACCGCCTGTGGACCTGGGCCGACCGGGTGCAGGCGCAGCGCGCAGCGGCGTTGGACTCGGTCGACCTTGCCGCGCCCAAGCTGGGCACGCAGCTGCTCAAATACGCACTGGCCTCTTGGTTTGGCATTGGGCTGCAATACGCCCTGACGCTTTGGCTGGCCCACCTGATGCACTACATGCTGGCCAACGTGATCGCCATCGTGCTGGCCAGCGTGAGCAACTTTCTGGCCAACGACCGCTGGACCTTTCGCCGCCGCTAAGCGCGCCCATGCCACTCACGCAAACTGTCCCAACGCGTGTGCCCCATGGCGCCAACCACGCGGGTTGGCCGTGGCTGGTGCTGCTGCTTCTGGCCATTGGCCTGTACTTTTTCGGCCTAGGCGGCTTTTACGCCCCCACCAACGGCGACGAGATGGTGTACATCCACATCGCCCGCCTCACCGCCGAGTCGGGCCACTGGCTGCCTTTGGTATCCGACCTGGACCACATGCGCAACACCAAGCCGCCGCTGCTGTTTTGGCAAGCGCTGGTGGCGGGCAACTGGGGGGCGAACTGGTCGCTGTTTGCGCTGCGCCTGCCCAGCGTGGCCTACACGCTGCTCACCGCTGCTGCCGTGGCCTGGGCCACGCAGCGCCTCACTAGCAACTGGCGCAGCGCCTGCCTGGCGGCGGTAATTTACCTGGCGTTTTTCTCCAGCTTTCGCTACGGCCGGGTGTACCTGACGTCCGCGCCCGAGACCTTTTGGCTGGCGCTACCGATGTGGACCTTGCTGTGGAGCCAATTGCGCCCGCCCGGTGCGGTCGCCATGGGGCCCAGCTGGCTGGCTCGCGCTGCTCCGTGGCGCGCCCCGGCGGTGCTGGTCTGGTTTGGCGCCTTTGGTGTGTGCATGGGACTGGGGCTGTTGTACAAGTCCTTTGCCTTAGTGGCGCCTGCGGCGGCGACCCTGTGGTGCGCATTGCTGGCGGCCCAGTCCGGGCGGCTTCGCCACATGGTGCGCAGCACGCTGGCAGTGGCCTGGAGCACTGCGCTGGCGCTGGGCGTGTTTGCGCTCTGGTTTGCCCTGGACCCGGACCCAGCAGCCGTTTGGCAGGAATTTGTCGTCGGCGAAAACGCCGGCAAGATGGCCGGCGCTCAAGGCTACTGGCACGCCGCACTGTCGGGCGACTACCCGCTGTGGACGCAACTGCTGGCCTACTGCGAAAACGCCGGACTGCTCTTTTTTGTCGTTCTGGGCTTGGCTTGGTCCGGGGGCCGCGCGCTGTTCAGAGGCCAGCCTTGGGCGCAGGCTACACCGGCGCACCGCACGCTGTGGCTGTGGCTGCTGGTGTGGCTGGTCATTTTCAGCATTCCCAGCCAGCGTTCGGCGCGCTATGTGATTCCGGCCATGCCAGCGCTGGCGATACTGGTGGCGGTTTACTGGGATCGGTTGGCGCGCGGGTGGTTCTTGCTCACGGTGCTGCTGACCAGCGCCGCCTTGGTGGTACTCGGGCGCATCTCTTGGGTCTTGGGGGACATGGACGCGGGCGACCCGCTATGGCGCTGGGCCGCCATGCTTGCCGTTGCCGTGGGTTTGGCTGCAGCCTTGACCGCTTGTATCCGGCGCGATTGGAGCCGAAACGCCACATTGCTGACCTGCCTGAGCGTCTACGCCACTTTTGGCCTGATGGTGGCGCCGCTGGATGCGGCGCAGGCGCATTACAGCGCGGCCGCAACGCCGCATCTGGCGGGCAAAACCGTGGCGGTGCCCAACGGGTTTACCGCCCAATTTGAGCGTTTCCATTTCATGCTGCCGCACAGCGCGCTCGCGCCCTACGACACCGACGGCCGCAACACCGGCGCCCTGCACCCCGAGCTGCCCGAAGCCGAACGCCTGGACTTTTTGTTGCAGCACTTTGACGCCGTGGTGTGGGTCGACGGCGACTCTGCTGCCACCGCGCCGCCATGCCTTCCACGCTGCACGGCGTTGGGTTACCGCTGGCACGTAAAAAGCCGCCACAAAGCCGGTGAAGTCACACTGGCCAATGTCTGGCACCCCGAGCAATGGTTGTTCGGACGGGAGTGGCTTTTGCAAGCGTCGCCTTAACGCGCCCGCAGTCGGCGCACTGCCAGCGCCTGCAATACGAGCCACAGGCAAGGGTCGAGCACGGCGTCCCACACATTGCCGCTGGGCCAGCGCGCAAGCCCAAAGACCAGCAAAGCGGCGCACAGCTGCCAGGGCCCGCGGGCCCGCCAGGCAGCGCGGCCCGAAACCACCCAGGGAAGCAGCGCAAACGCCCACAGGCCGGCGTAGGTGCTGGGATCAAACCCCCAGGAATAAAGCGAGACCGGAAACACGGCAAAAGTATCCAGCAACAAAACCCATCCCAGCAGCACGGTTCCTATCGCATAGACACGGTCCCACGGCGACACACACACACTGCGCTGCGCCGACGGCTGCACAAGCAGGGTGGCTGCCAGCAGGCCCGACACCAGACTGGGAGTTTGGAAAGACAAACCCAGCCAGTAGCTAATGCCCCAGTCCCCTGGCACCCAGGCCCATGCGGCCACCCCACCCGCGGGCCACAACCAGCGGCGCAGGTCACGGGGTTCGAGCGCATGACCGTGCGCCCAAACCCGACCCAGCAGCAACACGCCTGCGGGCAACACCAAGCTCCAGATGGCATACCGAACCCAGAGCAGGCTTTGGGCATCGGGCAACACGGCAGCACCAGACTGTGTCAGGGCAACCCAAGCGTCGGACAAAGTCAAGACCGTTGGGATCATGGGGGAGCCTCGGTGCTGGCGTCCGTAGGCGGCGTTGGGGTCTGGGCGTCCGGGCTCCCGTGGATCCAGGACAGCCGCTGCCAGGCAATGCTTTTGCGCTGGTCGGTGTAACTGATCCACAGGCTTTGCCCCTCCCAGGCCATGGCCGGATAGGAATATTCCTGGCCCGGCGGACCTTGCTCCAGGTCTTGCACACTGGTCCAATCGGTGCCGTCCGGAGAACTGGCCAGACGCAGCGTCTGGCGGTTCGAGGTCGAGGGGTTATAGACCAGCAGGTTCTGGCCGCCCACGCGCAAAGCGGCAATACCAGAGTCGGGGTTGTCCAGGGGCAGATCGGGCGCGTCGCTCCAAGTGCGCCCGGCGTCATGGGTTTGGGAGACGCGAATTTTCCCGTCCTCCTTGTTGTCTCGCAGCAAAGCCAACCAATCTGAAGGCGAGGTCGCCAACAAGGCCGGCTGCAAGGTGTGCGTGCGTCGCGAAATGCGCACCATGCCCAAAAACTGGCCGTCGCTGTCCAAGCGCAATGCCACAGGCGTTTTGGCACCCAGCTCAAAATAGGCAGGCAACACGGCACCCCCATCGACCAGGGGCAGCGGCGCAGTGCGCACTAGGTAGCTCAGGTTCCATAGCCACGACAGGGGCAGCACGCGCACTGGCTCAAAGCGCAATGCAGACGACGGTGTGTCTGCGACTTGCTGCAAATGCAGCACCCTGGACGCCGCCCAGCCGCCCCAGCCCGTGGCCACCACAAACAGGTGCATGCGCCCATGCGCATCGAGCCACCCCACCGGGTTGCCCAGACGGCGCAGGCCAAAACCGAGTTGCTCGCCCATGGCGTGGCGGTTCACGACCAACTGAGCCGGGCTCCAAGTCTGGCCGGCCCGGTCCCATTGCGAGGCAGTAATTTGCACATTGGGGGCACTCTCACGGTCGCCTGCAAACCAAAACGCGGTGAGCGCAGCCGGATCGTCCGCAGGCATGACCAACAGTGCGCTGGCGTGCGCAGCCGGTACGTCCGGGGGCATCGGGATATGCCCATGGGCGGACTGCATCCACTGGCCCTCGGGGGCCAAGGTATCTGCCTGCGGCGCAGGGGCCGCCGCCGGGTAGGTGTTTTGCCCTGGCCGCTGCGCCGCGTCCAAGGACCAGGCGGCGGCCACCACCACCAGCGCAAGCACGGCACGCAAAAAAAGACCGAGGAAAAAATGCATATGCGGATCTTATCGGCCTGCAAGCGCGCACCCGTCTGTGGCCAAATGGCAGCTGCATTACCCGTTCAATCACATCTGTTTACAGCAAACCTTTTATGGCACACAGCAGCAGCATCCTGCGCACCACTCCCCTGTCAGCCCCACCCTGGCCGACGATAGATCCGTTTTTATTTTGCGTGCACCACGTGGACGCCTACCCGCGCGGCAACGCCGCCATGGCGCCGGACGCCGCGTTGAGTGGACGCAACCTGGGCCAGGACTTTGCCGGCAAAGACGGCTGGAGCATGTACCACGGCCAAACCATTCCCGGCTTTCCGGCGCACCCGCACCGGGGTTTTGAGACAGTAACCATCGTGCGCCAAGGGCATATCGACCATTCCGATTCGCTGGGTGCTACCGCCCGCTTTGGCCCGGGCGACGTGCAATGGCTCACGGCGGGCAAGGGCATCGTGCATTGCGAAATGTTTCCCCTGCGCAACAGCGACGCGCCCAACCCGGCCGAGCTGTTCCAGATCTGGCTCAACCTGCCGGCAAAAAACAAAATGGCTGAGCCCCACTTCACCATGCTCTGGGGTGAAAACGTGCCGACCGTGCGCCACGCGGACCGACAAGGCCACACCACCGAGGTGATGGTGGTGGCCGGGACCCTGGACGGCGCCCAAGGCCTGCCGCCGCCACCTGACTCCTGGGCCAGCGAGGCGGACTCGGACCTGGCCATCTTCACCATCCGCATGGACTGCGGGGCGCGCTGGACCCTGCCTGCGGCCCGGCACCCGGACACGCGGCGCCAGCTCTACTACTTCAAGGGCGACGCGCTAACCCTGGCCGGTCAGGCCGTCGCGCCCCGGTCGGTAGTGGAAGTGCGGGCGCAGGACGCCATCGAATTCGTCAACAGCGGTCAAGTCGCCGAGTTGCTGATGCTGCAAGCCCGCCCGATTGGCGAGCCAGTGGCCCAGTACGGCCCGTTTGTGATGAACACGCAAGCCGAAATCCACCAGGCTTTTGCCGATTACCGGCGCACCGAATTTGGCGGCTGGCCCTGGGCAAGCAGCGACCCGGTGCACCCGCGTGAGAAAGGCCGGTTTGCCCGGCACGCGGGTGGGCGGATCGAGGAGCGATGAAGAGAAAAGTAGCTAACCATCAGGCCGCACGGAGCCTACCCGCGCTGGGCCCAGCGCAGCACCCGCCGGGCTGCGGACCAGGCGTTCCACAAGCGTCCCCATCGGGTGAGCGCGCTACCAGGCTTGAGCGCCACCCATGCAGCGGCAATCGCGGCTGCCAGCAGGGGCTTGCGCTGCAGCCACCGCAGTGCATCTGCACCGCGGTCCACGCAGGCCAAGGGAGCCTTCAGAGGTTGCAGTTGTTGACCCAAGGTGGCTCGCAAACCGGCGCTGCGGGTCAGCAAAAGGTCTTGGCGCACCTGTAAAAAAGGTTTTGTCATTGCCATTTCAACCGGGTTTACCAGGGCTCGACGCTGCATCGCGGTCGCGCTGCAACTCGGTCACGCTGGCGTGGAACAGGCCAGACGGGCTGCGCAAACGGCGCCGGGCCTGGTGCAAAACTCCCAACCCAGAAGCCAAAAAGACCACTGCCGCGCCGACCAAGGCCCCAGTACGGTAGGCGTCCCACAGCAACAGCACCAGCGTGGCGCACAGCAGCACCAGCCCCAGCCCCAGCAACACAAGCGACAAGGCGCCGAGCCACAACGCGGTCAAGAGACGCTGTTTTTCGAACTCCAGCTCCGTACCCAACAGGGCCAGACGAACCTGGGCCATGTCCAGTACGGTGGCCAACACGCGGCTAAGTGATGCCCAGATACCGGTTTTTTCTTGGTGAGCCATAGGGCCGCCAGGCCCTAGCGCCGCGAAATCAGCAGGCCCACCAACAGTCCCACACCCGCCGCAATACCCACCGCTTTCCAGGGGTTCTCGTGCACAAACTCTTCGGTGGCGTGCCCGGCGGCTTTGGCACGCGCAATGGCGGCGTCCTGCAAATGGTGCAATTCTTCGGTGGCCTCCGCCAAGCGGGCCTGAACGCGCGCACGCACACCCGCCGCACTTTCGCCCACCTGGTCAGCAGTCATGCGTAGCATTTCCTGCGCGTCATCAATGACCATGCGTAAATCGTCCATTAACTTGGCTTTTTGGTCTGGGTTCATCGACAGCATAAAAATTCTCCTTGGGTACCAATGGAATGAAGCCCCCAGTCTAGCCAGCAGCCAATGGGGTGGGCTTGATCGCAATCAAGCTTCAAAGGATTTTCAAATTGCAAAGGCGCGCCCAGCGTCCAGCCTGCGAAAATAAGCGTTTATCCCATCCCAATACCGGACACCGTATGCCACTGATACCCGCCACCATCCTCACCGGTTTTCTCGGCGCGGGCAAAACCACCGTGCTCAAACGCATCCTGAGCGAGGCCCACGGGCAAAAAATCGCCGTCATCGAAAACGAGTTTGGCGAGGAGAACATCGACAGCGACATTTTGGTGTCTGACACCACCGAACAAATCATCCAAATGAGCAACGGCTGCATCTGCTGCACCATCCGCGAAGACCTGCGCGCCACGCTGCGTGACTTGGCCGAGAAAAAACGCAAAGGCGAACTCGACTTTGACCGCGTGGTGATCGAGACCACCGGCCTGGCAGACCCCGGACCGGTGGCGCAAACCTTTTTCATGGACGATGAGGTGGCCGAGTCCTACCTGCTCGACGCCATATTGACCTTGGTGGACGCCAAACACGCGCCCGAACAGCTCAACGAGCGTCAGGAAGCGCGCCGCCAAGTGGGCTTTGCGGACCAGATTTTCATCAGCAAGTCCGAGCTGGTGTCGGCCGAGGACCTGCAAGCGCTACAGCACCGACTCAAACACATGAACCCGCGCGCGCCGCAGCACACGGTGCACTTTGGCGATGTGGCCATCAAAGACTTTTTTGACCTACGCGGCTTCAACCTTAACGCCAAGCTCGACATCGACCCCGATTTCCTGACCGCCGAAGACCATGATCACCACCATGACCATGACCACGGTGAGTCCTGCGACCACCCCTCGCATACCCACGCCGATCACAGCGGCCACCACCACCACGTGGATGACGATGTCAAAAGTTTCGTCTTCAAGTCCGAACGCGCCTTTGATCCAGCCAAACTGGAAGACTTTTTGGGCGCCATCGTCAATATCTACGGCCCACGCATGTTGCGCTACAAGGGCGTTCTTTATATGCAGGGCAGCGAGCGCAAGGTGATCTTCCAAGGCGTGCACCAGCTCATGGGAAGCGACCTGGGGCCGGCCTGGGCGCCAGGGGAAACCAAAAACAGCAAACTGGTGTTTATTGGCATCGACTTGCCCAAGGACATCTTGCTGCAAGGGATGGAGCAGTCGCTGGTCTAAATTTCAGAGACAATACCCGATTTGATGCGCTGCAGCATTTTGCCTGCGGTGCATTTTTGAGCCTCTTATCGAGGAAAAAATCAAATGTTTGCATCGCTTCTGAGGTTTGTGGGCTTTCCCGCTGGCAAGCCTGTACACTCCCGCGCCGAAGAGGCTGGCGTGGCCCGCCCGAATGACAGGGGCCATACCGCAGGCCCAGACCCCAAATCCCGTGTTTCTGTTAGGAGACCAGTTGTGAACGCCAAGACCGTAAAGCCCGCCAAGGCCCCCCAAAAGGCCAAAGCAGTCCAGTCCACGGCCGCCAAAGCGCCCGCCACTGCCACCAAAACGCCCAGAAAACCAGCTGCAAAACCTGTTGCAGCTCCAGCGGCTAAGGCCAAAAAACGGGCTGCGAAACCTGTTGTAACTCTAGCGACTACGGCCAAAAAGTCGATTGCTAAACCCACTGCAACTTCAACGACTGCGGCCAAAAAACCGGCCGGCAAGCCTGCGCCAACAATGGCCAAAAAAGCCGTTTCTGCCGCCAAAAAGCCCCCATCCAAGCTGCCGGCGGCCAAGACCCCGTCGAAAAGCCCGGTCCAAACCAAGAAATCCGCAGCCCCAGCACCCGTGAAAGTGGCTGCTAAGAAGCCCGTCGCAACCAAGACGGCTCCCTCCAAACCCCAACCGCCCACCCCAAAAGTAGCGGCAACGCCCAAAGCCAAGTCCCCTGTGAATCCCTCCTTACCGAAATCTGTTCCCGCTACTCCAGTCGCAGTACCGCTGGCTCCTGTCGTCGCAACCGCCTTCAACAATGTCGTACCCATCAAGTCGGGGCGCCCCTCATCCCGGTTGGCCCAGCTCACGGTCCCCTCTATGGCGCAATCGGTTGCGTCCACTGCGGCCAAGGCCAGCTACGGCCCGTCCAATGGCTCGCCCACCATCGCGCTGGTGATCCCGGCCATCGTCAAAAAAGACAGCAAACTGGCGAACAACTGGAAAACCAAGTCCGCCGCCCAATTGAGCGACGCCGAACTGATGGCCATGCCCGACTCTGAATATATGAACGAGACCCAGCTGGCAGCCTTTCGCCTCAAGCTCTCGGCACTCAAACTGGGCATCCTCAATAGCGCCGGTGAGACGACAGAACACTTGCGCGAAGACACGTCCGTGGTTCCAGACCCAGCCGACCGGGCCACGATCGAAGAAGAACATGCCCTGGAGTTGCGCACGCGCGACCGTGAGCGCAAGCTACTTAAAAAGATCGAGCAGTCCATTGCCCGCATTGATGCGGGCGACTACGGGTACTGCGACGAAACCGGTGAGCCCATCGGCGTAGGCCGATTGCTCGCACGTCCCACGGCCACACTGTCGCTTGAAGCGCAGCAACGGCGCGAGCTCAAACAAAAAATGTTTGGGGACTAGACCCTCAAGAGCAATGGCCCCTGAGCGTGACGCAAACCAAACCCGACCCGGTTGACGCAACCGAACCATGGCGGGACAACAGCCCTGAGGCCACAGACGCCGATCGCCTGCGGCACATGCTGCTGGTCCGCAAGCAGGAATTTGCCTATTTGCGCGGCGTGCTGAAGCGCGAGCAAGGACAAGACGCGGACCATGTGATGGGCGGCTTTCCGGCCGGCAACACCAAGGGTGCGCGTGCGCGTGACGAAACCCTCAAGAAGATTGCTGCCGTCGAAGCCCAATTGGAGTCCTTATGGGTGGCCAGCCATGCCAAGCGCCCCGCTGATGCTCCCGCACTAGCATCAGCGCAAGTCGCTGATGCGGCCCCTACTGCTGGCGTGCCCCAGCGCCCACAAGAGCGGCCCCTGGCCCTACCCCCGGCGCTGCCTTTGATGGTGAAGCGTGGCGTGCAATGGGACCAATACGAGCCGGCCGATACCGTGGCTGCGCTGCGCTGGCATGGCGTCTTCGAGTCGGCTGCCAGCGACGAAACCTTGGTCGCAGCCGCGGTACTTTTCGCCCACGGGAAGTTCAAAGAGGCATCCGACCAATTGCTCGAGGCACTTAAGGCCAAGCCCGAACGCCAAGAACAAACATTTGCTTTGGCCTTGTGCTTGCTGGAGGTCCTTCGCGCCATGGGTGACCAAGACCGCTTTGACTGGGCCGTACTCGAATACGTTGAGTACTGGAACGGCGTTACCCCGCAGTGGCGCAGTGATGCGGCGCCTCAACACCCCTCCACACAAACGACCAAGGGAGCTGAACGCAATGGCCAGGATTACGGTACGGATGACCTACTGGAGACGTTTTGGCGCTGTCCACCGACCTGGGACGTTAAGGTGGCAAAAGCGCTGCTGCAGGGTTTGGAGAACCAGCGCAGCTACGCCATCGATTGGGCCGACCTTCGGCATATCACCGCCGAGGCGGCGGCCTTCGCCAGTCCTGGCTTCGCAAAACTGTGCACGCAACCAGTCCATCTGGTATTTTTCGACACGTTAAATTTGCTGACGGTCTTACGCAAGAGTACGCCGCAAGGACAGTCCCTGAGCGACCGCAATGCATGGAAATTGCGCTTTAGCATGCTGCAACTGGCCCGCGAGCACGAGGAGTTTGAGCGCGCTGCGCTGGAATACTGCATGACCTATTTGGAAACCGGCCCCAGTTGGAAACCCGCTTTAGGAAGCTTTGTGGGCGACAACGCCTCGCCGCCTAACCTAGAGGTCAGGGCCCGCCAGGGCGCTGCTGGACCTGTCTGGCAGTTGCAAGGCGAAATTCTGGGGTCGTATGGCTTGGGCCTGCCCGACCCGCGCGAGCATCCGACGCCGACCTGCATTCACATCGCGTGCCACGAACTGGTGCGCATGGACGGAAGTTCCACCAGCGCCTTGCTAGAGTGGATTAGTAGCGCCCAAACCCAGACCAGCGAAATCCACTTTGACGGGGTTTCTTTGTTGGTTGCGGCGTTTTGGAGTGCTTTGGGCATCGACGGCCAGGTGCGCATCCACCTGAGCGGCCTGCGCTAAGCGCGCCAACCGTCGCCGCTTAGCATGGCGCTTGCCCGAAGCGGGCACCGCGTCTATTTCACGCATTACTTTCAGTGGCCCAGCTAAGTACTTAATTTAGAACGTTTTTTGTCCATTTTGGAATGAAAAGTCGTCTCTAAGTCTTTGATTTCATTGGAAAAATTTCACCCACGACTTCGCCAAGCACTGAATTTACTGGTAAAGTGCAATTAAGTGCAAATAAGTGGTAAATAGTGCGAAAGACACACCACTTTTTGATTCCCGTTGGAAAAAGAGGTGTTTGTGGTGTTTCAAGGTGCTTCGTCGCTCACGTTGGATGCAAAAGGTCGGCTATCAGTGCCTACCCGGCACCGTGACGTGCTCAATGCACTGGCGGCGGGTTTGCTGACCATCACCAAACACCCGCACGGTTGCCTGATGATTTTCCCCCGCCCGGAGTGGGACCTGTTTCGCGAGCGCATCTCGGCCTTGCCGATGTCGGCACAGTGGTGGAAACGCATTTTTTTGGGCAATGCCATGGACGTCGAAATCGATGGCACGGGGCGCATTCTGATTTCTCCCGAACTGCGCCAAGGTGCAGGCATCAGCAAAGACACGGTCTTACTGGGAATGGGCAACCACTTCGAGCTCTGGGACCAAGCCAGCTACGAAGCCCTGGAAGCCAAGGCCATGCAAGAGCAGATGCCCGACGTCTTTAAAGACTTCTCTTTTTGAGCGCAGCAATGCACGCGCTGCCAGCCCATGCCACGGTTCTGTTAACCCAAGCCGTCGACGCTTTGCTCGACGCCCCAGCTCCACCGACACCCCAAGACGGACTTTATGTCGACGCCACGTTTGGCCGGGGCGGCCACACGCGCGAAATCCTGTCTCGGCTGTCCGAGCGTGGGCGCGTGCTGGCATTTGACCGCGACCCCGAGGCAGCGGCCCAGGCCCAGGCCATTACCGATCCGCGTTTTTCCATCCGCCAGGAAGGCTTTTCCCACCTGGGGCAGTTGCCCAGCGCCAGCGTGGCCGGCATCTTGATGGACCTGGGTGTGAGTTCACCCCAGATTGACACCCCGGCCCGGGGATTTAGCTTTCGCTTCGAAGGCCCGCTGGACATGCGCATGGACACCACGCGCGGCATCAGTGTGGCGCAGTGGCTGGTCGACGCAGATGTCGACAACATTACGGAGGTAATACGTGACTACGGCGAAGAACGGTTTGCTGGCGCCATTGCAAAGGCGATTGTGGCTCGCCGACAAGAGCCCGGGCCCCTTTCAACCACCACCGAACTGGCCCAGCTCGTGGCTGACACGGTCAAAACCCGCGAGCCGGGCCAGAACCCTGCAACGCGCACATTTCAGGCTTTTCGGATTTTCATCAATGCCGAGCTTGAAGAGCTA
>CANHZG010000063.1 GCA_947464995.1 Comamonadaceae bacterium | reverse complement strand
TGGAGTCGCCGCGTTACCTTGCCATACCGACCGCACATTGGAACCCTTAGCCTGTCCCCAGAAATTGATTCGATCAACTCACTGACCCCTGACAACCATGGTGGAAACATGGATGTGCCCGATATGGGCCCCGGAAGCGTGACCTACCTGCCGGTGCGCTCGCCTGGTGCCCGCCTTTTCATCGGTGACGCGCACGCCTGCCAGGGGGACGGCGAGGTGTGTGGCACCGCGGTCGAATACGCCAGCCGCACCACGATTCATGTGGACCTGATCAAAAGCTGGGCAATCGACTGGCCCAGGCTGGAAACTGAACACCAAATTATGGCTATTGGTAGCGCCAGGCCGCTGGAAGACGCGACGCGCATTGCCTACCATGAGCTCGTCATGTGGATGGCTAAAGAATATGGCTACGACAAGTGGGATGCTTATATGATGCTGTCGCAGTGCGGGAAAGTACGGCTTGGGAACTTCGTGGACCCAAAGTACACCGTAGCGGCTGGGGTGGATAAGCGGTATCTTGCCCCTTGATAGTGCGGCGACGCAATATTTAATATTTAACCAACTAGGAGAAATGCAATGGACCTCAAACTCAAGGGTAAACGGGTACTGGTTACTGGTGGCAGTAAGGGAATAGGACGTGCGGTCGCGGATGAGTTTGCCGCGGAGGGTGCCAATGTTTCGGTCTGTGCGCGAAACGCGCAAGAAGTCGCAAGCACGGTCGTCGCACTGAAGGCTAAGGGCGTTCAGGCATTCGGACAGGCCCTTGACGTTTCCGACAGCCACATGCTGACGCAATGGATTAAAGACAGCGCCGCCGAGTTGGGGGGCGTCGATGTGCTGGTGTGCAACGTCAGCGCGTTAGCCGTTGGCGATTCTCCCGAGACCTGGGAGAAGTCTTTCCGTATCGACATGATGCACACGGTCAACGCAGTAGCTGCGGCCGTGCCCTTTTTGGAGAAATCGCCCAGTGCATCGATCGTTCTGATATCGAGCGTTTCTGGCTTCGAAGTTGACTTTGCCGCCGGCTCTTATGGCGCAATAAAGGCCGCACTGATCCATTACTCCAAAGGACTAAGCCGCCAATTGGTCGCCAAGGGGATTCGGGTCAACGTGGTGTCACCCGGAAATACTTATTTTGAAGGCGGGATTTGGCAAAACATCGAAAAAAATATGCCAGATCTGTACAACTCCACCATCAAGGCCAATCCGACGGGTCAGCTTGGTACAGCCGAGGAGGTCGCTGTCGGCGTGGTGTTCATGGCCAGTCCGGTGGCGAGCCGAATCTCTGGAAACAACCTTGTGATCGACGGCGCACTGACGGTCGCAGTCTAGGGCTCCGGGGGGCATTAGCTAGTTATTCGATTGATACTTACGCGGATTAGGGCCTCTTGGCGTGCGCAAAGTGCGAAAGAGGCTTGTAAGTCCGTAAAATGTCCACACCTTCAACAGGTTTCAAAAGGAGTTTGACTATGAACGACCCCCTGTCCACCATGGACTACACATACGCGTACGGCGATTCCGCCCAAGCGCGCAACAAGGTGCTGCGCAACACCTACTGGCTGCTTTCGCTGACCCTGATTCCTACCGTGCTCGGCGCGTGGGCCGGTGTGGAACTGGGATTGGGCCAAATTTTTAGCGGTGGGCTCGGATTGGTGCTCTTTCTTGCCGTGGCTTTTGGTTTCATTTACGCCATTGAGCGAACCAAAAATTCAGCCGCTGGCGTTCCTGTCTTGCTGGGTTTTACCTTCTTCATGGGGCTGATGCTGTCGCGACTAATTGAATCCACGCTGGGCTTCAAAAACGGTCCGGACCTCATCATGACGGCGTTTGGTGGTACGGCGGGCGTGTTTTTGGTCATGGCAAGCTTGGCATCGGTTATCAAACGGGACCTCTCCGGCATGGGTAAATGGCTTTTTGTCGGTACTGTGGTACTGGTGGTGGGCGGGATCATCAATGTATTCGTTGGCTCATCGGCCGGCATGATGGCTATGTCCATGGCTGCGATTGGGATCTTTAGCGCTTATATGCTGTACGACATCAAACAAATCATTGATGGCGGCGAGACCAATTACATTTCAGCCACACTGGCTTTGTATTTGGACATCGTCAATGTGTTTCAAAGTCTGTTGGCGCTGTTGGGAATATTTGGGGGGGAGCGCGAATAAGACGGGCAATGACTAGCCAGAAAGAGCCCCTAGGGGCTCTTTTTTTGGTCCTGGGCTACAATCTTAGGCTTTACGCGACAAGTACAACGGGTTTAGGATTGGGCAAAGGTTTGCCCGAGGGCCTGATGCGGCTGTCGCAACTGATGGAAATATTATGAAAGACGGCATTCACCCCAACTACCGCGACGTGTGCTTTATGGACCTGTCCAACAACTTCAAGTTTGTGACCCGTTCTTGCGCGAACACCAAGGAAATGATCAAGATGGAAGATGGCCGCGAGCTGCCTTTGTACAAATTGGACACCTCCAGCGAATCGCATCCGTTTTATACGGGCACTCAAAAATCCGTGGACAACATGGGTGGGCGTGTTGAGAAGTTCCGCAATCGTTTTGGGAAAACCAGCGTTAAATGATCGAGATTCAGGTTCTAACCTGATCGGAAAATAAAGGCAGTTCGGATTTCCGTTCTGCCTTTTTTATTTCCAACTAATTTACCGTGCAATTTACTACTCCAGCCGTCGTAACCCAGGCTGCCGTCCGTCGACTACCTCGTTTGGTGCTGCTCGGATTGTGTGCCACCTATGTGTTTGCCGGCTTTTTTGGGCGCAGTCCCTGGAAGAGCGCCGACATGACTGCCATGGGCTACATGGCCGAGCTCCACGCCGGTAATAGCCATTGGTGGAGCCCGACACTTTTGGGGGTCACATCTGAACAGGCTGCATTAATGCCTTATTGGGTAGGCGCATGGATCATGGCTTTGGCGCCCAGCGCGGACGCCGCCCAGTGGATGGTGCGAATTCCATTTGGCCTTTTCTTGGCCCTGGCCATGGCAGCAACCTGGTACGCCAGCTACTACCTCGCCAAGAGCCCCCAGGCGCAGCCCGTTGTTTTTGCATTTGGTGGTCAGGCCAAACCTGCCGACTACGCACGCACCATAGCCGACGGCGGCCTCTTGGCCTTTCTCGCTTGCATGGGTCTGGCCCAACTGTCGCATGAAATTACACCCGAGTTGGTCCAACTCGGGTGTGTGGCACTGCTGTATTACGGCGTGGCGGCCCTGCCTTACCACTTCGAGCGCGCCCGATTGGGTGTCTTCATCGGTCTGCTTGGCATGGTGCTGAGTGGGGCACCCGTGCTAGCAATTGTCTTTGGCAGCGGATGCGCCTTGCTGGCGCTTTTGAACGACCGGCTAGCGCAGACCGGTGCAACCGTTGGTACGTCCGCTCGGTCTGCCAGCAATACGATCGCCCTTGCTACCCTTTTGGGCGCTGGTCTCGCCACGGCGTTGAACCTGTGGCGTTGGAAGATCGATATGCCGCACGCACTCTGGGTCGACTGGAATGGCTTTGCGCAGTTGCTGGTATGGTTTACTTGGCCAGCATGGCCGCTGTCACTGTGGACGCTGTGGAGCTGGCGAAAGCAAATACGCACCCGCCACATCAGCCGCCACCTGGCGTTGCCTCTGTGGCTGGCTTCAACAACCATTGTTGCGACCTTGTGCACGGGGGCATCGGACCGCACTTTGCTGCTGGCGCTTCCGGCTATGGCGAGTTTGGCGGCCTTTGCACTTCCCACGTTGCAAAGGCCTATGGCATCCCTCATCGACTGGTTTACTTTGTTGTTTTTTACGGGCTGTGGTGCCATTGTCTGGGTGGTCTGGATCGCCATGCAAACCGGCTTTCCCAGTCAACCAGCCGCCAATGTCGCACGACTGGCACCGGGGTTTGAACCCACCTTTTCAGTCCCTGCCACCGGCCTGGCCTTGCTGACCACACTGGTCTGGATGGGCTTGGTGCATTGGCGTGCGGGCCGACACCGAGCTGCGCTCTGGCGCAGCCTCGTATTGCCGGCAGGTGGTGCCGTTTGGTGTTGGACGCTGCTCATGACGCTGTGGCTACCGCTGCTGGACTACACGCAAGGGTACGACCGTTGGGTGCAATTGGTGAAAACCGAACTCAGTTCTAACGGTTGCGTGGAAGCCAACGGGCTGGGCTCGGGCCAGGTTGCAGCGATTCAGGTACAAGGCAATATTGCGCTGGTTCCATCCGGTGCACTGGTGCGGTGTCCCTGGATGCTGGTGCAACCCACAGCCGAACTTGCGTTGCCCGCAACCATTGATGCATCGCTCTGGATTCAAAAAACCCTGGTACGGCACCCGACCGACACATCGGACGCGGTGTGGGTTTTGCAGCGCCGGTGATCGCGACGCCTGCCCAGCCTTCAGCCCAGCTGAAAGACCGCGATGCTTTCCACATGCGCCGTATGGGGAAACATATTGACAATGCCTGCCGCGGTGCACCGGTAACCCGCCTGGGACACCAAAACCCCCGCATCACGCGCCAGGGTCGCTGGGTTGCAGCTCACGTAGACGATGCGCTGTGGCGGCACCCATTGGCCGCGAAGTTCGGGACTTTGGTGCAATTGGGCCAAAGCCTGCACCAATGAAAATGCACCCTCTCGGGGCGGGTCGACCAGCCATTTGTCGGCACTTGCGTCATCCACCAGCAGCTCGGGCGTCATTTCAAACAAGTCGCGGGCTACGAACCGGGTGGGGGCGAGTCTGCTGGGGGCAGAGCCTTGACCTTGGTTTAGACGCAAATTCTCGCGCGAACGCTCAACCAAAGCCTCGGACCCTTCAACCCCCAAGACCTCGCGCGCCTGGGTGGCCAAGGGCAAGGTGAAATTGCCTAGTCCACAAAACCAGTCGATTACCCGCTCTGACTTTTCAACTTTCAAAAGCCCCAAGGCACGGGACACCAAAACGCGGTTGATATGCGGATTGACCTGCGTGAAGTCGGTCGGCCGAAAGGGCATGGTGATGCCAAACTGAGGTAATTCGTAGGCCAGTTGTGCCGTCGTATGCCCCTGCAGCTCGTTCAATCGGACAATGGTCTCTGGTCCTTTGGATTGCAGCCACCACTGCACCCCCGGATTCTCTGCGGCAAATACGCGCAATTTTTCGCGATCATCCTCGCCCAAAGGAACCAAGTGGCGCAATACCAATGCCGTCACGTCACCGTGACCGGCTTGCAAACTTGTGCCCCCCACATCACCAATGGCGAGCTCAATTTGTGGCAACTGCTCGACCGCCTCCATGGACGCAATCAAGTCGCGCAGGGGTAGCAACATTGCACTGACATGGGGTGCTAGGACATGGCACTCTTTCATATCGGCCACGAAATGGCTCTTGCGCTCGTGAAACCCAATGAGCACCGCGCCTTTTTTACGCACAAAGCGCACCGACAAACGGGCGCGGTAACGGTAGCCCCAGGTGGGTCCTTCGATGGGTCGCAGCACGATTTGCGGTTTGACTTTGCCAATGTGCCACAGGTTGTCCTCCAGCACACGCTGCTTGACCGCCACCTGGGCGCTGGCATGCAAATGCTGCATCTTGCAGCCGCCACAGGCGCCTTCATGCAAACCAAAATGTGGACACGTTGGACGCACCCGCTGCGAAGACTCACGGTGAATCTGGCTGAGCGTTCCCTTTTCGAAACTGCTTTTGCTGCGGTGGATGCGGGCGCTGACGATTTCAAAGGGCAAGGCACCCTCAATGAATACCACCTTGCCATCACTTTGATGGGCAACCCCTTGAGCCTCCAGGTCTAGGGACCGGACCGAGAGCCAACCCTCGGGCAATGGGGCGGGGGCGGGTGGTTCAATAGGAGACTCTTGCATGCCTGCATTGTCTCAGGTCCGCGCCAAACGCAAAGGTTAGCGCAGCCCGGCGCTGGGGGCTAACGCACAGGCAGGAATTTGGCCGGATCCACCGGTTTTCCCATTTTACGTACCTCAAAGTGCAGCTTTACACGGTCGGCGTCACTATTGCCCATTTCGGCAATTTTCTGCCCCTGCTTAACGCTTTGCTCCTCCTTTACGAAGAGCACTTGGTTGTGCGCATAGGCCGTCAGGTAGGTGCCGTTGTGTTTCAGAATGACCAAGTTTCCATAACCGCGCAAACCCGACCCCGCATACACCACCTTGCCGTCAGCTGCCGCCAACACGGGCTCTCCAGCGGCACCCGCAATATCCAGGCCTTTGCGGTTTTTCGCTTCGTCAAAAGTTGCCAGCACCTCACCTTTGGAAGGCCATACAAACACAATCTCCTCTTCGATCGCGAGACTTGAACTGGCCGGTGCGCTGGCCACGGCCGTAGGCGCTGGCGTACCGGCCGCCGACGCCGCCTTGGCCGGAGCCGCAGCCACAAGCGGAGTCGTGGTCACTTTATTGGCAAGCACCGGTTTGGTAACCGCAACATCCTCAGCCGTGCCTGGTGGAATCACCCGCAAGACCTGGCCAATTTCAATCTTATTGGGGTTGTCTAGGTTGTTCCAACGGGCGATGTCGCGGTGGCTTTGACCCGACTCCAAACCAATGCGAATCAGCGTATCGCCTTGTTTGACGCTGTAGTAGCCCGGTTTACCGGCATTGTCTGCATCAGGCACGACCGCTTTCGCAGCCGCCGCGGGAGCCGTGGACGTGCCCGGTGCGGGTGCAGGCGCCGCTGCAGGCGCAGTTGCGGACGCGACTGCGTGGGTACCGCTTGCTGGTCGGTCTTCTACCGGTGCGCGCATGACGGATTTTGATCCGCAGGCCGAGAGTGCCAGGCCCACGGCCAAAGCCAGCCACACGCGACCCTGAAGGAGCTGAAAAACCGTCATATCCGTCCCTGTGTATTGCTCATGCCAGGCCCGATTTTAGGGGGACGAAGTGCACGGTCTCCAAAACGGTTTGACGCACGCCCTGGCTGGTTTTATCCATTACCACCAAGGCCTGCGCTCCCGATCCAGCACCGCGTCGCCCGTCAGGCGGCATGCCCATTGCAACCGGTGCTACCAGGCGGCCGCCAACGGCGAGCTGATCGATCCAAGCCTGCGGAATAGCCTGTCCGCCAGCGGCCGCAATGATGGCCGCATAGGGGGCGCCACTGGGGTAGCCCAGCATGCCGTCGCCCAGAAGCAGGTGAACACCCTTCAATCGCAGGTGACGCAAGTTGTCGCGCGCCTTCTCATGCAAGCCGCGTAGGCGTTCGATGCTGTAGACCTCGGTAGCCAAATGGCTCAAAACGGCGGCCTGGTAGCCGCAACCCGTGCCGATCTCAAGCACCCGACCCAACTTGCCTGGCGCGCCATTGCGCAATAACTCCAACATGCGCGAAACCACGCCTGGCTTGGATATGGTTTGCCCCAAGCCAATGGGCAAACTGGTGTCTTCATAGGCCTGGTTGACCAGTGCGCTATCGACAAAGCGGTGGCGCTCCACACGCGACATGGCCTCCAGCACCTGGGTGTCGCGAACGCCCTGCCCCATCAGTTTATGGACCATGCGCTGGCGCACAGCGCTGGAATCCATGCCCAAACCCTCGGGCTGGTTGACCTGAGCGAGAGGAACCGGCTTGGGAGCGACAAAGCTGGTTTCCATGCGCGCTGGAAAGGTCGGCCTTTGCTTCATGCAGCAGCTTGCCCAGCAGACGAATTCAACAGCGCCGCGGCCTGGCTCCAGTCAGCAAGGCTCTCATGGTCGGTCAAGTCCACTTTCAGGGGCGTAATCGACATATGGCCCAATCGCGTGGCGTGAAAATCGGTACCGTCAGCGTCGTCCAGCGCCGCGCCGGCAGCGCCTATCCAATACATGGTCTCGCCGCGCGGGCTTTTTTGTGCGATCACCGGTTCCGCCGCATGGCGCTTGCCCAGGCGGCAGAGCTTGGTGGCAAGAATTTGTTGATAAGGCAGATTAGGAATATTCACATTAAGTAACCAGGGCGTTTTGCCAACCATCTGATGGTGCGCCAGGGACAACACCAATTCGCGCGCCTTACGCGCCGCAGACGCGATTTCCACCCAATCCCTGTGCACCTGCGAAAACGCAATGGCTGGAATGCCAAACAAATACCCTTCCATGGCGGCCCCCACCGTGCCGGAGTAAATCGTGTCATCACCCATATTGGCGCCATTGTTGATGCCAGAGACCACCAGATCGGGTCGGTAATCCAGCAGACCCGACAGGGCAATGTGCACGCAGTCTGCAGGCGTGCCGTTCACATAGCGAAAACCGTTGCTGCCTTGGTGCACATACAAAGGCGCGTTCAAGGTGAGCGCGTTGGACTTGGCACTGTTGTTGTGTTCAGGCGCAATAACCTCGACGTCGGCCACGTCTTTAAGGGCGTCATACAGCGCCTGAAGCCCTGCCGCCTGGTAGCCGTCATCGTTGGAAATGAGAATTTTCATAGGAACCTGAAGTGATGCCCAATTGTAGGTGGGACAGGCGCAAAAGCGTCACGCCTGGGACAGTCCGCCGAGCGCGCGCCCTGCCGCTGGCCTCTATGATGGGCCATTTATTGGAGACAGCACCATGCACGCTTGGCTATGTGAAAACCCCGTGGGCGTTGACGCCCTGACGTGGACCGAAATCCCCACTCCCGCGCCCAAAGCCGGTGAAGTGCTTATCGAAATCAAAGCCGCCAGCCTGAATTTCCCCGACCTGCTGATCGTACAAAACAAGTATCAGATGAAACCCGCCCTGCCCTTCGTACCGGGTTCGGAATACGCTGGCATTGTGCAGGCCGTGGGTGAAGGAGTGAAACACCTCCAGATGGGTCAGGCCGTGGCCTGCCTGAGTGGCACCGGCGGCTTTGGCAGCCACACCATCGCCCCGGCAGCTCTGTGTATGCCGCTACCGCCTGGCTTTCCCATGGTTGACGCCGCCGCATTCATGATGATTTATGCCACTTCACACCATGCGCTGATAGACCGCGCGGCGCTCAAGGCCGGCGAGACTGTTCTGGTGCTGGGTGCAGCCGGCGGCGTCGGCACCTCGGCCATCCAAATTGCCAAAGCAGCGGGCGCACACGTCATTGCTGCGGCATCCACCGACGAAAAATGTGCTTTGTGCAAATCGATCGGGGCGGACGCCACCATCAACTACAGCACCGAGAACCTACGAGAGGCCATTAAAACACTCACGCAGGGCAAAGGCCCCGACGTGGTCTACGACCCGGTGGGCGGGGACTTTGCCGAACCAGCTTTTCGCTCCATCGCTTGGCGCGGGCGCTACCTGGTGGTAGGTTTTGCGGCGGGACCGATTCCCGCTTTGCCCTTGAACCTGGCCTTGCTAAAGGGCGCGTCCATCGTGGGTGTGTTTTGGGGAGACTTTGCGAAACGCGAGCCTAAAGCCAGCGCCGCCGCCCTCGCAGAACTGGCCCAGTGGTACTTCCAGGGCAAGATAAAACCGGTGATTGACCGCACCATGCCCATGGCCGAACTCAAGGCCGCCTACGCCCATATGGGTTCACGCGGGGTTATGGGCAAGCTGGTGATGGTGAACTAGGCGCTCACCTTTGGTGCGGAAGGGTATTTGCGGAATAAACCATGGGAGCGGGCGCCTGCAGACGGCCCCCATCATCAGGCTGCGACGCTAAACATTGACGCGCGGCGCTTTGTGGAACCTGCCGTCTTTCATGATGGCCAGCAGCCGGTCTTGATTTTGCAGGATGCGCACATCGGTCAGCGGGTCGCCATCGACTAGCAGCAGGTCGGCCAAATAGCCTTCCTTGATCATCCCGAGCTCGTGGCCCATGTTCATGATGTCGCCGCCATTTTTGGTCGCAGCCTGGATGGCTTCCATGGGCGTGAATCCCAGCATGGTGACAAAGGTTTCTAGGTCATTGGCATTGGTGCCTTGCGGCGTCCAGGCAAATCCGTAGTCACCGCCAATACAAATGCGGATGCCGCGCCGGTGCATTTTCTTCATGGTGGCAATGCAGGCCTCGAGTTCGCGCTCGTACTTGATGGTCAGTGGCGTGCCGGGCTGGATGCCCCATGGTCCAGCATGGCGCGCGGTATTGAGAAGCCAGGCGATTCCTGGCGCAACAATGTGGTGCGCTTTGGCGGCTTCGAGCATGTCTAAGGCCTCTTCGTCTGCGAAGGATGCGTGGTAAATATTCTGGATGCCGTGGCGCACACACTGCTTGACCGAGCCGGCGGAGCGCGCATGCGCAGCCAGTTGCTTGCCGCGCAGCTTGGCCTCTTTCACCGCAATCAGTATTTCTTCTTCAGACATGGGGGTTTCCTCGGCGCCCATACCGGTAATCTCCTCGCCAGACAGGTTGAGCTTGATGGTGTCCACCCCGTATTTGATAAGGGTGCGCACCACGCGGCGCATTTCCTCCGGGCCAGAAATCACAACACCCAGGTTCAGCCCCTCATGCGGGATGTGGCTGGGCGCGGAATCTCCCAGGCCGCCCACGGTGGTAATTTCCGGACCAGCGGCCAGATAGCGCGGGCCGGGGAAACGCCCTTCGTTGATAAAGCGCTTGGCCACCACATCGAGACGTGGTTTGGCCGCTGCCGCGCCACGGCCGGCGGTAAAGCCCGCATCGAGCACCAATTTGGCCATCTCCATGGTCACCAGCATATGTTCTTCCGGTTGCATCATTTGTACTGGCTCGATACCCGGTGCGTTGTTCCAGGACAGGTGCAAATGCCCGTCGATCAGGCCCGGCATCAGCGTCGCACCCTTGCCGTCAATGACCGTGCCCGCAGCACCCGAAGTTGGCGCACTGGGAGACGAACCCCCACGCGTGATGCGCTTGATACGGTTGCCCTGCACCAACACTTCGCCGGTATAGGGGGATTCGCCGGTCGCGTCTAGGATGCGCACATTGGTAAACAAAGTGCTGTCTGCGGCGTTGCCGTTTGATTCGCTGGTGTGGTCGTTCATGCTGGTCTCCTTGGTTTAGATGCGTCTATCGGAAAAGCTTGTATCGGGCATTGGCGCAAAAAGGCTTCCAGTGCGCTAGCCCAGACCTGGGTCTGAGGGGCTACTGGGTTGCACCTGTGGGTTAATCCGAGGGTATGGGCTCAGCACGGGTCACCCGCGACCATGGCGTTCTCCAAGGCGCCGAGCCCTTCGATTTCCACGCGGACCCGGTCCCCAACTTGGAGGTACTGTGGCGGCTTGAGGCCCATCCCCACGCCGGCCGGGGTTCCGGTGGCGATCAAGTCGCCCGGGTAAAGAGTGATGCCACGCGAGATGGTTTCTATGAGCATAGGAATGTCAAAAATCATGTTCACCGTGTTTCCATCCTGGCGCAGTGCCCCGTTGACCCAGCAACGTACGCGCGCCGAAGTGCCGTCAAACTCATCTGCGGTCACTACCCAGGGGCCCATTGGGCAAAAGGTGTCAAAAGACTTGCCCATGTCCCATTGTTGATGGCGCATTTGCACATCACGCGCTGTCACATCATTCACGATGGAATAGCCCCATACGTATTTCATCGCGTCGGCGCGGTTGATGTTTTTGCCGCCCTCGCCGATGATGACCAGCAGCTCTGCCTCATAGTCGATTTGGTCGGATACACCGATGGGCAGTTGCACGTCGTCGAACGGACCAACTACGCATTCAGGTACCTTGGTAAATACGATGGGCCAACTCTCTACGGCTGCGTTGCTGTCTTTAAAAACGGAGGCCTGCAATTCTTTGGCATGGGCGTGGTAATTGCGGCCGACGCACCAGATATTGCGCCGAGGCAGCGGGATGGGCGCATCCAGATGGACCGTATCGATCGCCACAGGCGCACCATCAAAGCCGACCAGGTCCTCCCCGCGCGCGCTGCGTTCGATGAGCGCAAGCACACCGCGCTCCGCCTCGCGGGCTGGCAATGCCAGCCCTTGTATGCTGAGACCGTCAGTGGCTACGACGCCGACATGGCGGCGACCGCCGGACAAATAGGTTGCAAACCGCATTCGGACTCCTTGTTGCGATTTTTTCACTCGGATGGGACGGCGACTTGACCTCGTCCTGTGCCAATGTAAGAGCGCGTAGGCACGAGCGCTTATCGCCTTATCGTTTGATTTATCTCAAAGTCTGATGAAGTGACTGGGGTTTTCCCTATGTAGGGTCCATGCCCTTTCAAAGTGACACCAAGAAAGGCATAGTCCCAGCCATGGGAATCTTTCATGGCTGAAACCTATGCACGTCGGGAGGGCCGGTTCGGACGCGCTGTGGTCTTGGAACTCGCCGACGATCTCGTTGCACATGCACACTCAGAAACCCAATTCGCCTTCTGGCTCGGGGGCGGTCGCTCCCAGGCCAACCTCGTAAACGATGTCGTTCAGTACAGCGAGGACACGGCGCTAGGCACCAATGCCTACGAGTCGCATGACGCACGATTGCTGCGCAAAGGGCATCCTGCCGTATTTTTGGTGCTGTACATCAATAATGATTGGTTGGAGTCACGCCGTGCCTCGCATGGACAGGCTTTTTTCTTCCCGAAACCGCAAATCCCGATTAGCCCGCGCCTGCGACAAGCCTGCTGGCGGCTACTGGACGCCGTTGTATCACCGCACACGGGGGACAGCGGGCGACTGGAAAACGACGTTGAATCCTTGATCGGCTGTGCGATGGAGTCGATGCGGGAGCCTGCGAGTGATGGGCGTCGGTTCTCGCGTG
>CANHZG010000062.1 GCA_947464995.1 Comamonadaceae bacterium | reverse complement strand
GAAAAACTGTGAAAGGACTTGAGCCAGCCGTGGTCAGCGTAGCCACGCTCAGCGGATTTTCGTAAGGTAATCATCGGTCGATTTTAGGGTTGCAGCTTGTCTTCACCCGGCATCAATTAGTGCCAAACGGTTGCTTTGCAAGGTGTAAAGTGCCAAAGACCATTTCACCTTGGAGAAAACATGCACACATCGCCCAAAAACATCGCCATCGTAGGTGCCGGATTGGCGGCTGTAACCTGCGCCCGAACCCTGGTGCAAGCGGGCCACAGCGTCACGCTGTTTGAGAAAAGCCGTGGTGTGGGCGGTCGCATGTCTACCCGCAACAGCCCGTTTGGCACTTTTGACCACGGTGCGCAGTACTTCACGGTGCGCGACCCGCGTTTTGTCCAGGCCCTGGAGACCACGCCCAAGGTCTGTCGCCCCTGGAGCGCCAACATGGTGCAGGTGCTGGATGAACGTGGCCGGGTGGCCGCCGCTGGACTGCCCGCGCGCGAGCCCCACTGGGTGGCCAAGCCGGGCATGAGCGCCCTGGTAAAAGCCTGGGCCGCACCGCTAGCGGACTGCCTGCTGCTGGAAACCCGCGTTACCCACATCGAGACCGATGCCTTGGACAAGTCACAGTGGCAGCTGCGCACCGTGGGTGGCGACGACAGCACCCATGTGTACGCCGGGTTTGACGCCGTGCTGCTGGCCGTGCCCAGCCCGCAGGCACTGGCGCTGCTGCAAACCGTGCCCAAGTCCCGCCGACCGACCCTGGCAACCCAGCAAAAACTCGCACAAGTCACCGTGGCGCCTTGCTGGACGCTGATGCTGGCTTTCCCGCAAGCGGTGCAGCCGGGCCTGACCACGTTGGGGCCGCAGTGGAACGCGGCGCGCAGCACCCACCACCGCATTGCCTGGCTGGCGCGCGAGTCCAGCAAACCCGGCCGTCGCACCATTGAGCGCTGGACGGTGCAGGCCAGCGCCGCGTGGTCACAAGAGCACATCAACGACAGCAAGGACCGGGTTGAGGGCAAGCTGATCAAGGCTTTTGCCGAAGTCACAGGCATCCGCGCCCAACCCAGCCACGTGGAATCGCACCGCTGGCTGTATGCCAAAACCGGCCAGCCCCTGGGCCAAAGCCATGTCTGGAGTGCCAAAAACGGGCTTGGCTTGTGCGGCGACTGGTGCCTGGGCCACCGGGTGGAAAACGCCTTTGTCTCCGGGCTGGAACTGGCGCTAGCCATCGGTTAACCAGGTCTTACGGGCCGCACTGAACACATGGAGCCGCCAGCGGAGAGCCGCTACGTGGGGCGCTTTGCGCCCTCGCCGACCGGGCCACTGCATGCGGGCTCGCTGGTGGCGGCTCTGGCCAGTTGGCTCGACGCCCGCGCCCACGGCGGCCAGTGGCTGGTGCGCATCGAAGACGTCGACACAGCGCGCACCGTGCCCGGTGCGGACCACCAGATATTGCAGCAACTCGCCGCTTGCGGCCTGCATCCAGACGCTCCCCCCGTGTGGCAAAGCCAGCGAAGCAGGCTTTACCAGGCGGCGTTGCAGCAACTGATTGGCCTCGGGCACGCCTACGGCTGCACCTGCTCGCGCAAAGACATTGAACATACGCGGGCCACTCAGGGACAAACCCGGTCGCGCCACACCGAGCTGGTCTACCCCGGCACCTGCCGAAACACCTCGCACCGCAACAACGAAGGACCGCTCGCCTGGCGCCTGCGCACGGACATAGGGGCGCTAGCGCCAGGCCCCATCGCTTGGACCGACCGACAACTGGGCCGGCAGCACCAGGATGTCGAGCGGCAGGTTGGCGACTTTGTGCTGCAGCGCGCCGACGGCTGCGCCACCTACCAGCTGGCCGTGGTGGTGGATGACGCTGCCCAAGGCGTCACCCACGTAGTGCGCGGCCACGACCTGGCGGACAACACCGCCCGCCAAGTGTGGCTCCAAGCCTGCTTAGGCCTGCCCACGCCGCAGTACTGGCACACGCCGCTGGTGCTGGGCAGCAATGGCGAGAAGCTGTCCAAACAAAACCGTGCCCAGGCGCTGGACCCGGCGCATGCGCTGGCTGATCTGAACCAAGCCGCCGCCGTGCTGGGTTTAGCGCACCAGCACAGTTCGATTCCCCAGGCCCTGGCCGCGTGGACGCAGGCCGCCCGGGCGCAGTGGCCCTAAACGCCCGATGCGCAAGGATTTGCCAAAAACTCCCCGTTGATCGGTTGAAAGGCGTAGACTGAAAAACGTTGGACGGACACAGTAAAAACAAGAGCGTTGGAATCGAAGGAGTTCGCCATGAGACAAAAACCTCTGGTCACGCCATGGTTGCGGTTGGCTACGGCTGTGCTTGCCTTGATGGCCTGCGCCGTCGTGCTGGCAGAAGAAAAAAAGGGCGGCAAGCCCTTCAAGATCATTGACGCCGAGTGCGAGGTGGCGTCCAGCGAAGTTTCCGCCACCGGGCTGTTCGTATGCCAGTACGTTTGCAATGACACCGACCACACCAAGGTCGCCGTGGTGTACAACACCTCAGGTGCGGGTCAATGCCGCACGCCGATCAAAAAGAAGATCAGGCAATACATCAAATAGGTGACCGCTTGTCGGCACCTAAAATTCGGGCGATGACCCCAGAAGCCCCCTGCCTGCCCCCCACCCCAACCGCCAAAGACCCTGCGCCGACGCCTTACCTACGTGGCATCAAAAGCTTTGTCAAACGCGCCGGTCGCATGACGTCGGGCCAAAATAAAGCCGTCCAAGCCCTGGGCCCGGAGTTTTTGCTGCCTTACCAAGATCATTTGCTGGACCTGAATGCAGTGTTTACCCCACTGCCCGATGAGGCACCAGGCACCGCGCACCCGGTGGTGCTGGAAATTGGCTTCGGTATGGGCGAGGCCACGGCGCACATTGCCAGCGTTCTGCCCCAGACGCGCTTTCTGTGCTGCGAGGTGCACGAGCCCGGCGTGGGCGCGTTGCTCAAACGTATTGGCGAGCAAGACCTGCGCAACATCCGCATCTGCGCGCATGACGCCGTGGAGGTCATTGACCACATGCTGCCGCTGCACAGCCTGGACGGCGTGCACATCTTTTTCCCAGACCCATGGCACAAGACCAAGCACAACAAGCGCCGCCTAATCCAGGCACCCTTAATTGCCAAACTAGCGCAGCGCCTTAAGGTGGGCGGCTACCTGCACTGCGCCACCGACTGGCAACCCTACGCCGAACAGATTTTGGAAGTGCTCAGCGCCGAGCCTGCGCTGCGCAACCGCGCCGCTGCTGCCCACCCCGAACTGCTGGGCTACGCCCCAAAGCCACACTACCGGCCGCTGACCAAGTTCGAGAACCGGGGCATCAAACTCGGCCACGGCGTGTGGGATGTGGTGTTTGAGCGCGTCTAAACTGCGCGGCGCCACAGCAGCCAGGCGCCGGTGAAAACCCCGCACACACCCCCCTTGCGCGATGGCGTAGGCCCCAGCAGCGTGGTGCTACCGCTGGGGGTCTGGCCCACGGTGCTCGAGTTTTTGGTGGAGCGCTTTCCCGGCGTGCCAAAAGCCCAGTGGATGGACCGCCTGCAAGCGGGCGCCATAAGCGACGACCGGGGTTGCACTCTGGACGCCGGTACAGCCTATGTGGCGGGCTTGCGGGTCTACTACTTTCGTGCGCTGCCGCCCGAACCCAAAATTCCGTTTGACACGGTGGTGCTTTACCAGGACGCGCACCTGCTGGTGGTCGACAAGCCCCATTTTTTGCCAGTCATGCCCTCCGGCAAGTACCTGCAAGAAACCGTGCTGGTGCGCCTGAAAAACACGCTCGGCCTGCACGACCTAGTGCCCATCCACCGCATTGACCGCGACACCGCCGGGTTGGTGCTGTTCTCTGTCAACCCGGCCACGCGCGACGCCTACCACGCGCTGTTTCGCAATCACCAGGTCGCCAAAACCTACCAGGCCATCGCGCACTGGAACCCCGCGCTGGCGTGGCCACTGCGCCGCGAGAGCCGCATTACCGAGAGCGCGCACTTCATGCAGCAAACCGAGGTGGACGGCCCGCCTAACGCGCGAACCCTGATCACGCCTCTAGAAAATTTTGGCGGATTGGCGCGCTACCAGTTAGAGCCCATCACCGGCCAGCGCCACCAGCTGCGCGTACATATGGCGGCCTTGGGGCTACCGCTGGTGGGCGACGGCATCTACCCCGTGCTAACGCCCGAGGGCAGCGCCAACTATGCGCAGCCGCTGCAACTGCTGGCCCAGTCGATTGCGTTTACCGACCCCGTGAGCGGACGGGAGATGCGGTTTGAGAGCCAGCGCGCGCTGCGGTCTTTGGCCGAACTGGCGGGGTGAACAGGGGTTCGCAAAGCCCGCCTGCCCCATAGCGCCTATGGCAGCGCTTGATCGCGCTTTTACTTTATGAACAGCGCCAACGGCAGCCAGGGGTACAACATCAAAGTGCCTGCATGCTGGAGCACGGGGCTTTCCACCTGCCAAGACTGGACCTTGTCCAAGACACGCTGGTGGAAACAACTCAATTCAAAGGCCACAGTGGCTCCGTTAGCAAATACGTGTACTTTCATTGAGCTAACCTCACTCACCCCCGTCATGCGCAGCCGAGGGCCAGGATGCAGCACCCGTGAAAGGCGTTGAAATCGTTCTTAATGAATTGGTGCGATGTTGTACTATATAGTCCTTTATCGAACTAAATGGATGTTGTATGTCAATTTCGCGCCGAAAAATTCTTGCACTGGTCGGTGGCGGGGTCATTGTGGCCGCCGGCGTTAGTTTGGGCTATGCCGTAACGCGCTTGCCAAAGACGGCAAGCCTTCCGTGGCAAATGGCAGGCAAATACCAAGACCCGCGGATGCATGCGCTGTCATGGGCCCTGCTTGCGCCCAACCCGCATAACCGGCAACCCTGGATGGCCAATCTGGCGGAGCCGGGTGTCGTGACGCTTTATGCCGACCCTGACCGACTCTTACCCAAAACTGATCCGTTCAACCGGCAGATCACCATCGGGCTTGGCTGCTTTCTCGAACTGTTGCGGATGGCGGCGGCCGAAAATGGGCATAGGCTGGAAACGACCATCTTTCCTCAAGGCAGCAGTCCGGCGGGTCTGGACCGGCGGCCCATCGCCAGGGTTGTCTTCACACCAGATGCCACCGTAGCGCGCGATCCGCTGTTCGCGCACGTGCTGCTCCGGCGCTCGAACAAAAAAGCTTTCGATACGTCGCGCATCGTCGATCCGGCTGCCATCGCACGAATCGGTGCAGTGGTCGCGAATGGGGCGCGCTTTGGTGGTACGGTGGATGCGACCGAGGTTGCGACGTGGCGAGAACTGACCCACAGCGCACTTCAAATAGAGATTGAAACCCCGCGAACTTTTCAGGAGAGCATCGACCTGTTCCGTATCGGCCACCGCGAGGTTGACGCAAACCCGGATGGCATTGGCTTCACCGGTCCGCTTTTCGAAGCCCTCCACGTCGCGGGCCAATTCACCCGCGCCGCAGCGGCAGATACCACCTCCAGCGCCTATAAGGCAGGGCTGGATGAGGTTTTTGCCAACACCGACACAGCGATGGGGCACGTCTGGCTGGTCACCGCGGGTAACAGCCGCGCCGACCAGATCGCAACCGGGGCGGACTGGCTGCGCGTGAACCTTGCAGTAACATCTGAAGAACTTGGATTTCAACCACTGAGCCAAGCCTTGCAGGAATTCCCAGAAATGGCCGATCACTACGCAAAAGTGCATAAACGGCTTGCGCCGACTGGCGGAACCGTCCAGATGTTGGCGCGTATCGGCTTTGGCCCCACAACCACAGCCAGCCCGCGCTGGCCGCTTGAGACAAGAATTGCCTGAACTAGCACTCGCACTCTATTTCCGGCTGCTCAACGAAATAGGGATCATCGCGCAGCTATCGCGCACCCTGCTCGAAGCCCGGCTTCCGTCGGGCTTTGTTTTGGCGCAGTTTTCGGTGCTCAACCATCTGGTTCGGGTCAGTGATGGTCAGACCCCACTCGCACTGGCCCGAGCGTTTCAGGTGCCCAAGACCTCGATGACCCACTCGCTCGCGGTGCTGGAGCGGGCTGGCCTGATCGCCCTTCAGGCAAATCCCAAAGATGGGCGTTCAAAGCTGGTTCACATCACCGACGCCGGTCGCGCCTTCCGGCAGTCGACAATCGACGCGCTTTCCCCTGATCTCAGTCGCATCGCCACCGCCATTGAGCCAGATCAGGTTGCCAAAATGCTGCCCGACTTGGAAAGCTTGCGCCAATTTCTTGATGCTGAACGAGCGCCCCACGCCTGACAAGTCCCAAGACACCGGTCGTCAAAGGCTGCAAATGACATGCCGCATTTGTCGTGAAGCCCATCTTGGCAGAGGGAAATTTGGGGCCTGAAAGGCGCCAGAGTTTGTGGGTTCCGGGCCTGAGGATAAATCGGTTTAACTGCCGCCCAGGGTCCTGGGCGAAACACAGTTGACCGGTCGCACATTGGCGCCTGGTTATTGCCATGTGGGGCGAGCAATGATGGGGATTGAATGTCATTGGCCTGTTGGGCGCATGGCGGGGGACGGCCGAAAAATTTTCAATGACTTTGACGCAGCCTTAGCAGTGAGCAGGTGGTCACGACTAGCAGCTCTATGGCGCTCCGCCCTGGGTGGGCCGCGCCAGCACCCGGGGGGGCGCTGGGTTCAACCAGCGGCTAAAAATCAGGCAAAACTTCAGCCCAAAATTTCCTTGGAACTGATCTGGTACTTAAACGCATCCGGCGCGTACGGGTCCAGGCGACCTGCGGCGGTTTCGGCGTGGGGGTACATCAAAAAGCCCAGGCGAGCGCCCGTGGAATGCGGCAGAGTCACGTCGTGGGCAGTGTTGAAGGCCATCCAGTTGCCCTCCCAGCCGCCAAACAAGACCTTGTTAACCGGCGCGACCACCGGGTTTTTCGGGTCTTTGATCCACTGCGCGGTTTCTTGGCGCATCACCTTGGCCACGTCGGCCGGGTCCATGGCCACCCAGCCGTAACCGGCCAGGTACACCTCGGCGCGGCAGTGCTGCGCGCCTTGCAGCTTGGCGGGAATGCCGCCCAGCTCTTTGTAACCAAAGGCGCTGGGCGCCACGCGCAAGCCGTAGACGTCGCGCGCGGGCAGGCCCAGCGAGCGGCACAGGCCGACAAACAAGGCGTTCAGGTCGGCGCACTTGCCGCCCAGGTTGCCGGTCTCCAGCATGGCAGCAATGTCGCCCTCGCCGCAGCCGCGCACTTTGGGTTCGCGGTAGGTGTTTTGCACAATCCAGTCAAACAGCTTTTGGGCTTTTTCCACGTCGGTGCGGGCGCCGGCCACGGCTTTTTTAGCCGTGTCGCGCACGACGCCATCCACCGGAATCAGGCTAGTGGCCTGCGTCCATGCGGCCAGCGTGTCGGCAGATTCGGCAGGCACGCCTTTTTTAGACCAGTCTTGCGCACGGTTTTGAGTCTGGATGCGGCTGGTCAGCTCGACGAAGGGCTTGGCCGTGCCGGGCGCGAATTCGGCGTAGAGCATGCGCGCGCCGTAGCGGCCGTCAGCCACCACGGTGGCCGCGCCATTGCTGGTGTAAGACGACTCCAGCGACTGTTGCCAAGCCGTGTTGACGCTGGGCACCGGCAGCCAAACGCGCGTGGCGCCCTGGGGTGCGGCAATTTCAATCTTGGTGGTGACTTCAAAGGTGCGCCAGGTGCCAGGCTGGGGCGCGAACTGGCGCTCAGCCTCGGCTTGGGCAAAACCCAGGGGCGAAAACGCAGCCAGGGCAGATGCGGCACCTGCGGTTTGCAAAAAACGGCGGCGCGCGCTGTTGGGCGCGTTGGAAAACACGGTGGTCATAAAGAGAACTCCGATTAGGTGAAACAACGCGTACGGCGCATAAATAGATGCCCCGAGGTAGCGCAAACAAAAACCGGCGGCGCATCACTGCGCGGTGCCGGGTGGGGGGATTATCGCCGCCCCACCCCCGTGGCAATCGCAAGCGCGGGCGCACGGGCAGGGGCACAGAAAGTAAAGCCTTATATTCAAGGCCGCACCTTAGGCACCAAGGCCGCGCACCTGGCATGGACCACGCCCCCTCCCCCGTTCACAGAGACCGCTCCCCTTTGACAACTGACGCCCCCCTGCTCCCCCTTGCCCAACACGCCCTGGCCGCTTTTGAGCAGGTGGTGGGCCGCACCTCGGGCTTTCGTACGCGCCCGGGCCAGCACGCCATGGCCGTGTGCGTGGCCGACACGCTGGCGCGCGCCGACTTGGGCGAGTGCGACGAGCCGACCCAGGCGATAGCCGTCATCCAGGCGGGTACCGGCGTGGGCAAATCAGCGGCCTATGCCAGCACGGCAATAGCCATGGCGCTGGAGCGCAAGACGCGGGTGCTGATATCCACCGCCACCGTGGCGCTGCAAGAGCAGCTGATGCAAAAAGACCTGCCCGCGCTGGCTGCGGCCATGGACCAGCCTTTTGCCTACGCGCTGGCTAAGGGCCGGGGCCGCTATGTGTGCAAGCTCAAGCTCGAGCGCCTGGTGGGCGTGGGCGGCGTGGACGAGGACTTGTTTGAAGAAGAACAAACCGCCCCCCACGGCGCGGCGCACGAGGCGCAAGAAGAACGCCGCATGCGCCTGTACGAGCACATGGCCAATTTGCTGGCCAACGGCCGATGGGACGGGGACCGCGACGCGCTGAACGACGCGCCCGAGGCCAGCGACTGGTCCACCGTAGCCGCCGAGCGCCACAGTTGCACTGCCCGCCACTGCCCGCGTTACCGCGAATGCAGCTACTACCAGGCACGCACCAAGCTGGCCGAGGCCAATGTCATCGTGGCCAACCACGACCTGGTACTGGCGTCCCTGGGCATGAAAACCCTGCCCGAGCTGGACAACTGCCTGGTCATTTTTGACGAAGGCCACCACCTGCCGGCCGTGGCACTGGACCAGTTCAGCAGCACGATGGATTTGTCGGGCCTGCGCTGGCTCGACAAGCTGCCCAAAATCCTGACCGAGGTGAGTGCCAGCCTGCAGCTCACCCTGACCGAAGACGTGGCCACGGTGGCCAGCCAGCTCAAGGGCGCGCTGCAGCAGCTTGCCCGCATGGCGTTGGACCTGGTGCACGCCAGTACGCAGGGCAAAGACGGCACGCTGCGCTTTGCCCACGGCGTGCTGCCCCAGGCGCTGACCGAGCCGGTGGCCCTGATCCACGCCCAAGCGGCGGGCCTGTCCAAGGCGCTCGAAGCCTTAGGCGCAGAAGTGAAGACCGTGGCCAAAGAAGACCCCGCCCAGGCGCTGCAATGCGCGCAGCTCTACGCCAAGCTGGGCGGTCTGTCGCCGCGCCTGGGCAGCGTGGTGGGCACCGCCGCGCTGCTGCTGGAGCACGGCGCCCAACCCTTGGCCAAATGGCTGCAGTGCGAGAGCGAAAGCGGCTACCTCAACATCAGCGCCCACGCCTGCCCCATCGTTCCGGGCGATTTGCTGCGCCAGTTTTTGTGGAGCCAGGTGCGCGCTGCCGTGGTCACGTCGGCGTCGCTTACCAGCTGCGGCAGTTTTGACTACTTTTTGAACGAAGCCGGCCTGTCCAACAAGCCCTATGTCACTGCGCTGGAAGTCTCCAGCCCTTTTGACTACACCGCACAAGGCACGCTGACGGTGGTGCACACCCTGGCCGAACCCAAAAACGCCGAGGCGTATACGGCCGAGATGGTGGAATATTTGATGCAAGACCTGGCGCAAGTGCAGCGCGGCGCGCTGGTGCTGTTTACCTCGCGCGCGCAAATGCGCAGCGCGGTGGACGCGCTGCCCGGCGCGCTGCGCGACTGCGTGCTGGTGCAGGGCGTGATGTCCCGCACCCGGCTGTTGGCCACGCACATGGCGCGGGTGGAAGCGGGTTTTGCGTCCGTGCTCTTTGGTTTGCAGTCCTTTGGTGAGGGGTTAGACCTGCCCGGCGCGCTGTGCGAGACGGTGTTAATCGCCAAGCTGCCTTTTGCCCCGCCCAGCGACCCGGTGGACGAGGCGCGCGCCGAGTGGCTGCGCAGCGTGGGGCGTGACCCGTTTAACGAGCTGGTGATTCCGGCCACCGGCATCAAGCTCTTGCAATGGACCGGCCGCGCCATCCGCACCGAAGACGACCGCGCGCAGGTAATTTGCTACGACAAGCGTCTGACCACCCAGGCCTACGGGCGGCGCATGCTGGGCGGGCTGCCGCCTTATCGGCTGGAGCGGCGGGGCTAAAAAGGCACGCGCTGACCTTGCTAGACTGCCTCTAATGACCGACGCCACCGCCCCGCACACACCCATGATGGCCCAGTACCTGGGCCTCAAAGCGGACTATCCAGACACCCTGCTCTTCTACCGCATGGGCGATTTTTACGAGATGTTTTTTGCGGACGCCGAAAAAGCCGCCCGCCTGCTCGATATCACCCTCACCCACCGGGGCACCAGCGCGGGCCAGCCCATTCCGATGGCGGGCGTTCCATTCCATGCCATGGAAGGTTATTTGGCCAAGCTGATCCGCCAGGGCGAGTCGGTGGCGATTTGCGAGCAGGTGGGCGAAGTAGGCGGCAAAGGCCCGGTGGAGCGCAAGGTGGTGCGCGTGGTCACCCCCGGCACGCTGACCGACGCCGAGCTGCTGAGCGACAAGTCCGAATCGCTGCTGCTGGCTGTGCACCAGGGCCCGCGCAACCGCTGCGGCCTGGCGTGGCTGAGCGTTACCCAAGGTGTGGTGCACTTGGCCGAATGCACGTCGGATGAAATGCCTGACTGGGTAACCCGCTTGGCGCCCAGCGAACTGATTTACAGCGCGGGCGCCACCAACGCTTTTGAAGACCGGCTCAAGCGCATGCGATTTGGCTCTGGCCTGTCGCTCACCGCGCGTCCCGAATGGCAATTCGACAGCGCCTTGGGCGAGCGCAAGCTGCAAGAAGTGTTGCACACAGCCACGCTGGCCGCATGGAATGCCCAAGACCTTGCCCTGGCCCATGCCGCTTGCGCCGCGTTATTGGGCTACGCCGAACACACCCAGGGCCGCGCGCTGGCGCACTTGAGCGACCTGGAAGTGCAGCGCAATGGCGATCTGTTAGACCTGCCACCCAGTACCCGGCGCAACCTCGAACTGACCCAAACCCTGCGCGGCGAGGACGCGCCCACGCTGTTCTCCTTGCTCGACACCTGCATGACCGGCATGGGCAGCCGCCAGCTCAAAGACTGGCTTTTGCAACCCCGGCGCGACCGCGCCCAGGCAAGAGCGCGCTTGCAGGCCCTGGCTACGCTGCGCGGCGACACGCGGCACAGCGCCACGCTGGCCGTGGCCTTGCGCACGCAGATCAAAGGCAGCGCCGACGTGGAGCGCATCACCGCGCGCCTGAGCCTGCGCCAGGTGCGCCCGCGCGAGCTGGTGGGTTTGGTGCAAACGCTGGGCAAGAGCCTGGCACTGGCGCACTCGCTTGAAGGCTTTGCCGCCGACCCCGAGGCGCTGGCAGGTCTGGGCGCCTCGGGCACGCTGCTGGATCGCATCGCCACCGATTTGCTGCCACCACCGGGCTGCGCCGCGCTGTTGGAGCGCGCCATTGCCCCAGAGCCCGCCGCGCTGGTGCGTGACGGCGGCGTGATTGCGAGCGGTTTTGACGCGGAGCTTGACGAGCTGCGCGCCATCCAAACCAACTGCGACGCCTTTTTGCTGGACTTGGAAACCCGCGAGCGCACCCGCACTGGCATCGCGAATTTGCGCGTGCAGTTCAACAAAGTGCATGGTTTTTACATTGAAGTCACCCAGGGCCAGGCCAGCAAAGTGCCCGAGGATTACCGCCGCCGCCAGACCCTCAAAAACGCCGAGCGCTTCATCACCCCCGAACTGAAAGCCTTTGAAGACAAGGCCCTGAGCGCCCAAGAGCGCGCCCTGGCCCGCGAGAAATGGCTGTTTGAGCAGGTGCTGGACTCCTTGCAGGCCTATGTGAGCCCGCTCACCCGCCTGGCGCGCGCGCTGGCTGCGCTGGACGCCTTGTGTGCGCTGGCCGAGCGCTCGCTCACCCTGGGCTGGTGCGCGCCGCAGTTTGTGGAGCACCCGTGCATAGCCATATCCCAAGGTCGCCACCCGGTGGTGCAAGCCCGCCTGGCCGAACTGAGCAGCGGCAACTTCATTGCCAACGACACGCAGCTCGGGCCACGCCAGCGCCTGCAGGTCATCACCGGCCCCAATATGGGCGGCAAATCCACCTACATGCGCCAGGTGGCACTGATCGTGCTGCTGGCCAGCGTAGGCTCGTATGTGCCTGCCAACGCTTGCCGCCTGGGGCCGATTGACGCCATCCACACCCGCATTGGCGCCGCCGACGACCTGGCCAACGCCCAGTCCACCTTCATGCTGGAGATGGTGGAGGCGGCGCAGATTTTGCACAGCGCCACGCCGCAGTCGCTGGTCTTGATGGACGAGATTGGCCGGGGCACCTCCACCTTTGACGGCCTGGCCCTGGCCAGCGCCATTGCCACCCAGTTGCACGACAAAACCCAGGCCTTTTGTCTGTTTGCCACGCATTACTTTGAACTCACCGAATTCCCGGCCAGCCACCACAACGCCGTGAACGTGCATGTGAGTGCAGCCGAATCCGGCCGTGACATCGTGTTTTTGCATGCCATCGAACCCGGCCCGGCCAGCCGCAGCTACGGCGTCCAGGTGGC
>CANHZG010000061.1 GCA_947464995.1 Comamonadaceae bacterium | reverse complement strand
GGTGCGCTATGACTTTTTTGGCAAAAAGATCGTGGACGCGCTGGTGGACGTGCCCTTTGCCCTGCCCACGGCGGTGGCCGGTATTTCGCTGACTGCGCTGCTGGCCAGCAACGGTTGGGTGGGTAGCTTGCTGGAGCCCTACGGCATTAACCTGGCGTTTAACCGCAACGGCGTGGTGATAGCGCTGATTTTTATCGGTCTGCCCTTTGTGGTGCGCACGGTGCAGCCGGTGCTTGAAGACGCCGAAAAAGAACTCGAAGAAGCCGCCGCCAGCCTGGGCGCCACGCGCTGGCAGACCTTTCGCTTCGTTATCTTTCCGGCCATCGGCCCGGCGCTGCTCACCGGCTTTGCCATGGCTTTTGCACGCGCCATTGGCGAATACGGCTCGGTCATCTTTATTGCCGGCAATATGCCCATGGTGTCCGAGATCACGCCGCTCATCATCATCGGCAAGCTCGAGCAGTACGACTACGCCGGTGCCACGGCCGTGGCGGTGGTGATGCTGGGCTTTTCGTTTGCCATGCTGCTGGTGATCAACGCCTTGCAATCCTGGCAGCGCAAGCGCGCGGGGGGTTGAACATGAACAGCACTCGCACTCTGCACCGCGCCCAAGCCGGCACTACCGAACCCGCTTGGGTCAAGTGGACGCTGATTGGCGTAGCCCTGGTCTTTGTTGTTTTGTTTTTGGTGCTGCCGCTGGCGGCGGTCTTTGCCGAGGCGCTGCGCAAGGGGTTCGGTGCGTTTTTGGAGGCCTTTAAAGAGCCCGACGCCTGGAGCGCGATCCGCCTCACGCTGCTGACGGCTGCTATTGCCGTACCCTTGAATCTGGTGTTTGGCGTGGCAGCGGCCTGGGCGATTGCCAAGTACGAGTTCCGGGGTAAGGCCTTTTTGACCACCCTGGTGGACTTGCCGTTTTCGGTTTCACCCGTGGTGGCCGGCCTGATTTACGTGCTGATGTTTGGCGCGCACGGCTGGTTTGGCCCCTGGTTGCAGGCGCACGACGTGAAGGTGATATTTGCGGTGCCGGGCATTGTGCTGGCCACCATTTTTGTGACCTTTCCATTCATTGCCCGGGAGTTGATTCCGCTTATGCAAGCGCAAGGCAGCGAGGAAGAGCAAGCGGCCATTGTGCTGGGCGCCACCGGCTGGCAGACCTTTTGGCATGTGACGCTGCCCAACATCAAGTGGGGCCTGATTTACGGTGTAATTTTGTGCAACGCCCGCGCCATGGGAGAGTTTGGTGCGGTGTCGGTGGTCTCGGGCCATATTCGCGGCCAGACCAACACCATGCCGCTGCACGTCGAGATTTTGTACAACGAATACCAGTCGGTGGCGGCATTTGCGGTGGCCTCGCTGCTGGCATTGCTGGCGCTGGTCACGCTGGTGATCAAGTCCTTTGTGGAGTGGCAGTTTGAGCGCCAGGAAAAAGCGGCTGCCCACCTGCCGCCTGAGCGTCCAACACCTTAATTTTTTCGAGATCTTCCATGAGCATTGCAATCCGCGAAGTCAGCAAAGACTTTGGCACCTTCAAAGCCCTGCGCGACGTCAACCTAGACATTGACTCGGGCGAACTCGTCGCGCTCTTAGGCCCTTCGGGCTGCGGCAAAACCACGCTGCTGCGCATCATCGCCGGGTTGGAGACCGCCGACCGGGGCCATATTTTGTTCAGCGGCGAAGACACCACCGATGTGAACGTGCGCGAACGCAACGTCGGATTTGTGTTCCAACACTACGCGCTGTTTCGCCACATGACGGTGTTCGACAACGTGGCATTTGGCCTGCGCATGAAGCCGCGTGCCACACGCCCCACTGAAGCGGTCATCAAGGAAAAAGTGCACGCGCTGCTCAACCTGGTGCAGCTCGATTGGCTCGCCGACCGCTACCCGGCGCAGCTCTCGGGCGGCCAGCGCCAGCGCATCGCCCTGGCCCGCGCTCTTGCGGTAGAGCCCAAGGTGCTGCTGCTCGACGAACCCTTTGGCGCCCTGGACGCCAAGGTGCGCAAAGAGCTGCGCCGTTGGCTGCGCCGACTGCACGACGACTTGCACGTCACCAGCATCTTCGTCACGCACGACCAGGAAGAAGCGCTGGAAGTGGCCGATCGCGTGGTGCTGATGAACAGCGGCAAAGTTGAACAAGTGGGCACGCCGCAAGACGTGTGGGACCATCCCGCCAGCCCTTTTGTCTACGGCTTTTTGGGCGACGTGAACCTGTTCCATGGCCGCGCGCATGAGGGCGAAATACAACTTGGCGATAGCGCGGGCGGCATGCGCCTGGCCAGCCCCGAGCACAGCGCCGCGCAAGACGCCAAGGCTTTTGCCTATGTGCGCCCGCATGACTTGGAGGTGCGCCGCTACCAGGCTGGCGACCCCGTGCAAACTCAGAGCGGTATAGCCGCTAAGCTGCTGCGTGCGATTGTTGTCGGCCCCACAGCGCGCCTCGAACTTGCGCCGCTCGAAGGTGCGGCCAGCGGAAGCGCTGACATTGTGGAAGCCCACATATCTGCCCAGCAGTTCCGCGAGATGGACTTGAAAGAAGGCGAGACCCTGGTGCTCACGCCACGCAAAGCGCGGGTGTTTGTGGCTTAAACCTGCCGTCAAGCCGCCCGTTCGAATCAAAAAAAGGGGTTCAACCCGTATGGTTGAACCCCTTGGTCGCTCCGCCGCCCTGGCGCTCGGCGCAGACGGTATCAAACCGCTTACTTCGTAGATGCTTCCCACACAGCGTGTGAGTAAGCAGCTTTGCCCGGGTCTTTCTTTATCACAGGCGAGCTGCCGCTGGACAAGAGCACTTTGACGGTGCGTTCGTAGGCGGCGGGTTCCAGGTAGCCCATCTTGGCGGTGCTGGCGGTGGTGATCAGCTTGGCCACGTTTTCCATCTGGCGTTTTTGCACGGCTTCGTTGGCGCTGCCCGAGGTGTCGGCTTTGACCACGATCTTGGCGGCTTCAGCCGGGTTTTTCACCGCGTCGTTCCAGCCCTTGAAGCTGGCTTTGAGGAACTTGGCCATGCGCGCCACAAAGGCCGGGTCTTTCAGGTTGGACTCGAGCACGTACAGGCCGTCTTCCAGCGAGGCCACACCTTCTTTTTCATAGAAGAAGGTGATCAGCTCGCTCTCCTTAACGCCAGCGTCCACCACTTGCCAGTATTCGTTGTAAATCATGGTCGAGATACAGGCCGCTTGGTTTTGCAAGAGCGGGTCGACGTTAAAGCCTTGCTTGAGAATCTTGATGTCGGTGTCAGGCTTGTAGCCGAGTTTGGACATCCAGTTCAGGAACGGATACTCGTTGCCGCCGTACCAGACGCCCAGGGTCTTGCCCTTGAGGTCTTTGGGGCTGTTCACACCGCTGGACTTTTTGCAAGTCAGCATCAGGCCCGACTGGTTGAACACCTGGGCGATGTTGACCAACGGCACACCGGCTTCGCGCGCAGCCAGGGCGTCGGGCATCCAGTTGACGACCACGTCAGCGGCTTTGCCTGCGATCACTTGCACGGGCGAGATGTCGGGGCCACCGGCCTTGATGGTCACATCCAGGCCGGCATCCTTGTAATAGCCCTTTGCCTGGGCCACGTAGTAGCCGGCAAACTGGGCCTGCGGCAGCCACTTGAGCTGCACGGTGACTTTTTCCTGGGCGCTGGCGGCAAAGCCGGTCACGGCCAGCACGCTGGCCAGCAGCGTTTTGGTGAACTTGGAACGCAGAATCATAGAGAACTCCTAGGGTTAAAAAGGCAGGGAAAAAATGGCGCACCGGTAAGGGTACGCCGGGGAAACAACAAGGGCAAGGGGTGCAAACATGGGGCAAGTGCCTATTTTTTACCACGCACGGACGGATGCCAGAACGCGGCGCGCCGCTCCCAAGCCGCCAGCAACGCATAGGCCACCGAGCCGGTCACGGCCGACACGGTGACCGCCGCCCAGACCAGCGGCATGTTCATGCGCGTGGCCTCGGTGGAGATGCGAAAACCCAGGCCCGACGTAGGTGAGCCAAAAAACTCGGCCACGATGGCGCCAATCAGGGCCAGCGTGGCGTTGATCTTGAGGGCGGAGAAGATAAACGGCAGCGCCGAGGGCAGGCGCAGCGACCACAGGGTGCGGCCATAGCTGGCGGCGTAGCTGTGCATCAGCTCGCGCTCCAGCCGGTCGGCGGCCTTGAGGCCCGCCAGCGTGGACACCAGCATCGGAAAAAACGTCATCAAAACCACCACCGCTGCCTTGGACGGCCAGTCAAAGCCAAACCACATCACCGCAATCGGCGCTACGCCCACCAGCGGAATGGTGCTGGTCAGGGACGCAATGGGCAGCAGGCCACGCTGCAAAAACGGCAGGCGGTCAATGGCGAGTGCCACGCCAAACCCCAATCCGCAGCCCAGCAGCCAGCCCACCAGCACCGCCTTGACCACGGTTTGCACAAAGTCGCTGCCCAGCACCGGCAGGTGCTCTTGCAAAGACACCACGATCAGCCAGGGCGCGGGCAGCAGCACGCGTGGCACATCCAGCGCCACCGTAAGCAACTGCCAAAAGTAGAGTATCCACAGGCCAAACACGGCGGCTGTGAGCAGCGCATACCACGTGCTGCCTTCGAGCGCGGCCAGGCGCTGTATTCCAAGCACCGCCAATACCGCCAGCGTGGCGGTGGCCGCCCAAAATAGCGTGTCCTTGGGCGTGTCTGTAGCGGCCAAGCTGGAGAACAGGAAGTACATGGCCAGGCCCAGGGCCGTCAGGCTCCAGGCGCCGGCCAGCCACGGGCGTTGGTTGGGGGTGTGCGTGCTCATGCGCGCCTCCGGGGTCCAAGCACAGCCGTTTCCAGTGCCGCCATGGCGGCGGTGAGCGCCAGGCCCAAGAGCGCCGACATCACCAGTGCTGACCAAATCTGCACGGTTTGGCCATAGTAGGAGCCCGTCAGCAAGCGCGCGCCCAGGCCGGCTTGCGCGCCGGTGGGCAACTCAGCCACCATGGCGCCCACCAGCCCAGCGGCAATGCCCACGCGCAGTGCCGGAAACAAAAAGGGCAGGGCGGCGGGCAGGCGCAGCATCCACAGTGCCTGCCAGCGCGTGGCGGCGTAGGTGTGCATCATCTCGGTCTCTATCACCTGGGGCGAGCGCAGCCCTTGCACCATGGCCACGGTGACCGGGAAAAAGCACAAGTACATAGCAATCACCGCCTTGGGCGCCACGCCGGCAAAGCCCATGCTGCCCAAAATCACCAGCACGATGGGCGCAATCGCCAGCACCGGCACCGACTGCGAGGCCACGATCCAGGGCAACAGCGCGCGGTCCAGCGTGCGCGAATGCACGATGCACACCGACAAAACCAAGCCCAGCGCGGTGCCCATGGCAAAGCCCACCAGCGTGCTTTGGCCGGTCACGGCCACGTGGAACAGCAGGTTGCGCGGGGAGTCCAGCGGCCAGTCCGTCAGACTGCTGTACAAATCGAGCGCCACCTGGTGCGGCGCGGGCAGCACCGGACGTTGCATGGCCAGGGTGGCGTCCACCAAATCGCGCCAGCCCCAAGGGCCTTTGGGGTCGAGCACGCGCTCGATGGCGCCGGGCGCGTTCAGGTAGACGGTCAGGGCATACCAGACGATCAGCGTGGCCGCCAAAATTACCAGGATGGGCAGGCCCTGCGTCTGCAGGCGCGCCCCCCAAGATGCGGACAACGGGCTAGTCGTGGTGGCCATCGGCAAGCGCCTCGCGCACGGCATGCGCCATTTCCATGAATTCCACCGAATCGCGCAGGCCCAGGTGGCGCTCGTCGGGCAGGGTGGATGTGATGGTGCGCACAATGCGCCCGGGCCGGGGCGACATGACCACGATGCGGGTGGACAAATACACCGCCTCGGCAATCGAATGCGTTACAAACACCACGGTGCGCCGCTCGCGCTGCCAAAGTTGCTGCAACTGCTCGTTGAGGCGGTCGCGGGTGATTTCGTCTAAGGCGCCGAAGGGCTCGTCCATCATCAAAATGCGCGGCTCAAACGACAGCGCACGCGCAATGGATGCGCGTTGCTGCATGCCGCCCGAGAGCTGCCAGGGGAATTTGGACTCAAAACCCGTCAGACCCACGCGCGCGAGCTGCTCGCGGGCGATCGCCTCGCACTCGGCAGCCGGGCGACCCTGGATTTGCAGCGGCAGCTTGACGTTGCCCAGCACCGTGCGCCACGGAAACAGCGCCGGGGCCTGGAACACATAGCCGTAAGCCCGTGCCAAACGGGCGTCGTGCGGCGATACGCCGTTGACCAGCACGCTGCCACTGGTGATGTGTTCCAGGTCGGCCACCACGCGCAAGAGCGTGGTTTTGCCGCAGCCCGAAGGGCCGATCAGCGAGACAAACTCGCCCGGTTCAATGGACAAGTCGACGTTGGAGAGCGCATGCACCGGCGCGGTCTGCGGGTTGTAAATCAGCGACGCGTCGCGCACGTCGACGGCCAGTGTGGTTTTGCGGTTTGGTAGCACTTCGGTCATGGGTCAAGTCAAACAGTTCGCGCGAGGGTATCTTGGCGCCAGGACGTATTGTCCGGCCTACCGGGAATGAACAAGGCGCTGGTGGCCGCCGGTGTTTGTGCCAGCAGCTTGCCGCGCCGATAAACACGCAGCCGGGTCGCACGCAGGCGCAGCGCCTCCACCGGGTTGCTGGCTTGCAGCAGCACAAAGTCTGCATGGCAACCCGCAGTGAGACCGTAGCCTTGCAAGCCCATCACGCGCGCCGGGTTCACCGTGACCGCGTCAAAACATTGGCGCATGGCGGCCTGGCTGGTCATTTGCGCGACGTGCAAGCCCATGTGGGCGACCTCTAACATGTCGCCGCTGCCCAGGGAGTACCACGGGTCCATGGCGCAGTCCTGACCAAACGCGACGTTGATACCGGCGGCTAGCAGCTCGGGTACGCGCGTCATGCCCCTGCGCTTGGGGTAGCTGTCGTGGCGCCCTTGCAAGGTGATGTTAATTAGCGGGTTGGACACCACCTGCAGGCCCGCTTCGGCCATGAGCGGTATGAGCTTGCTCACGTAGTAGTTGTCCATGCTGTGCATGGAGGTGAGGTGCGAGCCGGTGACACGCCCATGCAGGCCCAGGCGCTGGGTCTCGAACGCCAGGGTCTCCACGTGGCGCGAGAGCGGGTCGTCGGACTCGTCGCAGTGCATGTCCACCAAAAGGCCGCGCTCGGCGGCGAGTTCGCACAAGAGCTTGACGCTCAAAGCCCCGTCGGCCATGGTGCGCTCAAAGTGCGGAATGCCGCCCACCACGTCCACGCCCCGGTCGAGTGCGCGCTTGAGCGTGTCCATGTGCTCTTGCGGCCCGGTTTTGCCGCGCAGCACGCCGTCTTGCGGAAAGGCGACCAGTTGCATATCCATGTACGGCGCTACCCGGCGCTTCACCTCTAACAGCGCGTCCACCGCCAGCAGGCGCGGGTCGCACACGTCTACGTGGGTGCGAATCGCCAACAGCCCTCTGGCCACCGCCCAATCGCAATAGGCCATGGCGCGCTCCACCAGCGCCTCATGCGTGAGCAAGGGTTTGAGTTCACCCCAAAGGGCTATGCCTTCGAGCAGCGTACCTGAGGCGTTGACGCGTGGCATACCGTAGCTCAGCGTGGCGTCCATATGAAAGTGGGCGTCGATAAACGGCGGGCTGAGTAGCTGGCCCTGCGCGTCCAGCGTTTCGTACGCGGCGGTTTGCAGGCCAGGCCTTACTTCAGTGATACGTCCGTCTTGTACCGCCACGGACATATTGCTGCGCCCGTCAGGCAGGGTGGCGTTGTGGATCAGGAGGTCGAGCATTCAGCGTTCGCCTTTGCGGTAGGGTTTCATCAATGCTTGCGGATAACTGGCCTTGCGGGCCACCAGCACCAGCGCCAAGATGGACAGCACGTAGGGCAGCATCAGGTACATCTGGTAGGGTAGCACCGCAGCACCGGACTGCTGAAGGCGAAGTTGCAGTGCATCGAAAAAAGCGAACAACAGGGCGCCCAACAGCGCCTTGCCGGGACGCCACGACGCAAACACCACCAAGGCCACACAGATCCAACCGCGCCCGTTGACCATGTTGAAGAAAAAGGCGTTGAACGCCGACAGGGTAAGAAAGGAGCCGGCTACGCCCATGAAGGCTGAGCCCAGCACGATCGCGCCGGTACGCACGCCCACCACGGACACACCTTGGCCTTCGGCTGCCTGCGGGTTCTCGCCCACCATGCGCACTGCCAGTCCCACCGGCGTGCGGTACAGCATATAAGCCAGTAGGGGGACCGCCACCAAGGCCAGCAAGGTCAGAGGTGTTTGTTGCGACAGTATGGGCAGCCCCAGCCATTCCATTTCCTGGAACGGCGTGATGGTGGGTGGCGTCGACACCTTGGGAAAACTTACGCGGTAGCCGTAGTAGCTCAGGGCAGTGGCCAGCAAGGTAATGCCCAGGCCCGATACATGCTGGGACAGCGCCAGCACCACGGTTAAGAAGGCATGCAGCAAGCCCAGCACCGAGCCCGTGAGCGCAGCCACGAGCACGCCACCCCACAGCGGCAAGCCTGCATGCACCGACAGCCAACCGGTAAACGCACCCGCGACCATGATGCCTTCGATACCCAGATTCAGCACCCCCGCGCGCTCGCACAGCAGCACGCCCAGGGTGCCGAGAATGAGCGGCGTCGCAATGCGCAGCACTGCCACCCAAAATGACGGGTTGGCCAGAATGTCTAGAAACTCGTTCATCTCCAGCGCACCCGGTATTGCGTGAGCAGGGTCGCCACTAGCACCGAGATCAAGGATGCGGCCACGATCACATCGGCAATAAAGGTCGGAACGCCTACTGCGCGGCTCATGCTGTCGGCACCCACCAGCATGCCGGCCACAAACACACTAGCCACCACTACCGCCAGCGGGTGTAGCGCCGCCAGCATGGCAATCACAATGCCGCTGTAGCCATAACCCGGCGACATGTCCAGTGTGAGGTAGCTGGTGCGGCCTGCCACCTCAATGGCCCCTGCCAGCCCGGCCAGGCCGCCCGATAGCAGGGCTACGACCACCACGGTGCGCGTAATCGGCACCCCGGCAAATGCAGCCGCGCGCGGGTTGGCCCCCAGGGCGCGAATATCAAAGCCCAGTACCGTGTATTTCATCAGCGCCCACAGGGCAACTGCCAGCGCCACGGCCCATAGCAATCCCGTGTGGACACGCGTCTGTGCAATGAGTTTGGAGAGTTCCAAGTCGCCCAGTAATGCCACGCTTTGGGGCCAGCCCATGGCGGTTGGGTCTTTCATGGGGCCGTCGAGCATCAGCGATACCAGCAACAAAACGATGAAATTGAGCAGCAGCGTGGTTACCACCTCGTCCACGCCCATGCGCGTTTTCATAAGCGCAGGTCCGAGCAGCAGCAAGGCTCCGGCCAAGGCAGCGGCCAGCATCATCAACACAAACAAGACTGCGGGCGGCAAGTCCCAACCGCCACCGCCGTGCATGCCGCCCACCGCCACCGCCGCCAGCGCACCCACATACAGCTGCCCCTCGGCACCAATATTGAAAAGCCTCGCCTTAAAGGCCACCGTTGCCGCCAGACCGGTGAGCATGAGGGGGATGGCGCGCGTAAGGGTTTCGCTTAGCGCAAACACCGAGCCATAGGCGCCTTGAAGCAGCAGTGCATAGGTCTGGCCCACTGGTGCTCCAGCCCACAGCACCAGCAGCGCGCTGACCAGCAGGGTGAATGCGACCGCTCCAATCGGGGCCAGCACCAGCGCCAACGCCGAACTGTGAGGGCGTTTCTCAAGCCGCATGTGTCGTACCCTGTGCACCGGCCATTGCCAGGCCAATGGATTCGCGGCTCCAGTCGAGCGCAGGCTTGGCTTGGCTCAAATGGCCGCCATGCATCACTGCCACGCGGTCGCCCAGTGTGAGCACCTCGTCCAGATCGTCGGATATGAGTAGCACAGCTGCGCCGGCATCGCGCGCTGCAATGAGCCGTTGCTGCACATAGGCTACGGCGCCAATATCCAGGCCCCAGGTGGGTTGGTGGGCCACGATCAGTTTGGGGGTGAAGGCCCCGTTGTCGGGTTCAACCAGGCTGCCTGGGTGCATCAACGCACGCCCTAAGACCAGCTTTTGCATATTGCCGCCCGAGAGTGAGCGCGCCGCCGTGTTGGGGCCGCCGCCACGTACGTCAAAATGTGTGATCACCGCTTTCGCGTAGGCTTGGGCTGCACTGCGCCTGACCCAGGACACGCGCGAAAAAGCGCCGCTGCGCAGGCGCTCAGATACGGCGTTTTCCCACACCGGCAAATCGCCAACCAGGCCCACACCGTGTCGGTCTTCGGGAATGCGGGCCACGCCCAACGCTACCAGTTCAGAAGGAATTTGCGGAAATGGCCGACCCATTAATTCAATGCGCCCGCCCGTGGTGCGGCGCGTACCGCACAGCACCTCGGCCAGCGCCACCTGGCCATTGCCGGAGACGCCGGCGATGGCGACAATCTCGCCGCTATGCAAGGTGAGCGAGGCACCGTTGAGCCGTTCGCGCGCCTGCGCCGTACTGACGTTTTGCAGAACACACACGGCTTTTCCCGTGTGTTGCGACGCCTTGCGCTGCGGTGGGCTTACCGCATGACCCACCATCCACTGCGCCAGTTGCGCCTGCGTAGTGCCATGGGCGTCGGCCTGGGCCACTAGCTTGCCTGCGCGCAGCACAGCGACCCGGTTAGACACCTTTAGTACTTCAACCAGTTTGTGGCTGATGAAAATGATCGACAGGCCTTGGGCCACCATCTGTGCCAGCACTGCAAACAGCGCTTCACTTTCTTGGGGCGTCAGCACGGCGGTGGGCTCGTCCAGAATCAAAATGCGCGCCCCACGGTACAAGGCCTTGAGTATCTCGACCCGCTGGCGTTCCCCCACCGACAGCTTGCCCACCAGCGTGTCAGCGTCCACTCCCAGACCAAAGCGCTGGCCCACTTGCGCCAGTTTTTCCCGTGCTGCTGCCCTGCGCGTCAGGGGCTGCCACAGTGACTCTGAACCCATCATCACGTTGTCCAGAACGCTCAGGTTGTCGGCCAGTGTGAAGTGCTGGTGCACCATGCCAATGCCAGCGGCTAGTGCAGCCTTGGGGTCGCCCGCAGGCAGGGGTTTTCCAAATACGGTGATGGTTCCAGCGTCGGCCGTGTAGTGGCCAAACAAGATGGAAACCAGTGTTGATTTGCCGGCGCCGTTTTCGCCCAAAAGCGCCAAAATTTCGCCCGCCTTGAGGTCGAGCGAAATGGCGTCATTGGCCAACAAATTGCCAAAACGCTTGCTGATGTTGGAGAGTGAAAGAACGGAATCAGTCATAAAAAAACACACCCCGTGGTGCGGGGTGTGTTTCTGCCTGTAGTCAGCTCAGCACACCTGTCATTTGGCGGTGGACTTGGGTTGGTTATCGTCCACCTTGACTGTGAACTTTCCTTCCATGATGGCCTTCTCTTTGGCCGTCATTTTGGCCACGATATCGGCGGGCACTTTCTTCTCAAACGTACCTAATGGCGCCAGGGACGAGCCCTTGTATTTCATCATCGAATACTGGCCATAGTCTTCGGCAGTGAACTTGCCTTCTTTCACCAGCTGGATGGCGCGATCAGCCGATGGCTCAAAGTGCCACATGGCAGAGGCCACCACGGTGTCGGGGTACTGGGCCTGGGTGTTGATCACGTTACCAATGGCCAGCTTGCCTTTTTCCTTGGCCGCGTCCGAGACGCCAAAGCGCTCGGCGTACAGCACGTCAGCACCCTTGTCGATCATTGCAAATGCGGCTTCCTTTGCCTTGGGTGGGTCAAACCAGCTGTTGATAAAGCTCACGCTGAATTCGATTTTTGGGTTGACCTCTAAAGCACCAGCCATAAAGGCGTTCATCAGCCGGTTGACTTCGGGAATAGGAAAGCCCCCGACCATGCCAATCTTGTTGCTCTTGGTCATACCGCCAGCGACCATGCCAGACAGGTAGGCAGGCTCTTGGATGTAATTGTCAAATACGCTGAAGTTAGGCGCTGCGGGTTTACCGCTTGATCCCATGAGGAACGACACCTTGGGGTAGTCTTTGGCCACCTTGCGAGCAGCAGCTTCGACTGCGAAGGCTTCGCCCACGATCAGTGTGTTGCCAGCCGTGGCGTACTCGCGCATCACGCGCTCGTAGTCGGCATTGGACACGTTTTCGCTGGCTTTGTATTCGATATCGCCACGTGCTTCTGCCGCTTTGAGCGCGTTGTGCAGACGCCCAGCCCATTGCTGCTCGAAGGGCACGGTGTAAATACCTGCGACTTTGGGTTTGGCTTGTGCCTGCGCCAAGCCAGGAGCCATCAAGCAAACACCTGCCAGCGCAGCCAGAGCCACGGTGTGGCGGCGGGAAATTTTTAGGGACATAGGTTCTCCAAGGTTAAAAAAACTAGCAAAACAAACGCTGCTTTAGCAGCCGCCGACAAGGGCGAAACGCCCGTTGATTTTTTCGTTACCGATCTTTCAGGTGCCCGCGCGCTCCAGCATCGCGTGTAACAGCACATTGCAGCCGGCCGAGATGTGCTCGGGCTTGGCATCTTCAATCTCGTTGTGGCTGATGCCGTCCTTGCAGGGGATAAAAATCATGCCGCTGGAGGCCAGCTTGGACATGTACACCGCGTCGTGCCCTGCGCCCGAGACCACCGGCATGTTCGAGTAGCCCAGCTTGGCCGCTGCGCGGGCCACGGCCTCAATGCAGTCGGCATGAAAGCCGATGGCCGAGTAGCTCGATACCAGCTCGATCTTCACGTCCAGCCCGGTCTGGGCGGCCATGCGCGCGGCAAATGCTTTCACT
>CANHZG010000060.1 GCA_947464995.1 Comamonadaceae bacterium | reverse complement strand
GGCAAATACCGCAAAGCCATCTTTGCCTAGCTGGGTGGCCGCCTCCAGCGTCGCCATAAGGTCGGGCTGCAAGGTGTAGTCATCGCCAATGACCTCCAGCTTTATCCAGGATGTGCCAAATATTTCCCGCGCCATGTGGGCCAAGGTGATGGCCTCTTGCGCGCTATGGCAACCCGCCGTATTGGGCAGCACGTGGCAACCCAACGACTGAATTTTTTGCCAAAAATGGTTCCCGCCGCCGCTCTCGGGCTGCAAACGACGCAATCCGACCGTCAAGACCTCGGTCGCGCTGGAGGTCGCAGCGTCACTGAGCACCTGCAAGGAGGGATAGTGCGCCGTCCCCAAAAACAGGCGGCTTTTGAGCTTGACCCCGGCAACCTGCCAAGCGCCATCTGATTCATCGGTGTTTAGATTCGTCTGCATATCAGCCTCCGGTAATAGGTGCGATCACATCCACACGGTCACCTTGCGCAAGCGCGCGCTGCGGCCAATCGGCCCGATGCACCAAATGGTTGTTGATGGCGCAGGCCATGGCGGTGTTGAGCGCGTAGCCGCGTTCGAGCAGCAAGTCTTGCAAGGTGGGTGCAATCGTTTCACAGGGTGCACCGTTGACATGAATGGCAAGCGGGGTCATTTTGATGATTCCAGTAGGTTGCGGGTTAAAGTTTCAACGAGCGCCGGAGCGCACAAGTAGCCATGTCGGTACAAACCATTGATATGCCAAATACCATCGCTGTGCTTGCAAGTCGGTTGGTCGTTGTCCAGTGCGGGTCGAAGTGCGCTGGACAAACTAATGACCCGCGCCTCGCCGAAGGCCGGATGCAGGCTGTGCAAGGCGCTACCTAACTCCAGCATCGATCGCACGGTGACGGGGCCTACATCCTCTGATTCCAGCTCGGTGGCCCCGACCACAAACAGATGGTTTGGTCGCGGCACCACATAGAGTTGGTAGCGCGGATGCATCAGGCGTACCGGGCGCTGCAGTTCTACGCCCTTGCATTCCACGCGCAAGACCTCGCCACGCACGCCACGCAATTCGGGCAAAAGCGTTTTACTGCCCACGCCTCGGGCGTCTACCACCCGGTCGACCGCAATATTGAGTTCCTCGCTACCGCCCTGCTCGGTTGCACGGCTGCCTCGCAGGCGGTGGGCCTCCAGGGCGTGCACGGCAACCTCGGTGTGCCACACGCCACCCAGGCGACGGATTTCTTGGGCCAAGGCGGCCATCCATTGGTCGTTGGCCAACTGCCCCTCACCCTGCAAATACAGGCCCCGGTTAAAACGCCCGGCCAGCGCAGGTTCCAGTGTGGCGACCCCGGCGCCGTCAAGGTTGTGCACTTGGTGCTGGTACGCAGCGGGCAGTTTGTGTTGCAAGAGGCGTGTGAAGTGTTCCAGCGAACTCTGGTCTGGACTGTGGGCTACGACCAACGAGCCCTGCTGTCGGTAGTAAACAGGCTGTGCATCCGCAGCCGTGTTGGCGGCAAATAACTCATCTATCCACTGTGGCCACAAAGCCATGGATCGCTGCCCCAGTGCAAACACCACGGCATCGGACACCGCCAGCTCGGCCAGGGGCGACAGCATGGCTGCGGCCACCATGGCGGCGGTATCTAGCGCTTGCGGGGGACGCATATCCATCAAAGTGACGCGACAACCCGCGCGCAGCAACCGCCATGCCAGCATGCGCCCGGCTAGGCCAGCACCCGCAATGCCAACGTGCAGAGCTGCCATTACAGGCCTGGGCCAGAAAACGGGGTGTCTAATGTCTTACAAGATAGGGGCAAGGCGGTCTCCGGTTGAAGGTGGAGCCTGCCTGGGCTACCGGAGAGAGCGTGGGCTTTTAAAGCCTTGCGGGGTCCGATGCCAACATACGTTGTTCCCTACGCGGGAATGACCCCGATCAGGTTCAGCGGGTTCCACCTTAGTGGTCTCAGCCTCGACTTACGTCTTTGGCGCCCCGACAAGCAACTTTAGTGTAAGCGAAATCGTCAGTTGGGCAGTTAAACCCGGACGCAATCCGCAAAATAGTGCTTTTTGCCGTCCGCGCCCTCTTCTTCCACCAAGCCGTGGATGTCAGTCTCGAACCCGGGGCACTGGCTATTGAACTCGCGGGCGAACTTCAGGTAATCAACGATCTTCTTGTTAAACACTTCGCCGGGGATGAGCAAGGGAATGCCCGGTGGGTAGGGCGTCACCAAGCCTACGGTGATGCGGCCCTCCAAGTGATCAATCTCCACCCGATCGGTCAAGCGCTGCGCAATGTGGGCGTAGGCGTCGCTGGGCTTCATGGCCGGGGCCAGGTCGCTGAGGTACATATCGGTGGTCAGGCGTGCAATGTCGTACTTGGCGTAGAGCGCGTGGAGGTGCTGGCACAGGTCGGCCAGGCCCATGCGCTCGTAGCGCGGGTGCTTTTTGCAAAACTCGGGCAGGATGCGCCACATGGGCTGGTTCTTGTCGTAATCGTCCTTGAACTGCTGCAGCGCGGTCAGCATGCTGTTCCATCGGCCCTTGGTAATGCCGATGGTGAACATGATGAAGAAGCTGTACAGGCCGGTTTTTTCCACCACCACGCCGTGCTCGGCCAAAAACTTGGTCACGATGCTGGCGGGTATGCCGGTTTTGGCGAACTTCCCGTTCAAGTCCATGCCGGGGGTGACGATCGTGGCCTTGATCGGGTCCAGCATATTGAAGCCGGTGGCCATCTTGCCAAAGCCGTGCCAGTTGACTCCTGCCTTGGCCTTGGCGGACTCGCCCTTGATGATCCAGTTGTCGGCGCGGCCAATGCCCTCGTCGGCAAACTTCTCTGGCCCCCAGACCTTGAACCACCAATCAGCACCGTATTCCTCATCCACCTTGCGCATGGCACGGCGAAAGTCGAGTGCCTCTGCAATGCTTTCTTCCACCAGCGCGGTGCCACCGGGCGGCTCCATCATGGCGGCGGCCACGTCGCAGCTGGCGATGATGCTGTACTGGGGGCTGGTGCTGGTGTGCATCAAATACGCCTCGTTGAACAGGTGTTTATCCAGCTTGACGGTTTGCGAGTCTTGCACCAGCACGTGGCTGGCCTGGCTGATGCCGGCGAGCAGCTTGTGGATGGACTGGGTTGCGTAGACCATGGCCTTTTTAGGGCGCAGCCGCTTTTTGCCCATGGAGTGGTAACTGCCATAAAACGGGTGGAAGGCCGCGTGCGGCAACCAGGCTTCGTCAAAGTGGATGTTGTCCACGTAGCCGTCCAGCATCTTCTTCACCGTCTCGGTGTTGTAGAGCACGCCGTCGTAGGTGGATTGCGTCAGCGTCAGCACCCGGGGCTGGATGGTGGCTGCGTCCACACCAGCTAAGTGTTGTTTGATGAGCGGATTGGCCTTGATCTTGGCCCGGATATTGGCGGGCTCAAACTCGCTTTGCGGGATGGGGCCGATGATTCCGAAGTGGTTGCGCGTGGGCTTCAAGAACACCGGAATCGCGCCGGTCATGATGATGGCGTGCAGGATGGACTTGTGACAGTTACGGTCTACCACCACCACGTCGTTGGGTGCCACCGTGTGGTGCCAGACCATTTTGTTGCTTGTGCTGGTGCCGTTGGTCACAAAGAAGCAGTGGTCGGCGTTAAAAATGCGTGCCGCATTGCGCTCGCTGGCGCCAATAGCGCCGTTGTGGTCCAGCAGTTGGCCCAGTTCTTCCACCGCGTTGCACACGTCGGCGCGCAGCATGTTTTCGCCATAAAACTGGTGGTACATCTGGCCCACCGGGCTTTTAAGAAAAGCCACGCCACCTGAGTGGCCGGGGCAATGCCAGGAGTACGAACCGTCTTCGGCGTAGTCCAGCAGCGCCTTGAAGAACGGCGGCTGCACGCCTTCCAGATAGCTTTTGGCCTCGCGGATGATGTGGCGCGCCACAAACTCCGGCGTGTCTTCAAACATGTGGATGAACCCGTGCAGCTCGCGCAAGATATCGTTGGGGATGTGGCGACTGGTCTTGGTCTCGCCGTAGACGTAAATTGGCACGTCCAGGTTCTTGCGGCGCACCTCTTCAATAAAGTGGCGCAAGTTAAGCACCGCCGGGTCCAAGTCCGGGCCGGGGGTGAATTCTTCGTCGTCAATGGACAATATGAATGCGCTGGCGCGGCTTTGCTGCTGGGCAAACTGGCTTAAATCACCGTAGCTGGTGACGCCCAAGACCTCCAGGCCTTCGGACTCGATGGCCTGGGCCAGGGCCCTGATGCCAAGCCCGGAGGTGTTTTCCGAGCGAAAGTCTTCATCGATGATGATGATAGGGAAACGAAACTTCATCAAATCACTCCGGCGAGGGGGCAAACACATTGCAAGGAGCGGGAAGTGTACGGACTAAATAGGTCATTTTTGCTGCACCGCACCACTTTAGGGCCACAATGGGGCACCCGAAAAACCTATCCAACGGAGGCGGCAACATGGAATATTCCACACTGTGGTGGCTGGCTGCTGGCGTAGCCGTGGCGGCTGAACTGCTGAGCGGTACCTTTTATTTGCTAATGCTGGCCCTTGGAATGGCCGCTGCGGGGTTGGCTGCAAACCTGGGCGCGCCCGCGCAGGCGCAGATGCTGGTGGCTGCCGGCGTGGGCGGCGGTGCGGTCGCGCTGTGGCGCCAATACAAACGCCAGCGGCCCCAGGAGCCGGGCGCCCAGGCCAACCCCGACGTGTTTATGGACATTGGTGAAACCCTCACCATCACTGCGTGGGGGATCGATGGCACAGCCCATGTGCAGTACCGCGGAGCCAATTGGACGGTCATTCACCGCCCTGGCGCAACGCCCACACCTGGCGCGCACCGCGTGGTCGAACTCGCAGGCAACCGCCTGGTCGTAGAAAAGTCGTAATTCGGAGGTTTTTATGGAAATTGCTGTCATTCTTCTCGTGATCGCTGTGATTTTTGTCACGCAATCGATCAAAGTGGTTCCCCAGCAGCACGCCTGGGTAATTGAGCGACTGGGCAAATACCAGGGCACGCTCACACCGGGGCTCAACTTTTTGGTGCCTTTTATCGACCGGGTGGCCTACAAGCACGTGCTCAAAGAAATCCCGCTGGACATTGCCAGCCAGGTTTGCATCACCCGCGACAACACCCAATTACAGGTCGATGGCATCTTGTACTTCCAAGTCACGGACGCCATGCGGGCCAGCTACGGTTCATCGAACTACATCGTCGCCATTTCACAGCTGGCGCAAACCTCGCTGCGCTCGGTGATCGGCAAGCTTGAGCTGGACAAGACCTTTGAGGAGCGAGACATCATTAACGCCCAAGTCGTAGCCGCAATTGACGAGGCAGCGCTCAACTGGGGTGTGAAGGTGCTGCGCTATGAAATCAAGGACCTAACGCCGCCCAAGGAAATTCTGCACGCCATGCAGGCTCAAATCACGGCTGAACGCGAAAAGCGCGCGCTGATTGCCGCATCCGAAGGTCGCCGCCAGGAACAAATCAACATTGCCACGGGCGAGCGCGAGGCTTTTATCGCCCGCTCCGAAGGCGAAAAGCAAGCGGTGATCAACAAAGCTGATGGCGAGGCAGCATCGATTACTGCCGTAGCCAACGCCACGGCGCAGGCCATTGAGCGTATCGCTGCGGCCATACGCCAGCCTGGCGGCGAGCAAGCCGTACAACTCAAGGTAGCCGAGCGCGCGGTGGACGCCTACAGCCGCGTAGCGTCAGACGCCACCACCACGCTGATCGTACCCACCCATATGGGAGAGGTCTCGGCCCTGATTGCCTCGGCCATGAAGATGCTGCAAACGGCAAAGTAAGCCCCACACAAGCCCGTAGCGAAGCATGCAGCCCATTCCCATCCTGATCGCGCACTTCCGAGCCGAGGAGAAGCTCAAGCAATGCCTGGCGGCCATAAACCGCCAAAACTATGCTGCGGTAGAAATATTCGTTCGGGACAACAGTGAGGACAACATTCTTTTTACCGCCGCGGTAAACGAGGGCCTGTACAAGCACGCTTTCCGACCCGAGGTGGAGTTCGTGTTGATCCTGAACCAAGACGCCTACCTCTTGCCCGACACCTTGGACCACCTGGTGGCCTGCATGCGTGCTAACCCGGCGTGTGGCATTGCCTGCCCCATCCAACTCGCCGACGATGGCTCGGTGCACTGGGGTGGAGGCCTGCAATTGACCCCCTTGGGCATGCACCGCTGCGATCCGCTGGAGTCGTACACCGCCGATTTCGAAACCTATTGGTCCAACGGTGCAGCCATGCTGGTGCGTACCCAACTGGTTAAAGACATTGGCGTGCTCGACAGCAATATGCGCTTCATTTGCTCGGACGCAGATTACGCGTTAACCGCCCGGTCCCGGGGCTGGAAGGTCATGGTGGCAACCCGCGCCCGCGTGCACCACGGCAGCGGCCAATCCATGGTCGCAAACGAAGCCTTTATCCACCGCATCAAGTGCGAAGACTCGGCCTACTTTTACAAGAAATGGCTTTCCACCGAACTGTTCCAAGACTTGGCTTACGAAGGGGCGTCAATACATCCGGCGGAGATCGAACTCGGCCGCGCGTATTTGGCACAGGCCATCAGCGCCCTTGACACACCGCCTGCTGCGCCAGCCAAAGGTCTGCAATCCACGGTGAACGAGCGGGTGCAAGCTGGGATCCACTTCGCCACGAACGGCTTTGCTGAGATGGCCGAATTTGCGTTCCAAAGCGCACTGGATACCGATAATGATTCGGTTAACGCGCTGTTCAACTACGCCGTTTTGTTGCTGCGCCGGCACCAAATTCAAGCTTCGGTGGACTGTATTTGCCGCGCCATCGAGCAACTGCCCGGCAGTGCCAAGGCCTATGACGTGTTGGGAATGGCGATGTGCCAACTCGAGCAATTTGCGGAGGGTGTGGAATGCTTTTCCAAATCCATTGCACTGCGGGCCGATGGTGGCTCAGCCTACGCGCACCTGGGCCATGCGCAGATGGCCTTGCATCGCTACGATGACGCTGTACAGGCCTATAGCGCAGCCATTGAATTGCACCCCGGGTTACCCCAAAACCACCGCTACCGGGCTGCGGCCTATCAGGCGCTCGGTCAAAATGCACTGGCAGCAGCAGACCACGACCAAGCGGCTTTGTCTGACTTGCCCACCCCGCCCGATACCGCACAAGAACAGCGAAAATTTGCGGCGCTGGTGACCGATTTTCAAATGGTGCAGGCATCGTAGACGGAGCCATGCAAGGTCTAAATGTCGATTGGGAGTAGGTTCCGTGGCGATTTCAAACACAAAGCATTGGGCCCTGGCAATCCTGATTTTTCTGGCCACACCGGTCCAAGCCTTTGCTCCAGCAGGCCAGTTCAAGACCGAGGAGCAGGCGAAAAAGTACTGTCCGAACGACGTGGTCGTGCGCGTTGACCTGGCCACCCGCCGCTTTTATGCCAAAGGCCACTTTTTGTATCCGGTTGTAGGAGCAGCTACTTATGAATGCCGACGCGAGGCACTCCAAGAGGGCAATGTTCCGGGCTAATGAGCCGGTGTGTGGGGTTGGTGCTCATTGGATAGGGGATGCTAGACCTGCGCCCCTGCTGCCTGGGCTGGCGGCTCTACAATCCGCGAACACCTAAGGCTCGCCTTCCAACCATGTCCCTCACACCAAGGCTTTTTAGGCACAAACGGATTTTTTCCGCTGGTCTTTTGTGCATTGTGGGCTTGATTTTCTTTATCGTGCGTTGGCAAATGGGTCCACCGTTGGACGCGCAGGTGGTGGTGCGACGAGACTTTGTGCAAACGGTGGTGGCTAGCGGGCGCGTAGAAAGTCCGCACCGGGTGGATGTCGGCGCCCAAATGACATCTACGGTCACCCGCGTTCCTTTCAATGAAGGCGACGCTGTCAAGGCGCAGGATATTCTTATTGAGCTTGCCGCCGCCGACTTGCTAGCTACAGAGCGGCAGGCCGACATTGCTGTGACCCAGGCCCAGGCCCGACTGCGGCAACTTCAGGAGTTGCAGGCACCGCTGGCTGCGATCGCTTTGCGCCAAGCCAAAGTCAATTTTCAAAATGCCCAAACAGCGCTAATGCGAAACCAAGATTTGTTTAGCCAAGGCTTTATCGGCGCAGCCGCGTTGGACGAAGCCCGCAAGGTGCTTGAACTGGCCGATGCGCAGTTGAAAGGTGCGGAAAAACAGCTCGAAACCACCCACTCCCAGGGAAGCGACTATGCGATCGCTGCTGCAGCCATCCGTCAAGCACAGGCTGCGGTCGATGGGGCCCGTGCCCGGTCAAAATTTGCGGTGATTCGCGCGCCCGTGGACGGCGTGCTCATTGGGCGCAAGGTCGAAGTTGGTGATGTAGTGCAGCCAGGCAAGGCGCTAATGACCCTGTCGCCCCGAGGAAAAGCACAGTTGGTCATTTCCATTGATGAAAAAAATTTGCGACTTCTCAAGCTCGGACAAAAAGCACTTGTTTGCGCAGACGCATATCCTCAAGAAAAATTCGATGCAACGCTGGCCTACATCAGCCCCGGGGTGAATGCGCAGACCGGATCGATTGAAGTCAAGCTCAATATAGACCACCCCCCAACTTTTCTTCTACAGGATATGACGGTATCGGTAGACATCGAAGTTGCCCGGCGACCTGGAACATTGGTGCTGCCTGCGTCTGCGGTGCGTGACGTCGGCGGCCAGTCCCCTTGGGTGGTGCGCATCGACAGTGGGCGTGCCAACAAGGTCGGGGTCCAGACTGGTTTGCGCAGCGATGGCTTTGTGGAAATACTGCAAGGCCTTGAACCGGGTGACACGGTACTGTTGGGCGTGCCAGCGGTGGAACTGGGTGCACCGGTTCGCGCCAAGGCTACGCCCCATTAAGGGCGACACATGTTTTCACCCTGGTTGCCCTTTGAATGGATCGTAGCCATTCGGTTCCTGCGCGAAGGGCGGCTGCAAACGGTTTTCATCATTGCAGGGGTTGCCATTGGTGTAGGGGTGATCGTCTTTATGTCATCCCTGCTATCTGGCTTGCAAAGCAATTTCATTCGCCGCGTCCTGGCCACGCAGTCCCATATCCAATTGCTACAGCCCCAGCAAATAACCCGCCCACTGCGCAATGGCCCAGATGCACCCAGGGGGCAAATAGAGGGATCCATTGTGCAGCCCCCGTTGCAGCAGACCAAGTCCATCAACCAGTGGCAAACCGTGGTCAACCAGGTTCGTGCAATGGAGGCGGTCAAAGTGGTTTCGCCCGTGGCAAGCGGCCCGATGTTGGTGGTTCGGGGAAGCGCCATACGTGCGGTCACTGTGTCCGGAATCGAGCCGGAAACCTACTTTCAGATAGTGGACTTTAGCGACAAGATCCTGCGTGGAACATCGCGACTAAGGGGTTCGGATATTCTGATTGGTGACGAACTGAGCAAGGATTTGGGCGTGAACGTCGGGGACAAGCTCCATGTCACAGCCGCTACGGGGGCCACCAGCGTGCTCACCATTGCTGGTGTTTTTGACCTGGGTAACAAAAGCGCAAACCAGCGAAACACCTTCACAGCACTGCGTACAGCGCAAAGTTTGCTTGATCTTGCGGGCGGCGTGACTAGTATTGAAGTGACCGTGCAAGATATCTACGCAGCCGAGACTATGGCACAAAACATCGCTACAAGCATCGGCGTTGATGCCGATAGCTGGATCAAAAACAGTGCGCAACTGTTTTCGGCCATCAGCGCCCAAAGCAGGGCCAATACGGCTATTCGATTTTTTGTTGGCCTGTCTGTCGCGTTTGGCATTGCCAGCGTACTCGTTGTTTCTGTTGTGCAAAAGTCCCGAGAGATCGGCATTCTCCGTGCCATGGGCATCTCCAGGGGCAAAATCTTGCGTCTCTTTTTGCTACAAGGCGGGCTGCTTGGTTTTGGCGGCGCGCTTGCCGGCTCGGGTATCGGTGCTCTGTCCCTGGTGCTTTGGCAGCGATTGGCGCGAAACGCCGATGGGACGCCTTTGTTCCCGATGGAATTTGACTCTACTATGTTTTGCATCGCACTGGTGCTAGCAACCATTACCGGCTTGCTGGCAGCTCTTGCGCCGGCGCTGCGCGCGGCACGACTAGATCCGGTGGAGGCAATCCGTGGATAAGCCGGTTGTTATTCAACTGCGCGGTGTACGAAAGTCTTACAAGGTTGGTACGCCGTTTGAAACTGAGATATTGCACGGCATTGACCTCGCCGTGCGGCGCGGCGAGTTTTGTGCCGTGATGGGGCCGTCGGGTTCTGGCAAGAGCACCTTGCTCAACCTTGTGGGACTGTTAGACCGCCCAACCTCGGGCTCGCTGCAAATTGCAACGCAAGAAACAACGGCGCTCAACGATCAAGACCTCACGCGTCTGCGCGGTCACACCATCGGTTTTGTATTTCAGTACCACCACCTCATTACGGCTTTTACCGCCTTAGAAAATGTGATGATTCCCATGCTGGGCGCCAATGGTTTTCCCAACGCTGCCATGCGCGAGCGTGCTGCTGAGCTAATTGAAAGTGTGGGCCTCAGCCCATGGAAAGACAACCTCGCGGGCAATATGAGCGGTGGACAGCAGCAGCGGGTGGCCATCGCCCGGGCACTGGCTATGAATCCGGCGGTGCTTTTGGCCGACGAGCCCACGGGCAATTTGGACAGCAAAAGCGCAGACACCGTATTTGCACTTCTGCGCAAGTTCAACCAGGAGCAAGGAACGACCCTGTTGTTTGTGACCCACAACCCGGAGCTCGCCGCTCGCTGCGACAAGACCATCCAAGTTATTGATGGCATGGTCACTGAATAAGCGCTGTTCCATGAGTCAATACGCCCTGTCCAAATCGTTTGCCTATCGTGAGTGGACTACCTTGACCTTGGGGAACACCTAAGACCGAAGTTAACTATTGCGAGGAATGTCTATTTTGGTTTTTCAACATGCGTCAGGCGATGTAGCACTTGTTGCCCCGATTGTGCAATGCTCTGCATGCTCGCTTCGAGCAAGGCCATTTCTCTTAGTGATTGAGCTAGCGCCCGATATTGCGCGGGTTGCCCCTGCATAGGTCCCTCAGCACCTTGCGAGGACGCATCGCGCAAGCCATCAACGGTCTGCTCTAGGTCGCGGTTCAAACTGCCGAGACGGCCTCCCGCCTCCACCACTTTGCTCAAGATCTGGTCCAGATCGGTCACCACCACAGTGATGCGGTCCAGAAAGTGGTTTAGATCTTGCGCCAGCTCACCAAATTCGTCGGCACCGTTGACCTTGGCTCTGGGCGACAGGTCCATCAGGCCTCGGGCCAACTGCGAGACGGTACTGCGCAAAGACAAGAGCGGCGCCATTCGAGCCTTAAGCAGAAAGAAAAGCAAGATGGTGTGAACCAAAATCTTCAGGCTCAGGGCGCCGGCCGTGAGCCTCACCTCGTTCCACCAGGCCGCCTCTTTTGTTCCTAGGTAACTGCCAACTTTGACCGTACCCAACACATCGTTCACTTTGGCCTTGACGTGGCAATTTAGACAAAACTGCTCGGCGGTGAGGGCGACGGCCGCCTCCAAACGGGGCCCGTCTTTCCAGGTGGGTTGCAAACCTTTGGCGTCTATCTTGAAGGACTGCTTCATGGACGCTATCGTTACTTCGGACGGAACAACAGCTATGGAGAGCCCCAGATCATCGTAGTTGCGGTTGAGTATGGGGTAAACCGTTTGAGCCGCTAATGGCCCCCCAGAATTGAGCATGATCGACTTTACGTCATTGGCTAATTGTTGTGCGGCTTGATCTACCCTGGCCTGTTCCTTGATGGCAAAGTCATATCGCAACAGAGCATAACGAATGCTCATTTCTACCGTTGCTACCAACAGCAACAAAAGAAAAAAGTCCCGAATCATGTGAAACATGAACGACTGTTCAAAGGGACTACTGAGCTTTCCCACTTTTGCCATATTGGTTCTTTCAATGATGGTGGCCCAATACCAAAGGAGATATGCAAACCATGAATAGGAAAATCGAGCGCAACAGAAAATAATCGTACGACTCTTGGTTACCGACGGCCCTTTATCTGTGCGGACTTAGGGTCAACAACTACCCATCGGTGGTACGTCATGGCGCCTAGCGAGCGTGTCTACACCACATACAACGCCCTTACGAACAGCGCACGTTTAGCGCTGTTTTCCACCCTCATTCAAACCTGCGGGCTCATTCTTTACGCCTGGGCACGACGACGACTAAATTTAGTTGCCGTGACCTTTGATGTATGTCTCCAAAAACTTAATTTGGCTAGCCTGAAGTTCAATCACATTTTTCACAATATCGCCAATTGACACGACTCCAATCACCTTCTTCTGATCAATTACAGGTAAGTGTCGAATGTGTTTATGTACCATGATGGCCATGCACTCGTCCAAGCTGTTTGAGAGCGCAACCGTGAAAGGGTTCAGGCTCATGATGTCTGAAATACGAGTTAACTTTGGGTCGCGATGTGGCAATAGCACCTTGATCGCACAGTCACCTTGAGAAACAATACCCACCAATTGCTCATCATCAATTACCAAAATAGCGCGAACTCTCTTATCGCGCATGAGTTTTAGTGCATCCTCTGTGGAGTCAGAAGAACGAACCGAGATAACGGCCTTGTTTTTCGGATCAATACATTGTTTTACGGTGGTCATAAGAATAAGAAAATTTGGGGTTGCGAGTTGAACTTCATTCTAATATGTCGTCAGATTCAAATCTGCAGCAAAGTTCAAAAACCTTTTTCAACAAGGCCTTCGCATGGGGAAAAACCGTATTATCTTTACCGGCTGGATCACCCTTGATTTGTCCGGGCCATTTAAGGGCGGTCCCGGCAGCAGCGGTTGGTAATGCGGGTTATAACCCGATGCCCTGTAGTGGTAATCGGTACATTTCTCCATCTGGCGCCATG
>CANHZG010000059.1 GCA_947464995.1 Comamonadaceae bacterium | reverse complement strand
TCAACGGGGTCAAGGTGAGTTACGACTACGCCAGCAACAACTTTGTGTTCACCACGGGCACCACGGGTTCAGACTCGCTTATCAAGATCTCGGGCAGCAGCAACTGGGGCCTGGACCAGGTGGAAGCCGGGCGTGGCAGTACCTCCACGTGGATCAAACCCAGCCAGCACAAAGACGTGGTCAACGGTGCCCTGCAACCCAAGTACATCGACAAAGACGGCAACGAGACCACCAACGGCGACGGATTTACCGGCCTGCCCGCTTGGTCGCCTATCTTCTTGGACAAAGGTGAACTTACCTTCAACACAGCCGGTAAGCTGTACTCACCCATTCAAGGAACGCAGTTGGAGACGGTGTACCTCGCAGGTGGTAAGGGCGCTTTGACGATTAATGTGGACTATGCAGCGTCGACCCAGTACACCTCACCGTTTGCCGTGTTGTCGCAGTCACAAGACGGCGCACCTGAGGGCTCTTTGGTGGGCGTGACGATTGGTAACGATGGTCTGGTGAGTGCATCTTTCTCCAACGGCACCCAGAAATCGCTGGCCAAGATTTTGCTCACCAACTTCTCCAGCCCATCTGGCTTGCGCCAAATTGGTGACTCCAGCTTCTTGGCCTCGGCCTCGTCGGGCAAACCCATTTTGGGCAGCGCCGGTAGCGCCGGCTTTGGAACCCTGCGCGCAGGTGCTACCGAACGGGCGAACGTCGACTTGACCCAGGAGCTGGTGGACTTGATTACCGCCCAGCGTAACTTCCAAGCCAACGCCAAAGCCATTGAAACCAGTTCGACGATGACCTCGGCCATCATCAACTTGCGCTCATAAGCAAGGATAACTTTTCCTCCAGGAGCCTGAGCCATGGACCGCCTAGCCTTTAACGCCGCCGTGGCGATGAACGAGCAAACCATTGGTCGGCAAATGTCGGTCAATGAGCTGGCCAACGCCACAACTACCGGCTTTAAGCGCAGCTTTGAGTCGGCCATGCGCAGTATCTCGGTGGATGGATCGGGTCTTAAATCCCGGTTTCAGCCGCAAACCTTTGCCCAGGACTACATCAGCATGAAACCCGGTCCGGTGATTGCCACTGGCAATGACCTGGACGTGGCGCTGGGCGGCAGTACCGTGATGGGTGTGACTGCGCCCGACGGTAAGCTGGCGTTTACCCGGCGCGGAGACCTGCGCGTCAACGCCAACGGCGTGTTGGAAAACGGCTCGGGCCACCTGGTGCGCAGCCAAGGCGGCGGCGCCATCACCATTCCACCCGGTGTGCGGGTCACGATCCGATCTGACGGCTCGGTTTTTGGCGCCGATCCGGCACAGGCGCCCAACATACCGCCCCTGCTAATTGGCAACATGATGCTGCGAGACGCCGCGCAAACCCCCTTGCAGCGCCGCGAAGACGGGCTGTTTCAAGTGGTGGGCGCCGAATTCGGCGCGGACATTACCACCCCCGGCGGCAGGCCGCAATTAACGGCCGGCGCTTTAGAAGGCAGCAATGTGAACGCCCTGTCGGTCATGGTCAAGCTTATGGACCAGAGCCGCTCGTTTGAGCAGCAGGTCAACATGATTAAAGAAAGCAAGACATGTGACGAATCTGGTGCAACGATGATGAAAGCCAGCTGACGGATTTTCGGGCACGGACTTTGCGTGTAAGGCCATAACTTAACAATCCAAGGAGCTGACGATGGACGCATCAATGTGGGTGGCCAAAACGGGCCTCGACGCGCAGCAAACGCGCATGAACGTAATCTCCAATAACCTGGCCAACGTGAACACCACGGGCTTCAAGCGCGACCGCGCGGTTTTTGAAGACCTGCTTTACCAAAACGTCCGCCAAGCCGGTGGTCAGACAGGTGCTAACACCCAAGCCCCTACCGGCCTAATGCTGGGAACCGGTGTGCGCGTGGTGGCCACCGAAAAACTGCACGCCCAGGGCAATATGGTCAACAGCCAAAACCCGCTGGATCTGGCCATCGCCGGTGAAGGGCATTTTCAGATTCTGCAAGCCGACGGCACCACGGCCTACACGCGCGACGGCAACTTCAAAGTGTCGGCAACCGGACAACTGGTCACATCCAATGGCGCGCCGCTGCAACCCCCTATCACCATCCCCAACACGGCCGCCAGCGTAACCATTGGACGCGATGGAACCGTATCGGTCGAATTGCAAGGCGGTGCGGGTCAGCAGGTGCTGGGCCAAATCCAACTCGCGCGCTTCTTGAACCCGGCCGGTCTGCAATCCGCAGGTCAAAACCTGTTGTTGCAAACCCCTGCTAGCGGCGTGCCGCAAATCATCGCCCCGGGAACTGCCGGTGCGGGCACCCTGATGCAAGGCACCCTCGAAGCGTCCAACGTGAACGTGGTGGAAGAAATGGTCAACATGATCGAAACCCAGCGCGCCTATGAGATCAACTCCAAGGCGATCTCTGCCGTAGACGGCATGCTCAAGTACATCAACCAAAACATGTAAGCAGGCACGGCTATGAAAACCCTGTTGACCGCCACCCTGTCCCTGGCTTTGGGCGCCTGCTCGGTTTTGCCGCGCGAGCCGCTAGCGCATTCCGAAGGGTTTCGCCCGGTGTACCCCATCGTGCAAACCCAAGCCGCCCCGGTTACCGGCGCCATTTACAGCGGCGTGCAGAGCGAAAGCTTTTTTGGCCGTGGTCGTGCGTTCCAAGTGGGTGACGTGATTACGGTGCTGCTCAATGAATCCACCCAGGCCGGTCGCACCCAAAGCGGTGTGGTCAAGCGCACCTCGAGCAACGACGTGATCCCGGCTGCCATGGGCGGGGGCTTGCTACCTGCGGCCAACCTGCTGGGCGGCACCATCAAAAACGAAGGCAGCGGCACCGCCGACCAAACGGCCAGCCTGACGGGCTCGATCGCCGTGTCGGTAATTGACGTCATGGCCAATGGCAACCTGGTCTTGCGCGGCGAAAAACAACTTGCGTTGACCGAGGGCGCAGAAATCATCCAGGTCGCGGGCGTCGTGCGCCCGGACGATATCGCACCGAACGGTACCGTGCAGTCGCGCCGCCTGGCCAATGCGCAAATTACCTACCGCGGCACCGGCGACATGGCGGCCGCCAGCCGTGCGGGCTGGGCCACCAGCGGTCTGCTCAAACTCTGGCCTTTCTAAGGGCCGCACCGGTGCACTGCATGAAAAAAATTCTTCACACCCTGTCCTTGCTTGGCTTGCTATGGGTGCTGCCGTTTTCTGCGGCGCACGCAGATCGCATCAAGGACCTGACCACCATGGCCGCCATGCGCGGCAACCAGCTCATCGGCTACGGCTTGGTCGTGGGCCTGCAAGGTACGGGCGACGGGTCGGACCTGTCGTTTACCACGCAAAGCATGAAAACCCTGCTCAACCGCATGGGCGTCAGCCAGGAAAACCCGTTGAGCGACTTTGAGGCCGCCACCAGCGGCGGCAAGATCGACTTGAAAAACGTCGCAGCGGTCATGATTACCGCAGAACTGCCCGGCATGTCCAAGCCCGGCCAGCGCATTGACATCAACGTCTCGGCCATCGGCAAGGCAACCAATTTGCGCGGAGGCAGTCTATTGCTCACCAGCTTGCGCGGCGTGGACGGTCAGGTCTATGCCTTGGCCCAGGGCTCGCTCACCGCCACGGGGGTGGACGCTAGCGGCGCGGGTTCCAAGGTGGCCGTGGGTGTGGCCACATCGGGCCGCATCCCGAGTGGCGCCACGGTGGAGCGTGCCGTGAACAACCCCTTTGACAAAACCGACAACGTGCTTCTGAACCTACGCGACGGTGACTTCACCACTGCGTCAAGCATCATCCAAGCCATTAACGCCAAGTTTGGCGCTGACGTGGCCACGGCCCTGGACAGCGTGTCCATCGTGGTGCGCGCGCCCATGGACACCAGCCAACGCGTGTCCTTCGTGAGCATGATTGAGAACATCGACGTGCAGCCCGGCGAGCCGCCGGCGCGCGTAGTCGTCAACGCACGCACCGGCACCGTGGTCATCAGCCGCAACGTGCGGGTCACGGCGGCAGCGGTGACGCACGGCACCATCAGCGTGTCGGTGGCCATGACCAACGAGGTGTCGCAGCCAGGCGCCTTCTCCAACGGCAGCACTACTGCGGTACAAAACGCCGACATCAAAGTCAGCGAACCCAACAAACCCATGTTCCTTTTCCAGCCTGGGGTGGACTTGCGTCAGATTGTTGACGCGGTCAACCAAGTGGGCGCCACGCCCTCGGCGCTGATTGCCATCCTGGAAGCGCTCAAAAGCTCCGGCAGCTTGCGCGCCGAATTGCTGGTGATCTAAGCCCGACCGACAGCCAAAGCACCCAACGAACTGCCATGGACCCGCTCTCCAACGCCCTCCCCCCTGCCGCTGCTACAGCAGGCGTGACGGGCTCGTACCTCGATTTTGGTGGCCTGGGCAAGCTCAAAGGCCAGGCCCGCACGGACGCCAAGGCGGCCACGCGCGAGACCGCGCAGCAGTTTGAAGCCATGTTTTTGCAAATGATGATGAAAACCATGCGCGACGCGATGCCCAAGAGCGACCTGGTCGAGTCGGCTGGCAAAGACACGTTTGAAGGCATGTTTGACAAAGAAGTCTCCATGGCCATGGCCAAGCGCAACAGCCTGGGCCTAGCAGACATGCTGGTCAAGCACATGCCCGACGGCAACAACGCACCGGTGAGCACCGCCAGTGCATTGCAAGCGCGCAGCATGAGCCTGCTGCCTGAGCCTGCCAAAGCCATGGCGATCAATGGAGCGCCGCCAGCAGGATTGCCACTGCCGCGCACCGGTGGCCCTATGTCGCTGCAGCAGCGCTTCGGGCCGCTGCAAGCCCAAACCCAACACCAAAACCAAGCCGATGACGGGAGCACACCGTGAGTGATGTCGCAGGCATCGCAGGCAATGCCGTCATTGCCTACCAAAGTGCGCTCTCCACGGTCAGCAACAACATTGCCAACGTTGCCACGGATGGCTACTCGCGCCAATCGGTGTCGATGTCAGCCTTGCCGGTTGCCCAGCAGGGTGGCCTGTTTTTCGGAACCGGCGTGGCGGTAGAAAACATCCAGCGCCAGTACAACGCATTTATTGAGTCCAATCTGCGCGACACCAACAGCGACCTGGCCAGCCAGGGCCCCATGGTGACCTACGCCAACCGCGTGATTGACGTAATGGGCGGCCAGACCATGGGGCTAAACACCGCCCTGGACCAGTATTTCACCTCCGCACGCGCGCTGTCGGTGGACCCGTCTTCGAGCATTTTGCGTAGCAGCTTTGTGCGCGATGCAGAGGGCGTAGCGCAACGCTTCGGGCAGCTGTCGGGCCAACTCGACCTGATTCAGGACGAGACCAAGAACACCCTGGACAACACGGTGTCGCAAATGAACACGCTGACCAAGCAGCTTGCGCTGGTCAACGGACAACTGACCAAACAGCGCACCGAGGCGGCCCAACCGCCCGACCTACTAGACCAGCGCGACTCGCTGTTGCGCAAGCTGTCGGGCTTTGCACACGTGACCACGTCTTTCAGCATGAACGGCACCGTCACCGTCAGCCTGGGCGCGTCGATTACAAAAGACGTGGTGGTTGAGGCCAACAAATCGATCGATATCGCCGCCATTTCAGACGGCACGTCCAGCGGCAAAGTTTCGCTCATGCTGGACCCCTATGGCAAGCCCTCGGCACTGACGGGTGTTACCAGTGGAACCTTGGCAGGCTTGATGTCGTTTCGCGACCAGGTCTTGGGCAGCACGCGCAGCGCCTTGGACGGCTTGGCGAAGACTTTCGCCAACGAAAGCAACGCCGTCCACCAGCAGGGCATTGACGGCTACGGCAACCCCGGTCTGGCACTGTTTAGTTTTAACCCCAGCGCCAGTTCGGTGGCGGGGGGAATCCAGGTCGCCTTGGAAGACCCGATGCTGGTTGCCGCCGCAGCGCAGTTTCGGGTGATTGAGGCCAGCAACAACACCAGTGGCACCAATGCCAGCGTCAGTTTTGACGAAGCGCCGGCGCCGGGTACCGCTGCCGCACCGCCCCCGGCCGGGCCAGCACCCTTGCAGCAGATGCTGGTCAACAACAGCCACCCCAGCGCCGCACGGACCTTTAATGTCTCGGGCAGCGTGCCTGCTACGCCAATAGCCAACATTGCCAATGGCATGCAAGACGTAGCCATTTACCTCGACAACATGCAGCCCGGCCAGCAGTTGCAAATATTGACGCGAGACGGGCGCCAAATACTGGGCCAGTCCATGGCCAACGACAGCACCACACTGGATGCGGTCATGAACGACTACAACGGCTTTGCGCTTGGCGCGACCTACAGCGATAGGTACCTGAATGCGGCCAAGCAGTCGGTCCAACTCAGCGGTACCGCCATCGGCGCACAAAGCTTTTTGGGCATCGAAATACCCGACTCCACCACCGGCGACACGGCCGCGGCCACGGCGGCACGGGTGGTGGCGGGAAAAGACAGCATCCTTGCTGGCGACGCGGCCTTGGCTGCAGGCATTACCGACATTTCGCTGGACCCCAACGACAACACCCGGCTCATCATCACCTCCAACCCCACGACACCGGCACGCAGCCCCTTGGCCCTGACGACCGGTGCGGGCATATCCTTTGGCCTGGGCAAGAACCTGAGCTACAAGGGCATGACGGTGTTTTACGGTGCGCAGGCGCAAGTGCAAATGCAACCGGTGTACGACAGCAACGACAAGGTCTCGGGCTACACCCCATTCCCAGCGGTTTTGCAAGGCGACCGCCTGCAGGCGATTTCGGGTGGCATCGCGGCCAATACGCTCACGCTCAACGGCATTGCGCTGGGTGCGCTGGACGCGCCAGCCGACGGCACCACCCTACAGGCCGGCGCCGTGGCAGACTGGATCAACACCTTGTCAACGCAAACCGGCGTGACGGCTACCGCGGTGAATGAAATTCGCCTGGATGCATCGCAACTGAAATACGGCATGCCGTTGGTGATCAACGGCACCACCATCGACACCTCCGCGGCAACCAGCGCGGCGGGCCTCGTCAACGCGATCAATGCATCCAGCGACGGCAGCTTTAGTGCCAAGACCACGTCCAACGGCGACTTTGTGCTGACCAACGCCGACGGCAGTGACATCACCCTGTCAGCCACAAGCTCTGCCGTATCTAATTCCACCAACGCGTTGGGCCTGAACTCTGGCACCTACCGCGGCCAGGTGAGTCTGACCCAGCCTCTGACCGATGCCGATGAGGTAACTATTACCAAACCCATTCAACTAGGTATGGCGCCCGACGGAACGCCGTCCGACTTGGCCCGGCTGGGATTTAGAACCGGCGCCTTCATCAATGGCGCTGTCAAAGACGATTTACTGGTATTTGTTACTGGTGCGGGCATTGCTTCGGTGTCGGCCAGCTATGCTGGAAAACCAGTAGACGCCAAGCAAAACCTGCGCAACAACGCCATGCAGGTTGATTTTTTGAGCGATACCGAATACACCATCACCGACAGCCGTACCGGCACCCTGTTGGCACAGCGCACGCTGGTGCCAGGCGTACTCGATCCGGGCATCAGCTACCAGGGCCTTAACCTGTCTTTTACCGCGCCACCCAAGTCGGGAGACGTGTTTTCGCTCGACGGAAACCAGGACGGCATTGGCAACAACGACAACATGCTGGCCATGGCCGCGCTGGAAACCAAAACGGTGGTGGGCAACAAAACGCTGTCCAACGCCTACATCGACCACGTCAACGAGATGGGCAACATTGCCCGGCAAGCAACGATTGCGCAAACTGCCTTGACCGTGGTGCACGACCAGGCCGTTAGCTCGCGCGACGCCCTCTCGGGTGTAAGCCTAGACAAAGAAGCCGCCGACCTGATCCGCTACCAACAAGCCTACCAATCCGCCGCCAAGGTGTTGCAAGTAGCCAGCCAGCTGTTTGACAGCATTCTGCAAGTACGTTAACCACCGGGGCGAACCATGCAAATATCCACCAGCCTCCTGTTTGAGCGTGCCAGCACGCAGATGAACGCGGTTCAAAACGACCTGGCCAAATCCCAGGCCCAGATCGCTGCCCGCAAACAAGTACTCAACCCCAGCGACGCGCCCGACCAGGCCGGTGCCATTGCGCGACTGAAGTCGGTCATTGCGCGCCAGGACAGCTACAGCGCCACACTGGACTCGGCGCAAACCCGACTCGAAAACGAAAGCACCACCTTGGGCGGCGCCAGCGATGTGCTGATACGCCTCAAAGAGCTTGCCATTCAAGCCAACAGCGGCACCCAAAGCAGCACCAGCCGCCAAGCCATTGCAACCGAAATGAAAGGCCTGCGCAACCAGCTTTTGAGCCTGGCAAACAGCCAAGACACCAGCGGCAATTACATTTTTTCCGGCAGCCGCTCGCGCACGCAGGCGTTTGCAAGCCAAAGTGACGGAACCGTGCTTTACCAGGGTGACCAAACCCGTACCAGCGTAGCCGTGGGCGAGCAGCGCACGGTGAATATGAACCGCCCGGGCACCAGCGCATTTGTGCGGGTGGTGCGCAGCACCGACGGCGAATCGGTAGGCATAGGCTTTTTCCAATCGATCGATGAGTTGGTGGCCGGCATCTGGACCCAAGGAGTCGCTGAACCCGACAACGCGGCCATTGCGCGCGGCATTGGCGAGCTGGGCGACTTGCACAAAGGCGTGGTGCTGGCCCAAGCAGAAAGCGGAACCGACCTGCGCGTGGTGGAACAGCAAGGCGCAGCGCTCGACAGCACCAAGATCAACCTGCAAACCGCCCTCTCCAGCGTGGAAGACCTGGACTACGCCAGCGCAATCACCAAAATGCAGCAGCAGCTCCTGTCCATGGAAGCAGCGCAAGCCAGTTTTGGAAAAATTTCGCAGCTCAGCCTGTTCAACTACATCAGGTAAGGCAGGCGCCTCAAGTTTGGGGCGCTGCAGCCGATTTCCCCTATGACCACAAACTATCCCCCCGGAGCACACCTTGTCCACCACGTCCGCTAGCAGCACATCCGCTAGCAACACCAATGTCATCAGCGCTCTGGGCGCTGGCTCGGGTGTGGACGTCAAGGCGCTGGCCCAGGGTCTGGTGGACGCCGAGCGCACACCGCGCAAGGACGTGATTGACAAAAAAATCGCCAAGTCCGAAGCCCGCATATCGGGATACGCAGCCGTTGCCAGTTCGCTGGCCACATTCAAAACCGCTTTCGAGTCGCTCAATACCAAGACCGACTTCAGCGCCGTCGCTGTAAGCAGCGCCCAGACGAACGCGTTTTATATCACCACCAGCTCTGCGGCAACCACCGGCAGCCATTCGGTGACCGTGACTGCGCTAGCCACACCGCAGCGCTCGATCAGTGCCGCCTACACCACCACCACCGACGCCGTCAACTCCAGCACCGCGTTTGACATTACGCTGGACGGCTTGGCCTTTAGCAGCGTGGCGCAAACCGTCTCCATCAGCAGCGCCAACGCCACGCCCACCGGTGTGGTAAGTTGCATCAACGCAGCCAACCTGGGCGTGACCGCAGCACTGATTGAGACCGACAGCGGTTACCAGATCGTGGTCAATGGCGACACCGGAACGGACAACGCCTTCTCGATATCGGGCGGCGACCTGAGCTTTACCACCACGGCGCCCACCGACGCCACGCTGACGGTCGACGGCTTGAGTCTGACGCGTAGCACGAACCAGGTGAGTGACGCCATCCCAGGTGTGACCTTGAATTTTTCGAGCGTAACCAGCAGTGCTACCAGCGTAGACCTGGTGCGTGACACCAGCCCAGTGAAAGCCGCCATCACCGCGCTGGTAGCAGCCTACAACGATGTGCACACCGTGCTGACCGAGGCGGCCAGCAAAACATCCAAAGTCTCTGGCTACGGCGCCAGCTTGGTGGGTGACAGCACGGTTCAAAGCTTGCAAAGCCAACTGCGAGACATTATTTTTGACACATCGGCCACCGCAAGCAACGACATCGCTGCGCTGCGCGATCTGGGCGTGTCGGTGAACCTCAAAGGCGAGCTCACGCTGAACACCACCACGCTGGACACGGTACTGGCATCGAACTACGCCGACGCAGTCACCATGCTCACCGCTGACATTGACACCGAGTATGTGTCGACCAGCGAGACCGACGCTGACGTGGCCGGCGTGGCCGGCGTGGCCATCAACACCCTGACCACCATGCTCTCGAGCACCGGCACCCTACTCTCCCAGAGTACGAACGCCACATCCAAGATCACCGACTACAACAAAGAACTGGCAAAGCTTGAAACCCGTATGGCCGACCTGCTGATCAATTACACCAAGCAGTTCAGTGTGATGGAGTCCATGGTGGGCCAAAGCAACTCTTTGCGCTCCAGCCTGACCGGCACCTTTGACGGAATGATGTCCACGTACACCAACAACTAATGTCGCTTAAGCGGCTCAAGTTTTCCAGGGTGCTGCCGATTCCCCAATTACTGATTGCCCTTCTGCGTGGACCCCCACTGCAGACGACCGTCAGTTGACGGCAAATTCAATGTCTTAAGAAAGGACGGCAAATATGGGTTCCGATGTTCAAAGTATCAGCAATATGGGTCGCAGCCCTGCACCCATAGGGCCGCCGGTTAGCTCTGGTGGCCAGGTCTCGGCTGCACCGGTGGTGGCGACACCAAAGGTGAGCGCGCCCAAACCAATGGAGACCAATTACGACGCCAACAAGCTGCGTAAAAGTATGCAAGAAGTGCTCAACATGCTCAATGAGCAAGTGAGCTCTGGCAAGCAAGGCCTGGGCTTCTCGTTTGACCAGGTTTCGCAACGCACGGTAGTAACGGTACGCAACACCCAGTCGGGTGAAGTGGTCCGCCAAATACCAACCGAAGACTTCATGACGCTGTCCCACAAGATAGCCGATATGAAGGGACTTCTTTACAACAACAAAACCTAGTTTTTTTCAAGTTTTCGTTAAAGAAAATATTTCAGCCGCCGATTCATTCAGTAACAGAAGGTGCAGTTTTACTTTCTGTAGTGACCTAGCAGTAGTTGAATCCAAGTGATGAAATATTCTGTCAGATTGCACCTTTTGGACCATTTTTAAATTTTTAGGAGTACCGCCATGTCAGTTATTAACACCAATGTCAGCTCACTCTTTGCACAAAGCTCGATCAAAGTGAACTCGCGCAATATGCAAGAAGCCATGAGCAGCTTGTCAACCGGCAAGCGCATCAACTCTTCCAAGGACGACGCAGCCGGCGCAGCCATCGCATCGACCATGACGGCAGACATCCGCGGCCTGAACCAGGCTGTGCGCAATGCCAACGACGGTGTCAGCTTGCTGCAAACCGCCGACGGCGCCCTGATCGAAACCACCAACATGCTGCAGCGCATGCGTGAACTCGCCGTGCAAGCAACATCTGGCACTTATTCAACAACGCAGCTGAGCTACGCTGACGCCGAGTACCAAGCCCTGTCGACCCAAATCGGCAAGATCGCCAGCGAAACGAAGTGGAACGGCACTACCACCAGCGCAGCGCAGACTTTCACCATCGGCGCGTCGTCTAGCGGTGCATCCACCGGTGCGATCACGATCACCACGACCACAGCCACCACGCTGGCAGGTTTGGGCTTGTCGGGTACATCGGACGTGAAAACTACCGGAACCGGTACCACGGCTGTCGGTCTGCTGGACTCGGCACTCGACATCGTCAACGCCCAGCGCGCTGCTCTGGGTGCCGGTATCAACCAGCTGACCTATGCTGCTGACAACATGGACAATATCTCTACCAATATGTCTGCATCACGCAGCCGTATTGAAGATACGGACTATGCGGTCGCCACGACCAAGCTGGCCAAAACCCAGATCATCCAACAAGCCGCCACCGCCATGCTGGCGCAAGCCAACCAGCAGCCCCAAAGCGTGTTGGCCTTGCTCAAGTAAGCCAAACGGCAGCGGCGCAAGCTGCTTCGTGAAAAAGCCACCTTCGGGTGGCTTTTTTGGGTTCAGGTCGATGGCCGTTACGAGAAGATGCCACCATCAAAACCCACGGGGTCGGACACTGCTTATTGTTTTCTTCCCTGGGTTTTTAGATATCTTTATCTGATAGCATTCCACAGCATAAAAATTAAAATAATTTCCGCTCAATCTAACCTTCACCCAGACAGGAGTTCATCATGAGCCTTTGGTCCTTGTTTTATGAAAACCCTGGTAAAGACGTTTTCAAATGGTCGCATTACTTACCAATTTATGAAAAACATTTCCAAAGATATGTCAATAAACCATTGACCGTATTGGAAATTGGTTGCTTGCATGGGGGTTCATTGCAACTTTGGAAACGGTATTTTGGACCACACGCCACTATCCTGGGGATTGATATTGAACCAACCTGCATCGCACACGTTGAAGACCAGATCAATATCCGGATAGGAAGTCAAAACGACAAAGAATTCTTAAAGTCAATCATCGATGAATTTGGTCCATTTGACCTAGTCGTTGACGACGGCAGTCACATTTCAGCAGACCAGATCATTTCGTTCAATGCGCTGTTCGACGATGTGAAAGAAGACGGAATTTATGTCGTAGAAGACCTACACACCAACTACTGGGAGGAATTGGGCGGTGGCGTCCGCAAGCCTGGCACATTCATCGAAACCACCAAAAATCTAATTGACCAGCTCAACGCATACCACACCCGCGGCGCACTCGGTGTCACCCGGTTCACCAACACAGCCGCGTCGATACATTGCTACGACAGCATGGTTTTCATTGAAAAAGCAAAAACCAGCCCCCGCCGTGACCTGATCGTCGGAAACCGCGACGGCCAGCGTGTTCGCCGTCAAGTTCAGTACCTACCACACCAATCGGTGTGACGGGTCAAATAAGTAAATATCCGCGGCCGTCCAGCCGCTACCGGATGAAGAATCCGGTAATCACATCACGGATGTCGCGTAGCTTGAAAACC